>DATERS010000001.1:0-2102 GCA_035271365.1 Thiopseudomonas sp.
GATGCGCACCGCTGAGGACAATTCATCGGCAGTGGCACGGATCATGCAGTTAAGGTAATGAATTGCACATTTGGTATTGCAGCGTCATAAAGTCGACGCTCGAGGAGAAACATCATGCTTCCAGCACTTTGGGTCGCAAAACAGGTTTATCCGCACAGGATATGAACCTGACGACAATTTCCAATAACTTAGCTAACGTGTCCACCACGGGCTTTAAGCGTGATCGCGCCGAGTTCGAAGACTTGTTGTACCAAATTCGTCGCCAGCCCGGCGGACAATCCAGCCAAGACAGTGAGTTGCCCAGCGGTTTGCAGCTCGGTACCGGTGTGCGCATTGTCGGTACACAAAAAATCTTCACTGCTGGTAGTTTGCAAACCACTGAGCAGCCTTTGGATATGGCGATTAATGGTCGCGGTTTTTTCCAAGTGTTAATGCCCGATGGCACAGTGTCCTATACCCGTGATGGTAGTTTTCATCTCAGCTCCGACGGTCAAGTGGTGACCTCCAGTGGCTTTCCTTTAGAGCCGGCGATTATGCTGCCGCCGGAAGTACGCACCTTTACTGTCGGTGAAGACGGTACCGCCACAGTGACCACTGCAGGTAACCCGCAGGCGCAAATTGTCGGCAATATTCAGATCACCGACTTTGTAAACCCTGCGGGTTTAGAAGCCATTGGTAATAACCTGTTTTTAGAAACGGCTGCCAGTGGTGCGCCACAAGACGGTACGCCAGGCTTAAACGGCTTGGGTACGGTGCTGCAAAACACCTTGGAAAACTCCAACGTGAGTGTGGTTGAGGAGTTGGTGAATATGATCACCACTCAGCGCGCTTATGAGATGAACTCTAAAGTCATTTCAACGGCAGACCAGATGCTGTCCTTTATTACACAGCAGCTTTAATTGAGTGATGCGGAGTAGTGTGATGAAATCTTCAGTGATCGCAGTCAGTTGTTTGCTAACGGTTCTTGTAGCGGGCTGTATGCCAGTGCCGCCCAAGCCCAATGACCCCTACTATGCGCCTGTGTTACCGCGCACACCGCTGCCTGCCGCATCGAATAATGGTGCGATTTATCAAGCTGATTTTGACACCAACTACTTTACTGACCGTAAAGCCTTCCGCGTCGGTGACATCATTACCATCAGCTTAAATGAGCGCACCCAAGCCAGTAAAAATGCTAACTCGCAGATTCAAAAAGACAGCAATGTCGATATTGGCGTGCCGAATATTTTAGGTATGGCGGTGACACCGAAAAACCCATTAGCCGGTTTAAGCGCGCTGGGTATGACCAATGACAATCTTAGTCTGGAAGCCGGTTATGGTGCCAAGCGCGGCACTAAAGGGTCTGGACAAACAGGGCAAAGCAACAGTTTGTCGGGCTCTATTACTGTGACCATTGCCGAGGTCTACCCCAACGGTATCCTCGCGGTACGCGGCGAAAAATGGCTGACTTTAAATACCGGTGATGAACTGGTGCGCATTTCTGGCATTGTCCGAGCCGATGACATCAGCACCGATAACGTGGTGTCATCCACACGCATTGCCGATGCGCGGATCACCTATTCTGGTACCGGTGCTTTTGCTAACGCCAGTAAGCCGGGCTGGTTGGATCGTTTCTTTCTTAGCCCGTTATTTCCATTCTAAAGGTAGGGAATTGTATGCCTAAGTATCTTATAGCCTGCCTTGCAACCCTGCTGTTGAGCGGTTTTGCTCAAGCTGAGCGTTTAAAAGATTTGGCCAGCATCCAAGGTGTGCGCAGCAACCAGTTGATTGGTTATGGTTTGGTGGTAGGCCTTAATGGCAGTGGTGACCAAACCACACAAACCCCATTTACCGTGCAAACCTTTAACAATATGTTGGCGCAGTTCGGTATTAAAGTACCACCCGGTGGCAACGTGCAGCTGAAAAACGTAGCTGCGGTGTCGATTCATGCGGACTTGCCGCCCTTTGCGCGCCCAGGTCAGACCATTGATATCACCGTATCGTCGATTGGTAACGCCAAAAGCTTGCGTGGCGGTAGTTTGCTGATGACGCCGCTTAAAGGTATCGACGGTAATGTGTATGCCATTGCCCAAGGTAACTTAGTGGTGGGTGGTTTTGACGCG
>DATERS010000002.1:0-4336 GCA_035271365.1 Thiopseudomonas sp.
ATTACTGAAGGGGTGGATAACCCCAATATGCGTAAGCTGATGGATACGATCAAAAACGATGTGTCCAGTGGTAGTAGTTTAGCCGTCGCTTTGCGTAAACACCCGCTGTATTTTGATGAGTTGTATTGCAACTTAGTCGACGCGGGTGAGCAGTCCGGTTCGCTGGAAGGGATGCTGGATCGTGTCGCCACCTATAAGGAAAAGACCGAAGCGCTGAAATCAAAAATTAAAAAAGCCATGAACTATCCGATTGCGGTGATGGCGATTGCTTTGATTGTGACTGCTATTTTGCTGATTAAAGTGGTGCCGCAGTTCCAAGATGTGTTTGCTAACTTTGGTGCTGAATTACCGGCCTTTACCATGATGGTGATTCATCTGTCTGAGTTTGTGCAAAGCAGTGGCTGGATGATTCTGGTTGCGGGCGTTGCTGCGTTCTTTTTGTTTAGGCGCTTTCACCGCAGCTCGCAAGCCTTTCGTGACCGTGTTGACCGCTTACTGCTGAAAATGCCGGTGGTGGGCGATATTATTTATAAAGCGGCTGTGGCGCGTTTTAGCCGTACTTTAGCCACGACCTTTGCTGCCGGTGTGCCGGTGGTGGATGCTTTGGATTCTGTGGCGGGAGCGACGGGTAATATCGTCTTTAAGAATGCGGTGATGCAGGTCAAGACCGATGTGACTGCTGGTATGCAGCTGAACTTTGCCATGCGTAATACGGGGGTGTTCCCATCGATGGTGTTGCAGATGACCTCCATTGGTGAAGAGTCCGGTGCGATTGATAATATGCTGGATAAAGTCGCGACGCATTATGAGTCTGAAGTGGATAATGCGGTGGATGGTTTAACCTCATTGCTTGAGCCGATTATTATGTCAGTCTTGGGTGTGTTAATTGGTGGCTTGATGATTGCTATGTATCTGCCGATCTTCCAGTTGGGTGCGGTGGTTTAACGATGCTGATTATTGATTTTTGGCAGAGCCATATTGTGGTGTTTGCGCTGAGTGTGGCGGTGCTTGGTTTATTGGTCGGCAGCTTTTTAAATGTGCTGGTGTATCGCTTACCCAAGATGATGATGCGTGATTGGCGCAGTCAGGCCCGTGAAGTGTTGGAGATGCCAGCGGAAGAGCAGGCTGAAACCTTTAACTTATTGTTGCCTAACTCGACTTGCCCACATTGTGAGCATGAGATTCGGCCTTGGGAAAATATTCCGCTAGTGAGTTGGCTGTTTTTGCGCGGACGCTGTTCGTCCTGCCAAGGCCCGATTAGTCAACGTTATCCATTGGTGGAGCTGGCTGGCGGTGTGTTGGCTGGGGTGATTGCTTGGCAGTATGGCGTGAGCTGGGACACCTTGGCGATGCTGGTGCTGACTTGGGGCTTATTGGCCATGAGCTTGATCGATGCTGATCATCAGATTTTACCTGATGTATTGGTGTTGCCGCTGCTGTGGTTGGGTTTGATTCTAAATAGCTTTGGGATGTTTGTCAGCTTGACCGATGCCTTCTGGGGCGCGGTGATTGGCTACATGAGCTTGTGGTCGATCTTCTGGCTGTTTAAGGCAGTTACCGGCAAGGACGGCATGGGTTACGGCGACTTTAAGCTACTGGCCTTGCTCGGCGCATGGGGCGGCTGGCAGATCTTGCCGTTAACGATTCTATTATCGTCGTTGGTGGGTGCAGTGTTGGGCGTGATTATTTTGCGCGTGCAACGCAATAGCCTCAGTAAGCCAATCCCCTTTGGCCCGTATTTAGCCTTAGCCGGTTGGATAGCCCTGATCTGGGGCGATCAAATCACCAGCGGTTATTTACAGTATGCAGGGTTCTAATACCGTTAAAATAGTGTGATTATCGCGCATATATGCTCGATGATCGTGCTCTAGCATATGCCCTAGATGATCATACTCTTGTATGTGTGCTGGATGATCATGCTCTTGCATGTGTGCTGGATCATGCTCCTGTAGGAGTTGGCCACGCCTACGACCGCCGCCTAGCAGCCCTGCGATAGCCTGCAAGCCAGCTGCTAATCCTCACGCTTTTGTAGGAGTTGGCCACGCCTACGACTGCAGCCTAGCAGCCCTGCGATAGCTTGCAGATCAGCTGCTAATCCTAACGCTTTTGTAAGAGTTGGCCATGCCTACGACCGCTACCTAGCAGCCCTGCGATAGCCTGCAGATCAGCTGCTTAACCGTGCGGTATCAGTTTGTTTTGAGTGGTTTTTGGTGTGTGTATGGCCCATGTCGCAGGCATGGCCAGCTCTTACCTGAGGGCGTTGTTTGCAGGCTATATAATCGCGCATAGGTAGGCGTTGTTTGCAGATTGTGTGGTTATTTGTGAGGTGTGTGGTTTGTCAGGTATGGCTGTCTGTAGCGGGCTTGACGTATTGATAGGGCGGGCATAGATGCCCGCCTTACAAGTGTTGTAGCGTGTTGCGATATATCAGTCTATATCGTAGTCGTATTCAGCGAGTTGTTTACGCAAGCGGCGTTCTTCGAGTAGGTTGTCGATGGTACGGCGCTTGGTCAGGTTGGTCTTTGCAGCTTGAGCAGGGGTTTCCTCCTCAATTTCTTCAGCATCCTCTGCTATGAAATCGTCATCTATTTCTAAATCTTCTTTACTCATGATTTGAGCCTCGCATACGGGAGTTTCCGTTGGCGCACCTTATAACCATTAAATGGCTCCAGGTAAAAAAGTATTTTTCAATGGGTTTGCTGTATATCGATTGTTAAAACTAATCGTCCGATGTTTTCTCTTTAAATTCGCATAAATCTTCGATTCTGCAACTGCCACAACGAGGCTTGCGCGCTTGGCAAACATAGCGTCCGTGCAGGATCAACCAGTGGTGTGCATCGAGAATAAATTCTTTGGGGACGACTTTGAGTAATTTCTTTTCTACCTCTAAGACGTTCTTGCCCGTGGCGATTTTAGTGCGGTTGCTGACGCGGAAAATATGCGTATCAACCGCCATCGCCACTTGACCAAATGCCGTATTCAGCACCACGTTTGCCGTTTTGCGACCCACGCCAGGTAGCGCTTCAAGTTCCTCACGCGTATCGGGGACTTGGCTGTTGTGGCGTTCGATTAAAAGTCTGCACGTTTCAATCACGTTTTTGCTTTTGGTGGGGTAGAGGCCGATGGTTTTGGTGTACTCACACAGGCCGTCATAACCCAAAGCGTAGATCGCCTCTGGGGTGTTGGCGACGGGGTAGAGTTTGTCGGTGGCTTTGTTGACGCCGACGTCCGTGGCTTGAGCCGAGAGGATCACAGCAATCAATAACTCGAAGGGTGAGCTGTAATTGAGCTCGGTTTCGGGCTTGGGATTGTCTTCTTGAAAGCGGCGGAAGATTTCATAACGTTTGGCTGCGTTCATGGTGCAAACTCAATCAGGTTAGTGGTAAAAGCTTGAGTGCAGATGATACAGGTTTTGTCGGATGGCTGTTTTTGCTGGGTGTATGTATCGCTGTATGCATTTTTTTCAGTGAAGGGATGGTGTCCTCTCGATACACCATCTTTGCTCAATTCCTGCACTGCGTCACTTAAGACCAGACTTTTGCGACAGCCTCGCAGAGATACTTTAAGTATATGGAGTTTTTTCTAGCGCTTTGATATTGAGTGGTTTGTGGCATTAAGCCATTAGGCTCAAACAATACTTTCATCCTTGTATCAGTTATGTAAAATAACCTGCACACTTATTGATTCAGAGATTTTTTATGCAAGACATCACGCTTGATACTTGGTTGGCAGATATAAAAGCTAACTGGCTGCCGCTTTTAGTTGAGCACGGCAGTCATATTCTTTTTGCGCTGATTACCCTAGGGCTAGGTTGGTGGCTGATTAATCGTATCACCGAGGGCCTAGTTGGTTTTCTGCAAAATCGTCATGCCGATGCGATGGTGATTGGCTTCCTAAGTTCGCTGAGCCTTGCGCTGCTACGGATTATGTTGCTGCTCAGTGTCGCCGGTATGATTGGTATTCAAACCACTTCATTCTTAGCTTTAATTGGTACGGCGGGTCTGGCTGTTGGTTTGGCTTTGCAGGGCAGTCTGGCGAACTTTGCCGGTGGCGTGCTGATTCTATTTTTACGCCCATTTCGCGCCGGTGATTATATTGAGGCGCAAGGTGTCGGCGGTACAGTGGAAAGTATTTTGATTTTCCACACCTTGCTGCGTACCGCGGACAATAAGGTGATTGTGTTACCCAATGGCTCGCTCTCCAATGGCATAGTGACCAACTACTCACGCAAGCCAACCCGCCGTGTAGAGATCAAGGTGGGCATTGATTACAGCGATAATATTAAGCATGCGCGTAAGATTCTGCTTGATTTAGCAGCGGCTGATGAGCGTGTATT
>DATERS010000003.1:0-4669 GCA_035271365.1 Thiopseudomonas sp.
TCGTGGCTTACCCAATTCAGCCGACCTATGCGAACAGTGAAAGTTGCTGGAATTGGTATCAGTTCGAACATCAGCAACGGGACATCGGTGAGCCCTCGCTTATCGCGGGCATTACACGGGACATCATTGCTGACTTTAATATCGATGTGAAGCGTGTTTATGTCGCGGGCATGTCGGCTGGCGGCGCGATGGCCGCGGTGATGATCCACACCTATCCTGACCTCTATGCCGCAGCGGGCATCCACTCCGGCTTACCTTACCAGCGTGCGTCTAGCCTCCTTTCTGCGCTCGGTGCCATGACGTTCGGCGCCTTGTCGCCACGCGGGCCTTTAGCCATGGTGACAGCCACGCCGGAGCGCCCACTCATCGTTTTTCACGGCGATTTAGACGGGACTGTACATCCTTCAAATGGCTGGGAGTTGATGCACGGATTTGAGGGTGATGGCGCTACACTTTCAGAAGAAGTTATGGGTCAGGCTGACGAGCGTCAGTCAACGTTAACAACAATGAAGTCATCCGACGGCATTGATGCAGAGCACTGGGCAGTTCATGGTGCACAACATGCTTGGGCTGGTGGAAGTGAAAGCGGCTCATACGCCGACGCCCGTGGCCCGGATGCCAGTGCCGAGATGATGCGCTTTTTTCTCGCTCACTCTCAATAGCTCAAAACGCTCATGTGATTTACTTTTCGAGAGGTCCCTTTCTCACAGTCTGGGGCTTCACGAAAATAGTTTTGCTCTCTGGAATCTCGCTTCTCACTCGTTCTTCCAACCGCACGACGGGCTTCAGTATCGGGCGTTCTTATATTGTCCTCTTTGTTAGAGGCCTGAGCCTGATCACAAACGGCCATAAACCGATCAAATACTTTCTCTTCAATAGTCATACTCTCATGTTGAGCAATAACCTGTGACGTGTCCTCATCCATTGGTCTGACCACATATTCAGTTAAGCTTTTTAAGCCCAGCAACGCTGAGGTTTTTTCAGATTTAGCTTTGATTTCCTCATTAAGCCTGATGTTTAATCGTGCTGTTGCCATAGTCTATTTCTTCGCACGGATAACTTCTGTACTGTTTTAAACTGAGTAGTACAGGTCATGCGCACAGGAAATATGTACGGAGATCTGGCCACTGCTGCAGCAGTGTGCTTTACATCGAACAGAGCGTAGTCGCCATTGACAACAATCGCTCTGAAAGCGCTATCAAACCCTTCGAGATCGGAAGTAAAAATCAGCTATTCTCCAACACTCGTAGCGAACGATGCTTATTTCACTAGCCAGCCACCATCTACAGGAACGATAGCGCCATGCATAAATGATGCTTCATCACTCGCGAGGAACAAAGCCACATTAGCAACCTCTTCAGGCTGACCGTATCTTCCCGCAGGGACAGAATTTACTGAATTCATCACTTCTGCTGATCCTTCTTCAAATATCTTTTTGGTCATGCCTGTTTCTATTGCTCCAGGGGCAATGACATTAGCTCTAATTCCTTTTTGCCCATAATCAAAAGAAAGTTGCTTGGTATAGCCTGCTATCGCGTGTTTTGCTGCGGTATATGCTGCACCGCCGCCACCTGCGACAAATGAAGCTATGGAACCGAAGTTGATAATCGCACCTTTTTCTCTCTCTAACATATGGGGTAGAACCGCATTAGTCATGTAGTAAACCCCCTTAAGATTGATCCCCATGATCTTATCCCACAGGTCTTCAGAGGTATCCAGGGTCGGCTTATAATCGTCTAAGATTCCAGCGGTATTACTTAGTATGTCTACCTGTCCGTAGTGTTCCAAACCACTTTTCACACCTGCTTCAACACTGCTTTTTTTTGAAACATCAATCTGGACGGCATAGGCATCTCCACCTTCTGATTTGATTTCTTCAACGGTTTTTTCTAAACCATTCATATCAATATCTGCAGCGATGATTTTCGCACCTTCTTTAGCAAATAATTTTGCCTGAGCTTTGCCCATTCCTGAGCCAGCGCCCGTGATTAAGGCGACTTTATTATTTAATCTTTTCATCTGAACTTCTCCGTTTTATTTTGTTGTATCACTTAGATACGCTAACACTATTGTTGTCATGTTATTCGGGGAAGTCCACGCTCTTAACTTAGTATCCGTGCGGATCGTGCCTGTAGCTGTTCCGGTCACAGTAGGTAAGTGATGATGGCTTGCACAATTTTTTTCGTTACATTTATACGTATAACACGCTTGATGATCATGCTTAATTTATGCAGTTCAGGACAATGCATCACTACTGCCCTGCCCTAATAACTCTTTGCTTTATTTGTCATACCTAACACCCTAAACGCGTCTTAAAACTCTCAATAACGCTGTGGGCCACTCATTTTATAAACGACTCAAGCTCATCACTGCAGTGTGCATGACCCAACGCTTGGTAAGAATACTCAGCTATGCATATGCTGATTCTAGCAATAATCACAAGGTACCTTTATAAGTACTTAATCACCATTTAAACGCTTTAAGTGCCCAATACAGCACATTATGACAGGCATTAATATTTGTCCTATTAGCGCTTAACAGAACAGCAGCATCAAGCCATATACTGAATTACGATCTAAGGAAACTGGATCTCAAAAACCATATGCTCGCCTTCACGTGTTGCGATAATCGTGCCGCCATGTGCGTCAATAATCGACTTAACAATGGCTAAGCCCAAACCTGCCCCATCGCCTTTACGTTGACGCGAAGGATCGACTCGATAAAACCGATCAAATAATTTTGGCAGATGTTCAGCATTGATCGCTAGGCCTGGGTTCTCAATACGAATGATCACCCTACCGTCACTTCTAGCGACAAGACGAACTGTAACTGTTTGCCCTGCCGGGGTGTAACGTATGGCATTGGATAAAAGATTACTCAGTGCGCGACGGATCATCAGCCTATCGCCTTGAACGTACAGAGTTGAACCTTTGCACTCCAATGCAACGGAGCGCTCTTCAGCCCAGGCTTCGAAATAATCAAATAGCATCTGCACTTCAGTCGCCAAGTTGACTTCAACCCGTTCGCCCTGCAGCTGATGGTTATCCGCCTGAGCCAAAAACAGCATATCACTGACCATTTTGGCCATACGCTCGTACTCTTCTAAACTCGAATACAAAATCTCTTGATACTGCTCGAGGTCACGTGATTGCGACAGAGCAACTTCGGTCTGCGTACGTAGATTCGTGATCGGCGTACGCAGCTCATGCGCGATATCAGCAGAAAAATTTGAGAGACGCTCAAAGCCCTCTTCGATCCGATCGAGCATCTCATTGAATGACACAGCCAACTCAGTTAACTCCACCGGAACAGTGTTAGGTGCCAGTCGAATAGAGAGATGATCGGATTTAATTCGACGAATTTCCGCACTGATACGGCGTAGAGGAGCGTGGCCTTGATGGACCGCAAACCATGTCGCCAAAATAGCAATCAAGCTTGCTGCCAAAGTAATCAGCTTCAAGTAAATACGAAAATCTTCAAGATAGTGCAAATGAAAACCAATATCTGTCGCGACAACTAGCGTTAAGGGTTGATCATCTAGAGTCCCTTTTGGTATTAATTGCACAGCAGCACCCCTGTAGGTCTGCCCTTTATCCTGCCACATGCTTACCGTATCAATACTGATGGTATCTACCGAAGAAACGCGCTGTTCAAAACCGTCAAGACCCTCATCAGTCGTTGCGTACAGCACCTTCTCGCTAACATCAGATAAGCGAAATCGGGCATTATGATGGCCAGACACCGCACCCGCTAAGCGACGCTTAAGATCTTCAGTTGTTGTATCTGACGGAGCGCCTAACAGCGACTGCTCAACAGCTAGCACCACCGCATTCAGCTCATCCACATCCTGTTGAACAAAATGAGTATCAATCGAACGCTCAACTATCCAACCCAGTGTAAGAAGTACCACAGTTATGACTGCGCCAATCGATAGAGTCAGGCGCAGTGCTAGAGATGCCGGGCGGAGAGTCACGGGTTAAGCCTCACGACTGACATCAAGCATATAACCCATACCGCGCACCGTATGAATAAGTTTGGGTTCAAAATTATCATCGATTTTGGCACGCAAGCGACGAATCGCTACGTCGATGACATTAGTATCGCTATCAAAATTCATATCCCAAATCTGCGATGCAATCAGAGAGCGTGGTAACACTTCACCTTGGCGGCGCACCAGTAACTCCAATAATGCAAATTCTTTATTGGTCAGGTTAATACGTACATCCTGCCGCTGGGCTTGCCGACGTGGAATATCCAAGACAAGATCAGCAATCTGCAATTGGTTTTGCAAGACCGGCGTGGTGCCTCGGCGCAATAAGGAGCGCACGCGTGCTAATAGCTCGGAGAAAGCAAAAGGTTTAATTAAATAGTCATCCGCGCCCAGTTCCAAGCCTTTGACTCGATCCTCTACGCTATCGCGCGCGGTCAAAAACAATACCGGTGTGGTCGATTTTACTTCGCGCAACGCTTGAACAATACGCCAGCCATCAACGTCGGGCAGCATCACGTCCAATATAATGAGATCATAATGCTCTGTCAGCGCAAGATGATGGCCATCTAGCCCAGTGTGCGCCAGATCCACGACAAAGCCTGATTCCGATAAGCCTTGGCGCAGATACTCGCCTGTTTTTATCTCATCTTCAACCACCAGCAATTTCATGCGTTCGCC
>DATERS010000004.1:0-4015 GCA_035271365.1 Thiopseudomonas sp.
CCGCCGTGCGGGTTGTATCATGGACACCTCAAAATGAGAAATTTATCAATTTAGGGGCCAGCCGCTAGTGAACAACCCGATAAGCAATCAGACGAGCAATCAGACAACTACACCCGCAATCAAATTAACCGAGTACAGCCATGGTGCTGGCTGCGGCTGCAAAATATCTCCTAAAGTACTTGATCGTATTCTGGCCTCCAGCCTGACCTTTCCGACCGATGCCAACTTATTAGTGGGTAACAGCAGCAAAGACGATGCTGCCGCCTATGACATTGGCAATGGCCAGGTGATTCTCAGTACCACAGATTTCTTTATGCCCATTGCTGATGACCCCTTTGATTTTGGTCGCATCGCTGCGACCAATGCCATCAGTGATATTTACGCCATGGGCGGCAAACCCATTATGGCGATTGCCATTCTCGGCTGGCCGGTGGACATACTGCCGCCGGAAGTCGCGCAACGTGTGATTGATGGTGGCCGTCAGGCCTGTGCCGACGCGGGTATTATGCTGGCCGGTGGTCACAGTATTGATTCACCTGAGCCCATCTTTGGTTTAGCCGTGACCGGTATCGTCAGTAAAGATCAGTTAAAACAAAACAACACCGCCACCGCAGGTTGCCAGCTGTATCTGACCAAGCCGCTTGGCGTCGGTATTTTAACCACCGCGCAAAAGCAGAAAAAATTACGTCCTGAGCACGAGTTTTTAGCGCGCGATGTGATGTGCCAGATGAATAAAATCGGCGCTGAAGTTGCACACCTGCCGGGTGTGGAAGCTATTACTGATGTCACAGGTTTTGGTTTAATGGGCCATTTACTGGAAGTGTGTGAAGGCAGTGGCGTGAATGCCGTACTGTCTGAGCAACATATTCCACTGTTGCCGCCGGTGCGTGATTATATTGCCCAAGGTTGTTTACCGGGCGGCACCCTACGTAACTTTGATTCCTACGGGGATAAACTTGCGCCGTTAACCGATGAGCAACGTGCACTGTTCTGTGATCCACAAACCAGTGGCGGTTTGTTAATTGCGGTGCAACCCGAGCATGCAGCAGAACTTGAAAAAGTGCTGACGGCGGCGGGTGTTTATGCACAATCGATTGGTCAATTAATTGCAGCGCGTGATGATTACCGCATTGAAGTTCAGCCATGAGTCGGGCCGATACTGAAGATTTTACCCGTCTTTTTTTAGCGGATACGCCGATGATGGATACCCGTGCGCCGCTGGAGTTTGAGAAGGGTGCCTTTCCACACACAGTCAGCCGGCCATTGATGAACGATGACGAGCGCACTCAAGTTGGCACCTGTTATAAGCAAAAAGGGCAGGAAGCGGCTATCAAGCTCGGACATCAATTGGTGCAGGGCGAGATTAAACAGCAACGATTGGAGCAATGGCTGGCCTTTGCTCGTGATAATCCAGATGGCTATTTGTATTGTTTTCGTGGCGGTTTACGCAGTCAGATTGTGCAGCAATGGATGAAAGAAGCCGGCTGTGATTATCCGCGTATCACCGGTGGCTACAAAGCCATGCGCCGTTTTTTAATCGATAGCCAAGAGCGGATTATTAATGACAGTCAGTTTTGTATTATTGCTGGGCATACCGGTTGTGCAAAAACTGATCTACTCAATAGTCTCGACAACAGTATTGATCTAGAAGAACTGGCGCATCACCGCGGCAGTTCTTTTGGTCGACGTCCTGCTGGGCAGCCATCGCCTATTGATTTTGAAAACCAATTGGCGATTGATTTTTTACGTCAGCATCACGCCCGTCCTAACCAGCGTATTTTGCTTGAAGATGAAAGCAAACTGATTGGTCGCTGTGTTTTGCCGTTGCAGTTACGTGAGCGCATGGCGATCGCACCCATTGTGATTGTCACCGCCAGTTTAGAGCAGCGCGTGGAGCACAGCTTTCGTAATTATATTTTGTATAAATTACACGAATGGCAAGAAACTCTGGGTGAGGAAGAGGGTTTTGTAGCTTTTAGCCATGATCTGACTGATTCATTGCTGCGAACGAAAAAGCGTTTAGGTGGTGCTTTGTATCAGGAGATTGATGCGGTGCTACAGCAAGCATTGCTGGAGCATCAGCAAGGTGATAACAGCTTGCATCGTGCATGGATTCAACGGATGTTAAGTGAGTATTACGATCCGATGTATGAGTATCAGTTGGTGCATTTTCACGATACGCCTGAGTTTCGTGGTAACTCCGCCGAGGTGCGTGAGTACTTAATCGCCACTGCAGAGGTCGTGCCCGCGCAATAATCGAGCTTAGGCTTTATTGTGAGTACCTCTTTGGTACAGTTTTTAACGTTGAGCTGGATCTGCCTAGAGATTCAGCTCAACGTTGGTAACAGCAGGCCATGTTGTGAGGTAAAATAGTCGAAACTCACATCTACTGGTTGCGCGTTATGATGGCCTGCGCTAGTGTTAACGAATATTTCAAACCATCCCAAGGGATCCGCTCGTGGTTGTTGATCACAAACTATTGATAGGCACGTTACCCGCGGCATCCGGCCGTTGGCGTTGGCGCGTCTAAATTTTATTGCTCGCCAGTCGAGTATTGTTGTTTGTGTTTCCCCTTTTTTCCTCTTGCCACGAGGCTGATATGACCCACGAAGAATTTTTGCGCTTAGCCGCTGAAGGCTATAACCGTATTCCTTTGGCTCGCGAAACGCTGGCTGACTTTGATACGCCGCTGTCCATTTATTTAAAACTTGCCGATGCGCCTTACTCCTACCTGCTGGAATCTGTCCATGGTGGTGAGAAGTGGGGGCGTTTTTCGATTATTGGTTTGCCCAGCCGTACCCGTTTGCGCGTTGACGGTAAGCGCGTGCGCGTGATTACCGATGAGCGCGTCGTTGAAGATCTTGAAGTTGATGATCCGCTTGAGTTTGTTGAGCAATTTAAAAATCGCTACCAAGTACCGACTCTGCCAGGTTTACCGCGTTTTAATGGCGGTTTAGTTGGGTATTTTGGCTATGACAGTATGCGTTATGTTGAGCAGCGTTTAGCTGAGTGTCCCAACCCTGATCCATTGGGCACACCGGATATTCTGTTGCTGGTATCCGATGCCGTTGTCGTTTTTGATAACTTATCCGGCAAGTCACATCTGATTGTTTTAGCTGACCCCAGTAAGCCGGATGCTTACGAGCAAGGTTTGGTTGAGCTGGAGTTGCTATCTGCGCAACTACGTAAGCCGCTGACCCCGCGCTTGGGCATTGATCTGAATGCGATCGATAATATTGAGCCTGATTTCACTTCAAGCTTTAGCCGTGAAGATTTTCAAAAAGCGGTCTTACAGATTAAAGACTATATCGCTGCCGGTGACTGCATGCAGGTGGTGATTTCGCAGCGCATGTCAGTACCTTTTACTGCGGCGCCGATTGACCTCTACCGTGCGCTACGCTGCTTTAACCCTACGCCTTATATGTACTTTTTTAACTTTGCTGAATTTCACGTGGTGGGCAGTTCGCCAGAAGTATTGGTGCGGGTTGAAGATGGTTTAGTCACAGTGCGACCCATTGCCGGTACACGCCCACGCGGCGAGACTGAAGAGCAGGATAAAGCGCTTGAGCAAGAATTGTTAGCCGATAAAAAAGAGCTGTCCGAGCACTTAATGCTGATTGATCTGGGTCGTAATGATGTCGGTCGAGTCGCTGATGTCGGCAGTGTAAAAGTCACTGAGAAGATGATTATTGAGCGTTATTCTAACGTGATGCATATCGTCTCCAATGTCACCGGACAATTGCGTAAAGATCTCAATTCCATGGATGCTTTACGTGCAACCTTACCGGCAGGCACTTTGTCCGGCGCACCGAAAGTACGCGCTATGGAAATTATTGATCAGCTGGAACCGGTCAAGCGCGGCGTCTATGGCGGTGCGGTCGGTTACTGGGCGTGGAATGGCAATATGGATACCGCGATTGCCATCCGTACCGCAGTGATTAAAAACGGTCAATTGCATGTGCAAGCCGGTGCCGGGATTGTGACGGACTCGCAGCCTGAGCTGGAGTGGGAAGAA
>DATERS010000005.1:0-6190 GCA_035271365.1 Thiopseudomonas sp.
CGGCGGACAGACGCATCTTGATTTAGCCTGCGGCACGGGTCCACATATACGTCACTTTATTGATTTTGGTTATCACAGTAACGGGCTTGATATTAATCAACCGATGCTCGATATCGCAAAAATCCGCTGCCCTGAAGCTCAGTTTTCTTTACAAGACATGAGCGATTTCAAGGTCGCTGAGCCCTTAGATTTAATCACTTGTTTTTTGTATTCCATCCATTACAGCGACGGTATTGAAAAACTCAAGGAATGCATCGCCAGCGTGCATAGCGCCTTAAAAACGGATGGTGTTTTCTGCTTTAACGTGGTTGATAAGAACAAAATAGATAACAACTTATTTGTCAGCCACACGGCTCAACAAGAAAACGATATATTCAGATTCAGCTCAGGCTGGAATTACTGCGGCCACGGCGAGAAAAAGTCACTCAAAGTCAGCATTGAAAAAGCAACCGCTGCAGACACTCAAATCTGGCATGACGAACACCCCATGGTTGCTTTCAGCTTTGATGAGTTAATAGACGCCTTAAAGCCTTACTTTGAAGTCCACGTTTTTGAGCATGACTACGAGAAAATCGTCCCTTGGGATCAGACCTCAGGAAATGCTATTTTTACCTGCGTGAAAATTTAGAACCTATTGGCAAGAGTTGATTCAGCCATCATTATCCATCTAATGCAAAGTACGATCATTGCCTACAAATAAGCTTTCTTACCCGACTCGGAAGACATAAACATATGAGTGCCAACTACGCCTCTATTTTGACTCTGCGACGGAAACACTCGAAGCCCTATTCTCCCCGAGTAAATAATTTCTTTTTTCAAGCTGCGGTCACATAACTGTTTTCAACGAGCGATTGTGTTGTTTCGTCCACAGACGCATAACATCGACAAAAGTGTAGTCACCAAGAAACCTGATGCGTTCTCAATAGGTGACCGTCACAACAATAGTGTCACTGTAGGTGCCGGCGGGCGGTGTGGTCTGCGCCGGCACGCCGCCGTAAACGGTTAAAATTTGGGTGGTACCGATGCCGGTACCCGCTACAGTATTGGAGTTGACCGTGTTGCCCCAAACTTGGGTTCGCGCTGGATCTCGATAAAGCTGGTAGTCGACACTTTTGTTGCCCAGCACCATTTTACGTGCGTTGATATCGTCGCCACTATTTTGGCCAGCACTGAGACCGACGTTGTAGGGCGTGGTGTTGGAGCATTGCACGACGAGCGTGGTGCTGGCATTAACCGCGTTGGTCAGCAGACCAACGCTGTTGCCGAAGTTCAATGTGCTGGCGCTAACCGTGCACTTTTTGACTACAGTAGCCGAGACCATAAATGGCCCAAGATTTCCGCTTTCGGTGTTACTGCACTCTTCGGGAGCAGTTTTCCCGATGTCTTGATTGATTGAGAATGCAGTATCGCTCGCACTGTAATTATTTATATAACTTCCAGGGATCGCAGTAGTCTGTCCAGCAAAAACGCGACCATGTATCGTCCTAGTGTAGGTGATGGACTGGCCCCCGAGCAGTCCTCCCTCAAGGGTAATATCAAGCTTAAGCGGAGCCTCAGCGCCGTGAAACTGGCTACCCCAGATTATGCTAGGTGGAAAATTCTGATAGATCTGAAAATTAAGTGTGTTATTAGCAACATCCTTCATTTGGCGGGGATTAATAGAACCAGCGCCCGGCTCTCCAACGCTAAAACAAAGCTTAGCCGAACGTCGGAGAGTAGCTAATAAACCGCTGTTTCTGCAGGTGTACTTAAGCTCGGCTTTGACATTGACCAGACTGGACTGCGGATCCACATCGCCAAAGACGAAGTCGCTTAATGATACGCTAGAACAGCTAATCACCGCATACGCCGGCCTGACCGCGAACACCCCAACTCCCAGCAGTAACAATGCGCAGCTACGCAATAAGGTTTGGTTCATGGCATTGCCTCCTGGCAGACCAGCGGTCCGATCACCGGGATGGTCTTGGCTTTGTGTTGGTAATCAAATTGAGCACGGCATTGGCCCTGCGCGGTTTGCACGTTGAGAATATTGTGTGCACCGAGTCCTTCCAGATAAACGATACCGTCATAGCCAACGATCATCGCTGGCGCATTGCTGCCTTGCAGGGTAACACTGCTGCCGACCGCTATGGCCTCGCCGCCCATGTTATGCAGAGTCACTAAAGCGGCCTGTATCGGCTGAATGCCAAATCTCACCACTGTGCCAGCGCGGTCCGAAGGCACTACTTCAGCATTAACCCGGCTGATGTCCACGTCGGCAGGCAAACTCATCGGGTCGATTGAGAGCTTGTTACGCTGATAGGCATTGAGCGACGTTACCAACAGGCCACCCTTTTTATTGGTGACGCCCATCGGGCGGTTTTCCCGCATAACCGGTAGATCAGCCACACCATCGGTGGAAATCACTGCGAAGGCATCGTCGATCCGGCGTGAAAGGAAGAATTGCTTGTCCATCACCACAAGCGCACCGCTGAGATCGGCATAACCCAGCGTATTGTCGTTGAAGCTTTGCACACCGGCACGGATGTCAGCTTGTTGCCCGCGAAAGCCAATCTCGGCGAGGCCGCCGTGCTGGTTGTCGCCATCTTGCGCGCGCAGACGCCAACCGAAGCCACCGTCTGAATTGACTGATTTGTTCACGTCCACCGAGGTCAGATTGCCATCGCGGGTGTGTTGATTTGATACGCTCACCGAGACACGGTTGTCCAGCGACATGGACAGGCTGAGAAATATACTGCGATCACTGCTATCTTCCAAATTCTGATTAACGCTGAGATTAAGTGAGGAGCGTTGCCCAAGCGATTTGGAATAGTAAGCGCTGGCATAGCGTGAGCTCTCTTCATCTGGGTATTTCAAGGCCACGTAACTGACGCCGAGGCTGCCTGCTCTGCCCATAGTTAGCCCGCCCAGCGCGCGATCAGTGCGGCTTGGCGGCCGCTGGCCGTAGCGTGTGGCAATGTCACGGTAGTCGTCGAACGTGCGCACCGTGTCCAGCGATACATTGAAGCGCTGGTTGCGCCAGTTATAACCAATTCCGGCCTGACGGCCGCTGGCACCGTGATCGTGGCTGGCGGCGAATGAGGTATTGATAACTCCAGCTTGACCAATCGCCATCACCGCGCTGGCTCCGCCCGTACTCAGCCCCGACACCGCTTCGGCATGACTGGCCAAGGTCAGCCTGTCGGTGAGGCCGAAACTGTAGGTTCCGCTGACGGCAGGATCACTCGCATAGGAAAACGAATCCATGCCGTAATCCTCGCGCACAAATCCAGCTTCAAACGAAAAGTCACTCAAACCTGCTCCGAGCAACTGGTTAGTTGTGTAGAAAGGAAAAGCAATGGTATTTTGTCGTCCCAGCGCATCGGTCACCACCACTTGAGCCTGACCTCTGCCGTTGACGACCGGCACCGTGTTCAATTCGAACGGGCCAGCTGGCACGTCACTACTGTATTGCTTGAGGCCGTTGATGTAAAGGTCCACCGTTGAAGGCAGATTAGCTTGGCCGTAAAACGCTGGCACCGGAAAGGTGATCAGTTCCGGCTGCAGGGCAAAGTTGCGCCCCAACTGGATGCCACCGATGCGCGTCGGGCGAGTCCAATCGAGGCCACCGCTGACAAGGTCGCCAAGACGCAGCGTCACCGCACGATCCACAAAGGAGCGGCTAAAGCTGGTGTCCAAACGCACCGTATCGTTGATCATTCCGGAACTGGCTGAATCATTCCAGCGGGACAGTGCCGTGTTCGATAGCACACCCCAAGCATTAAACGCGCGCAGTTCAGTATGTGCTGAAATGCTACTATTATTATCGCTATCCCGTGTACCGTACAGGTCGTAATTCAACAGTAAACCCGGCGAAGCTGTCGGCTGTGGAATCGAGCTGGTACGCGCGTTAAGCACAGCTGTATCTTGATCGATCATGTCCGCTTGTGCAGTAATATTTAAACGCTGATGCGCGGCATTGTAATCAAGCTCAACGCCCGGCAGGTTGCTAAGATCGATCGTACCCTGCGTGTCTGCAAGCAAACGAAAGCCAAGGGTGCGCAAGGTTTCGGCACTGACGCTAAAATTCATCCCATCGCGAACAAAATGTCCTATTTTTCCGGTTGGATTGCCATTGAGCGTCACCTCGAGATAGAGATTTTCTCCGCTCGTAGCTTCTGAAGAAACCGAAGTCTCGTCGGAAACCAACGATAATCCGGCACTATTACGCGCCAGCGCCGTGTTTGATGTGGTGGCTAAAATCCCCAACAGCAAGGTGCTAGCGAGGCAAGTCGCCCACCGGGAAACTCTGATCCAGTGCCTTGCCATTGATTCTTGCCTTAAGTTGGGTGCCCGTGCCGAGCTGCACTGCAGATACATTAAGTAACCAGCGCATGGTCATCTCGGGCAGCACATAACCCAGTAAGCCTGGAGATATTTCTACTGATTTATTGTTAGGTAGCAGTAAGCTAGCAGCGCTAATCTGCGCATGTGTCGTTCCTGTATTGCGCACTTGCAATGCAACTCCAGCGCCATCACGCACCAGCGACCAGCGCAACGTCGCGGCGACTGCAGAAGCATCGGGCACAATTGCAGACGGCTGGATAAAAACTGGTATCGAATGACGCATTACGTAGCGCACGCCGGTTTGCTCAGCCTGCTCAGCTGGTGGCAGTTCATCCACCAGCACACGGAAGGCATCCTCATTAGCGCCAGTGGCTGCGGCACCGGTACGGATCACTCGCACCAACTGCTTCCCACCAGGCGCAAGACTGAGCATTGGTGGGCTGGCGACCAGCGCTTGGGTCGGCGTTAAGTTGTCCTTGCCGCCACCCTGCGTCCAATGAAATACGCGCACCTGTGCATTAAGCTGTTCACTACCGGTATTGGTCAGCCACAAACCTTGGGCTGGACTGGATGGCGTGAAGCTTAGTCCAATAGGCGCGACCTGCAATCCGGCAGCGTTCACTGTACTGCACATCAGCAATACTCCCGCAGCCAAAAGGCCGCGGGGTAAGAGTCGTCTCAACATCACCCGAACTTAGTAGTCGACAGTGACGGTGACGGTGTCGGTGTAGATACCGGCCGGTGGTGTGGCCTGCACCGGCACTTGGCCGTAGACGGTGAAATCCTGCTCAGTACCGGTACCAACGCTCGCAACCGTATCGGTGGGAATGGTCTCGCCCCACACTGTGGTGCGGCCAGCTTCTTGGTAGAGCTGATATTCCACTTCGTCTGTGCCCAAGGTCATCACTCGGGCGTTGATATCACCACTGCCGCCGCCACTAAGAGCGATGCTGTACGCTGCTCCGGTGGTGCAGGTCACTTGCATATCTGAGGTCGCGTTCACTACGGATGACAAGACGCCGTGCTGGCCGAAATCAAGCTCGGTCGGTGCCATATTGATTTCGCAGGCATCTAAAATCTCGATCTTCACGTCCATCGGTGCGGTAACAGTCGCAGCTTGCGCGGTAGTAAAGGCCAGACCCGACGCAACCATAGCCACAGTCAGTAGTAGGGGTTTTATATTTATATTCATAATTGAGCTCTCATATTAAGATGAGTGGGCACCTCAGCATTTACGACCGAAGACCACAAAAGCGGTACCAAGCTACAACCATGCAAAGTCTCAACAACTCACTGGCCATTATCCGGCACCATAATGCAACTATTTCTAACAGGTATGACGTTATCAGCCCCATTCACTAAACCATGCTAGACCGCAAAACCATGGTCTATTAATAGAGTTATAAATCCACATCTGTGAATATTACAAATATCACCCTGTCAGCCAACGCACCGAAAAACATTCATTAATTTTCAGATTAATACATAACTTAACTTACTAAGGATAGGTATAGACTTGTGTGACCGTGCAGTCAATATCACTAATGTATTAAAAACACCTATAATTTATATTAGATTTTCAGGTGGCTTATAGCCACTACACGTCAGTGCTATATACTTCTAGCATGTTAATTTTCCAACTTAAAACCAAGTAAAAATCTTTCTGAAGCTCAATCAGCAAAAGTAAAACATGATTGAGTAAAACTACTGATGCCTATCTTTCTACTGCCCAGCCTCCACAGTGATCATTTTTATTCCCGTAACAATCAGCGTGATACCTGCTGCCTTATTAATAAGATTGATAACCCAAGCTTTCATCTGCTTTTTTGCTAACTGTGCGCCCATACGGCCGAACATACTGTAG
>DATERS010000006.1:0-2237 GCA_035271365.1 Thiopseudomonas sp.
AAAAACCACGATGTGATTGCTATTGAGGACTTGAACGTCAAAGGCATGGTGAAAAATCGTAGATTAGCTAAAGCCATCAGTGATAGCTCATGGTCGAAGTTCATCACAATGCTGACTTATAAAGCAGACTGGTACGGTAAACAGCTCGTTAAAATAGACCGTTGGTTTCCATCTTCTAAAACCTGCTCAGGCTGTGGCCATGTTCTTGCTAAGAGTGAACTCACCTTAGCCATGAGACAGTGGCAATGCCCGTGCTGTAAAGTGAGCTATGATCGAGATATCAATGCCAGTGTCAATATCCTCAATCAGGGATTACGGTGCTTGCAAATAATGAAAGAACCCTTGGTGCAAGGGAGTTAGCTTAGTCAATTTGCATAACCGCTGTTGCAGGACACCGCATCAAGTCTGTGCATTACCTAAGAAACCTCCACTTCTAAAGTGGTAGGTAGTTCATGGGAAGTTACTAACAGTCTGCACTACAGTAGAATACCTATACCTCCCCCGTTTAGCGGAGTCCATAATGCTATTAATAAGCGACCCGACACTCTTTCAACAACAGGCCTGTATTGGTGGGCAATGGTGTGCTGCTGATTCTGCGCAGACCATCGCCGTGACCAACCCAGCCAACAGTGAGCTCTTAGGCTCTGTACCCAATATGGGCGCAGCAGAAACCCAGCGGGCCATTGCCGCAGCGCATGCTGCCCTACCCGATTGGCGCAGTAAAACTGCAGCGCAGCGCGGGCAGATTATGCGGCGCTGGTTTGAACTGATGATGCAGCATCAAGACGATTTAGCACTGCTAATGACCCTTGAGCAAGGCAAACCCTTAGCCGAGGCGCGCGGGGAAATTGCTTACGCGGCATCCTTTATCGAATGGTTCGCCGAAGAAGGCAAACGCGCTTATGGCGATACTATTCCAAGCCCGTCGAGCAACTCACGCTTGATGGTGATTAAACAACCCATTGGTGTCTGTGCAGCGATTACTCCGTGGAATTTTCCTGCGGCGATGATCACCCGTAAAGCCGGTGCAGCGCTGGCGGCCGGTTGTACCATGGTGATTAAACCGGCATCGGCCACGCCCTTTAGTGCACTGGCGTTAATGGTTTTAGCTCAGCGAGCGGGTGTTCCTGATGGGGTGTTATCGGTGGTGACCGGTAGCGCCAGCGCCATTGGTGGTGAACTGACGAGCAATCCATTGGTGCGTAAGCTGTCCTTTACTGGCTCGACTGATGTGGGCCGTACCTTGCTGCGTCAATGTGCCGAGGATATTAAAAAGGTCTCTTTAGAGCTAGGCGGTAATGCGCCCTTTATTGTCTTTGCCGATGCAGATTTAGAGGCAGCAGTCACCGGTGCCATCGCAGCGAAGTTTCGTAATGCGGGGCAAACCTGTGTCTGCGTCAACCGTTTCTATGTGCAGGATGCAGTCTACGCTGAGTTTGCTGAGCGCTTAACCACAGCAGTACAGCAATTGCGTATAGGCGATGGCCGCAGTGCAGGCGTGACAATTGGGCCGTTGATTGATCAAGCTGCCGTGGATAAAACTCAAGCGCATATCGCTGATGCAGTGCACTTGGGTGCAACTTTAACGAGTGGCGGTAAGGTCACAGAAGGCACCTTTGTTGAGCCTGCGGTACTGACGAATGTGCCACATAACGCACTATTAGCGCGCGAAGAAACCTTTGGTCCAGTGGCTGCACTGATGCGTTTTAGCGATGAGCAAGAAGCTATAAGGCTGGCCAATGATACGGAGTTTGGTTTGGCGGCGTATTTTTATAGCCGTGATATTGGTCGCTGCTTCCGTGTCTCTGAAGCTTTGGAATACGGCATGGTGGGTGTGAATACGGGGTTGATGTCTAATGAAGTCGCGCCCTTTGGTGGTGTTAAATCATCGGGACTGGGCCGCGAAGGTTCTAAATACGGGCTGGATGAGTATTTAGAAATGAAATATATCAACTTCGGCGGTGTCAGTTAGACCAATTAATATGAGGCAGTTATTACCAGTTTCGCGCTATCCATCCCCGTACTTTTAGTGCGGGGATGGATAGCGCAGAAAGCATAGCTTTCCCTTGGGCTTAACGTGCAGCACTGGTATTGTATGGCTATGTTTGCCTCTGCTGTTGGCGTATTCTCATGACACTGTATAAACTACTGTATATCCGGTCCGTCACTGGAGTACGTCATGAAAAAAGCAGACCTCGAAGCCCTCAAGCAGGCACTAGATCATCTCCCTACTGATC
>DATERS010000007.1:0-38160 GCA_035271365.1 Thiopseudomonas sp.
AGTTCACCGACCGCGCCATATTATTGAGCAGTGGAATATGCTTGTCTTTCACTCGAACTTTGAGCGTTTTAGCGTGCCTATTCATGCTGTATATAATACCAGTGCTGCACGTTAAACCCAAGGGAAAGCTATGCTTTCCGCACTAAAAGTACGGGGCATTTCGCGCAAAACTGGTAAAACCATACCTAACAATGATTAGCCGTCACGACACATCTACGCGATACGCTCAACCACCCCACTGCTTTGAACTCAGCAGTAATTGACATAGGCTCCAGCCAAACCCCCAAGACAATGCTAATGTTGTGCAACTTTCCCTATCGTATGGAGCTCAACCTTATGCGTCGCTTTCGTGTCATCAGCTTTATTTTACTTGCAGCATCACTAAGCGCTTGTCAGCTCTATGCACCCAAAGTAACCAAAGCTGAGCCCAGCAACCGCATCCAAGGCACTATTTATCACAGCCAAGGCCAATGGATTCTTCAGCCTTGCGGCACACAAAACAGCTATATTGTTAATTCATCACTGGAACTCAGCCAAGAACTGATTCCGCTGCTGACTGAATCACCCAATGGCATATTTGCCGACCTCAGCGGCAGACTCGACACAGTACAACAGCGCTTTACACCCACCCTGCGCTATCGCTTGCAAGCTGAAGGACACGGCTGTGATGATCCTGACTTTGCCCGTCTGCAACTCAGAGCCAGTGGCAACGAGCCTTTTTGGTCCATCTTACAAACACCACGCGGCCTAATTTTTAATCAAATCGACCAACCCTCTATTGCTCTGCCTTATATTGAAGAACAACAGACCGACGGGCGTTTTCACATCAGCAGTCAAGCTAACAATCAAAATTTTGATCTATGGATCACTCCAGGACAATGCACTGACAGTATGAGTGGCACTATTTCTCATCTGCATGCCAGACTGCAATGGAATCAACAAACCTTTAACGGTTGCGCAGCGTTTGGCGCTCTGCGCAACCGTTAAAGGCACGCTCTGCATCAGCAATTCAAGGAGAATAACAATGCTACGAATAGCAATTAACGGTTACGGACGAATCGGCCGCAATATCCTGCGTACTTTATTTGAGCGCGGTCTGCACACTCAATTACAGATCGTGGCCATCAACGACTTAGGCGATGCCAAAACATTAGCCCACCTCACCCGCTTTGATTCAACCTTCGGTCGCTTTGCACACGACGTGCAGCTAACTGATGAGTGTTTGCTGATTGGTGAGCAATCCATTCGCCTGCTGAACCAGCCCGATGCCACGCTCCTGCCCTGGAAAGAACTGGGTATTGATGTGGTATTGGAATGCACTGGCAGAATGAAACAACGCCCACAAGCAGAACAGCACATCACTGCAGGCGCTCGTCGCGTCCTTTTAGCCCATCCGATGGATAGCGCTGATTTAACTGTGGTGTATGGCATCAACCATCATCTGCTGGATAACCAACAGATTGTTTCCAACGCTTCCTGCACCACCAACTGCTTAGCACCGCTGGCAAAAGTACTGCACGATGGAGTCGGCATCCAACAAGGTGTGATGACTACCATCCACGCTTACACCAATGATCAAAACCTATTGGATAAAAGCCATGCCGATTTATATCGCGCACGCGCTGCAGCCAGCTCTATCATCCCCACCAGCACCGGTGCTGCCAAAGCAATTGGCTTAGTGATTCCAGAACTCGCTGGGCGTCTGGATGGCATGTCGGTACGGGTACCGACAAAAAACGTGTCACTGGTCGACTTAAGCTTTATCGCAGAACGCGATACTGACAAAGATGAGATCAATCAAATTCTAACAGCAGGTGCCGCACAATTCCCATTAGGCGTCATGGAGTGTAACGAGCAGCCGTTGGTTTCTTGCGACTTTAATGGCTACCCCGTGTCATGTGTTGCCGACCTGACGCAAACGCGCGCGCAAGGCAAACTGATCAAGGTATTGGCTTGGTATGACAATGAGTGGGCTTTTTCCAATCGCATGCTAGACATACTGACGGCGTGGCGCGGTATTTAATCGCAAAACATGCTGCTTGCAACAATCTGCAACACATCACTTTTATAGTGATGTGTTGCAGGCTAAAGCCCATGCTTCAAAGTACACATCTAGTAATGTGGCGGTGGCTCATTGGGCGTTTCTTCAAACTGATTGTGTAAATCATTCTGGCGCTGCGCTAACAACTCCAGCTGATGCTTTATTCGCGTCAATCCAAGCTGTTGCTCAACAATCACATCATTCAATGCTTGAATGGTGTCGTCCTGAAATGCTTGGCGCATTTCCAGCTCGGCAATTCGTGCTTCTAAACTCATAACACCACCTTCCTCTCTGTCTGCCAATAATCAGCTAACGCATCCTGTAAACGCACTTGAATCTGCGTAAGTTGCTCTGCTGTGTAGGGCTGCGCTGTGCCTTTGCCCCAGACAGGCGCAGGCCATGCCGCATCATTTTGCATGCGCACAACAATATGCATATGCAGTTGCTTAACCACATTACCTAATGTGGCAATATTAATTTTATCCGCCTTAAACACAGCTTTCAGCACCTGCCCGACCGCATTGGTTTCCTGCCAGAGCTGTTGCTGCTGCTCAACAGTCAGCTCAAATACTTCACTGGCACCAGCAATACGTGGCACTAAAATAAGCCAAGGGTAACGACCGTCATTCATCAGCAAGACGCGGCTTAAAGAAAAATCCCCCAGTGCAACAGTGTCCTCAAGCAAACGCTTATCCATCTCAAACATACACAACCTCACCCTTATGACTGCAACTCAAGCGATAAGCTTAATTCATCTGATTACTATAGCTATTTACGTCATAAAACGGCTAAAAAACAGAGCTTTTTCTGAATGCCAGCTGAATAGATCACACAGTTTCTCGCAAACCAAAGAAAACCCCCCTATAATATGCGCCGATTAACCAGAGTAAGTCCTGCCGGCAAACGTTTGCAGGCAAAGCAATCATCAAAATCAATCCAGGAGCATTCCCATGCAAATGATTAAGTTGAGCGTTATTGCCTTAGCAGTAGCCGCAGCAAGCACACAAATGGCCGTTGCAAGCCAGCAATCAGAGTCCAATGGCTTTATTGAAGACAGCAGCCTAAATGCGCATGCGCGTACTCTTTATATGAACCGTGATTTCCGTAATCAGCCTAGCGGCACGCAGAGCTATCGCGAAGACTTTGGCCTAGGCTTAAAAGCAATTTACGAGTCTGGCTTTACTCAAGGCACCGTAGGTTTTGGTGTTGATGCATTTGGTTTACAAGGTATTAAGCTGGATTCAGGCCGTGGCCGTAACGGTAACGGTCAGTTCCCAACTGGCAGCAACGGCAAAGCAGAAGACAACTTCAGCCAAGCCGGCGGTGCAGTTAAAGCACGTATTTCTAATACTACTTTGAAATACGGCGAGCAGTTTGTTGACCTACCTGTTCTGTCAACTGACGATGCACGCCTACTGCCAGAAACCACTACCGGTTTCTTAGTGACTAGCAATGAAATTGAAAACCTAGAGCTGAACTTGGGTCACTTCACTGCTTTAACAGCAATGGACCAAACTTACCACGATAGCTCTAATGACGGCCTGTTGCGCTCACTTGATTTAATCGGCGGTCGTTATAACCTGACCAATGACCTCAGCGCAGCCTACTACTACTCAGATGCAGAAGTAGGTCATAAAAACGCTGGTGAAGCGACAATCAAAAAACATTACACCAATGTTAACTACAACTTGCCACTGGCTGAGCAACAGAACCTGAACTTTGACTTCAATATGTACAACACGAAGTTTAAAGATAAAGATGCCAGCGACAAATCCAGCAACAACGTTTGGAGCTTAGCAGCAGCCTACAGCCTGCTTGACGCCCACACCTTTACCGTTGCTCATCAGCGCGTAACCGGTGGCTTAGACGGTGGTTACATGTATGGTTATGATGGTGGTGGCTCTGTCTACCTCGCCAACGATGTTCAGTACCAAGGCTTCCACCAGAAAGGTGAGAAATCATTCCAAGCGCGCTATGACTTAGATATGGCTACCTTTGGTGTTCCAGGTTTAAGCTTTATGACTCGCTATGTACGTGGTAGCAACATTGATAGCGGTGCGCGTAACGACGGTAAAAACTGGGAACGTGATATCGAAGCAAAATACGTTCTACAGAACGGCGTAGCAAAAGATTTATCGTTCCGCGTGCGTCAAGCGACCTACCGTGCTAACGATGCAGCTAACGTGCGTGACAACAACGAAGTACGTCTGATTGTTGAGTACCCACTAAGCATTTTATAATGCCTAGGCGGTAAACTCGCATCATTCAAGAAACCCAGCCTCGGCTGGGTTTCTTGTTTTACAGGACGGTTTAATATCAGCAGCACACTTTGTGCAAATAATTTGCCCGAACCGCAACACGCTCAGTCCACACAAATGCGCTACAATAACGCCCTCCTTCACCTTTCTAATGTAGATTTTAGCCATGCGTACCAGCCAGTATTTGCTTTCCACGTTAAAAGAAACCCCAGCTGATGCAGTGGTCATCAGTCACCAACTGATGCTACGTGCCGGCATGATCCGCCGCCTTGCTTCAGGCCTTTACACTTGGCTACCGCTCGGCTTACGTGTACTGCGTAAAGCTGAAGCAGTTGTGCGTGAAGAAATGAACGCTGCCGGCGCATTAGAAGTACTGATGCCATCAATTCAGCCAGCAGAGCTTTGGCAGGAATCTGGCCGCTGGGAACAATACGGCCCTGAACTGTTGCGTTTAAAAGACCGCCACCAGCGTGAATTCTGTGTTGGCCCAACGCACGAAGAAGTGATTACTGATTTAGCGCGCAATGAATTAAGTAGTTATCGCCAACTGCCAATCAACTTTTATCAGATCCAAACTAAATTCCGTGATGAAATCCGTCCACGCTTTGGCTTAATGCGTGGCCGTGAATTTATTATGAAAGATGCCTATTCATTCCATACTGATCAAGCATCCTTGCAAGAAACTTACGATCGTATGCATCAAGCCTACTGCACCATTTTTACGCGCTTAGGCTTAAATTTCCGCCCTGTTGAAGCCGATACCGGTTCGATTGGTGGTACTGGCTCACATGAGTTCCACGTACTGGCCGCCTCCGGCGAAGATGATATTGCTTTTAGTACAGGTTCAAACTACGCAGCTAATATTGAAAAAGCTGAAGCACTGCCGCGTGAAAGCAGTCGCGCAGCAGCCACCGAAGAAGCGCGTATAGTTGATACACCGGATGCAAAAACCATTGAGCAATTGGCTGAGCAGTTCTCAGTCGCTATTGAAAAAACCATTAAAACATTAATTGTGCGCGGCGCTAAAGAAAACACCTTAGTGGCTTTGATTATTCGTGGCGATCATACGCTGAATGAAATTAAAGCAGCCAACCACCCTGCTGTAGCTAGTCCACTTGAGTTTGCTGGCGATGCAGAAATATTTGATGCGTGCGGCGCTTACCCTGGCTCATTAGGTCCAAAAGACCTCGGTATTCCATGCGTCATTGACCGCTCAGTGGCCTTTATCAGCGACTTTGCTGCCGGCGCTAACCAAGATGGCAAACACTGGTTTGGCCTCAACTGGGAGCGTGACTTAGAGCTACCTGAGACTGCGGATCTACGCAATGTGCTAGCGGGCGACCCAAGCCCAGACGGCCAAGGTGTGCTAGAAATCAAACGCGGTATCGAAGTGGGCCATATTTTCCAACTGGGCACCACCTACAGCGAATCAATGAACTGCTCCGTAATGGGTGAAAACGGTAAACCAACCACCCTAACCATGGGTTGTTACGGTATTGGTGTATCACGTGTTGTGGCGGCGGCTATTGAGCAAAACCACGATGAGCGCGGCATTATCTGGCCGGCAGCCTTAGCACCCTTTGACGTTGCTATCGTGCCACTGAAATATGATAATCCTGAAGTGCAAGCAGCCACCGACAAGCTCTATGCAGACTTAACCGCTGCAGGCTTTAGTGTATTGCTAGATGATCGCGACAAGAAAACCAGCCCAGGCGTGAAGTTTGCCGATATGGAACTGATTGGTATTCCACAGCGTATTGTCATCAGTGAGCGCAGCCTAAAAGAAGGTACCTTAGAGTACAAAGGCCGTCGTGATACTGAAAGCCAGCATATTGCTATTGAGCAAGCACTGGATGTGATCAGCACTCAACTGCGCGCATAACAGTAATACGACTTAGCTCTGCTCAACAGTAGAGCTAAGCCGCTACACCCTGCGCATATAGATATTTTATATAACAACTTAAGGCGCAAGTCACAACTGACTTCCGCAGATCCTGCAACGATCGCTACAACCTTCTCGCAATACAACTGAGCACATCTCTAGCTCACTGTTTAAAACTCGCCTTGCGTATCCAGCAAGCGCCTAATCGAATCAACCGCATAGCCACGCTGTGCTAAAAAACGGCTTTGTTTGGCTTTATCTTTAAGATCAACAGTACAACCATCAAAGCGACGCTGCCATAGTTCCAACAGATGCTCATCCCAATCAATCCCTGATGCACTCAATCCTCGCTCAACATCGTTACGATCTAAACCTCGCTGAGTGAGTTCTTCACGAATGCGCATCGGCCCGCGGCCTTGATTGGCACGACTGCGAATATAGCTTTCTAAATAACGCTCTTCTGATAACAAACCATCTTCAGTTAAGCGCTGCAACTCAACCTCAATCATATCTGCATCGGCACCACGCAGAAGCAGCTTACGCGCCAACTCAACATGACCATGCTCACGACGAGCGAGTAAATTCATTGCCGAACGGCGAATAGAAGCGGGAGTGTCTAACATATCAGCCTCATAGCAAAACGGCATGAATGCGCTGCATCATGCCGTTTTCTTCTATCTTTAAACTATTGATTTATTCGGCAGCTTTGCCTGCTTTCTCAGCTTTTTCGGCTTTCTCGGCCTTTTCAGCTTTCTCTGCTTCTGCTTGCTTGCTGTTAGGTGCAGGCGCTAGCAACTGCTCGCGAATCTGCTTCTCTAGCGATTGGCACAACTCTGGATTTTCTTCCAAGTAACGTGCTGAGTTGGCTTTACCCTGACCGATTTTAGTACCCTGATGACTGTACCAAGCACCGGCTTTTTCCAGCAAACCAAGCTGTACGCCCAGATCAATAATCTCGCCATTACGGTAAATACCTTTACCATAAAGAATCTGGAATTCTGCCTGACGGAAAGGTGCAGCAACTTTATTTTTCACAACTTTAACGCGAGTTTCGTTACCGACGATTTCGTCGCCTTCTTTCACTGCACCAATACGACGGATATCCAGACGTACAGATGAGTAGAACTTCAGAGCGTTACCACCGGTGGTAGTTTCTGGACTACCGAACATCACACCAATCTTCATACGAATTTGGTTAATAAAAATCACTAAACAGTTAGCGTTTTTAATATTACCGGTAATTTTACGCAGTGCCTGACTCATTAAACGCGCTTGCAGACCGACGTGGGTGTCACCCATATCGCCTTCAATCTCTGCTTTTGGAACCAAAGCGGCAACGGAGTCAATAACGATCACATCAACTGAATTAGAACGCACCAACATATCAGCGATTTCTAGCGCTTGCTCACCGGTGTCAGGCTGTGACACATAAAGGTCATCAACATTAACGCCCAACTTGCCCGCGTACTCAGGATCCAGCGCGTGCTCAGCATCAATAAAGGCACAGGTGGCACCTACTTTTTGTGCTTCAGCAATCACTGACAATGTCAGCGTGGTTTTACCCGATGACTCAGGACCATAAATCTCAACAATACGGCCCTTAGGTAAACCGCCTATACCCAACGCAATATCCAGACCTAAAGACCCAGTCGAGATCGCAGGAATCGCAACACGCTCATTATCACCCATGCGCATGACAGCACCTTTACCAAACTGGCGCTCAATTTGACTCAGCGCAGCGGCTAAAGCTTTTTTCTTGTTCTCGTCCATTATCGATCCTCATAATTGCAATTGGGCTAAGCCCTAAATACTGTATAACTAACCAGCATTATCCACAGTCTTTATTGATTAGGCAAATGTTTATTTAGCCATTGCTGCCAAGTCGCGGCGGCTTGCCCTTCCATTACACACAATAGACCAGCCAACGCAGCTTGCACGGTTTGCTGACGAACGGCATCGCGATCCCCAGCAAAGTGCCAGCAACCCGATTGCACTTGCGCGCCGTGCGCCCAAGCCAACCAAACTGTACCCACAGGTTTCTCTACACTGCCACCGCCAGGGCCTGCCACACCACTGACAGCCACAGCATAGTGCGCGCCAGATAAACGCTGAGCGCCGCGTGCCATGCTTTCAACCACAGACTGACTGACTGCACCATCGCGCTGCAAATCTGCTTCAGCAACTTGTAGCACACGGGTCTTTTGCTGGTTGGAGTAGGTGACAAAGCCCACTTCAAACCATGCGGAACTGCCGGCAATGCGGGTAATCGCCTCAGCAATACCGCCGCCCGTACAGGACTCCGCAGTACTGACGTGCTCCCTGCTCGCCAATAACTGCTCACCTAAGCTTTGCGCAAGGGATGTAAGAGGCAACGACAGAGTGCCACTCATTACAACCTCACACGATAATGCAAGCTGTAGGCATCAATACCATCGTTGGGCTTTTTCAGACCACCATTAGAATAATGGATGGCGCGCAAACCAACTGTTTGACGCTGAAAACGCAAGCCTACACCAAGGCGGTCTTCAAACTGCAACGCCGTACTTAAACGGCGATTTTCAACGCGCGTATTTTTAAAGGCAGCAACACCTACACCCAGTTCAATATAGGGCGTGGCAGCAGCACCATTAAACTCATACACAAATACAGGGCTGAGTGAAATACTGTGATTGTTTGCAGCTTTATCACCTTCCCAATAGGTATAACCCGCATCCCAGTACCCGGTTAAAGCACCCACATCACTTTGAAACCAACGCGACTGGAAATCTTTCTGTAGACCCAGGCGCCACGTTGTTGTTGATTTCTCAGTGCGCCCCACAGCGGCGGTTAATTCAACTGCTGCTGCCTGCTGTATACCTAAACCCAGCATTAATACAGCGAGACTGCTGCTGACAAATAATCGCATGCCATTCACCTTAACTTTATCTATAGATTTATTTTTAAACTAAAACTCTAAGGCCGCAACAGTGTGCAGAGTCGACCAAAGCAACCCTAAAGTCTGCTGTATTTTTTGCACATCACCACTACCATAAAAACGATCTACAGGATGCTGTGGCTCAGCCAATAAGCCTTGCTTACTCAGTTCGCTTTGCAAGCGCCGCGCCACTGCAGCACCGGTATCAATCAGCTGCACATGCTCTGGGATCAAGCTCTGCAAGACCGGTTTGACCAGGGGATAATGCGTGCAACCTAAAATCAAAGTATCGCAGCCCGCGACGAGTAACGGCTCTAGATAGGCGGCTAATAACGCTCGGGTTGGCGCACTGTCCAGCTCGCCTGCTTCAATCAACTCAACTAAACCCGGGCAAGGCTGAGTCATTACCTCAACATCACTGGCGTAACGTTCTAGCAACGCCGCAAAGCGTGCACTGCGTAACGTACCCGTCGTCGCCAACACACCAATCTTGCCCGACTTAGAGGCGTGCACCGCAGGTTTAACAGCAGGCTCCATGCCAACAATCAACACACCCGGCCAACGCTGACGCAACTCGGTGACCGCAGCTGCAGTGGCGGTATTACAAGCCACGACTATGGCTTTTACCGGTTGCGCGAGCAGAAACTCACTGATGGCTACACTGCGCTCAACAATAAATTCTGCTGACTTTTCACCATAAGGTACATGCGCGCTATCAGCGATATAAATCAATGACTCAAAGGGTAGCAAATGGCGAATTTCATGCAGCACCGAAATACCACCCAAGCCTGAGTCAAATACACCAATCGCCGCCTGCTTATGCATGACGCACTCCACAGACTGAGCAATTTGGATCACGGCGTAGTTTAAGTTCGCGGAAACGACTGTTTAAAGCATCGATTAACAACAAACGTCCAATGAGAGGCTCACCAAAACCCGCGAGAATTTTCATCGCTTCAAGTGCCTGCAAGCTTCCAACTAAACCCACTAATGGACCTAAGACACCGGCCTCGCTGCAGGTTAAGCCCTCTTCCTCACCCTCACCAAATACACAGTGATAACAAGGGCTGTCGGCATTTCGCGGATCATAGACACTGACTTGACCGTCGGTACGTATCGCTGCGCCACTGACTAAGACAGTATTATTAGCAAAACAGGCGGCATTAAGCTGACCGCGAATAGTGAAGTTATCGCTACAATCCAGCACCAGATCCACCGTTTGCACGAGCGCAGGTAGATTTTGTGCATTGAGTTTATCGCTGATGGTATGTACGGCAATCTGCGGATTGAGCGCCTGCAAACGTGCTTGCGCCGACTGCACTTTCAATGCACCAATCGCGGCACTGTCATGCACTATTTGTCGCTGCAAGTTCGACAGATCAAGCCTATCAAAGTCAGCTAAACACAGCTCGCCGACACCTGCAGCAGCTAAGTACAGCGCCACCGGCGAGCCTAAGCCACCTAGGCCAACAATCAATACTTTGCTATTTTTCAAGCGCAATTGCCCGGCGATATCCACATGATTTAAGAGGATTTGCCGACTGTAACGCAGTAATTCTTCATCATTTAACATGGAGTATGACGACCTAAGATACGGATGGCAGACGTCCTAAACTGATTCTTTCATGATCAGATAAATCACGTTGACTGTGCACTTCAGTAAAACCAGCCTGCGTTAACAATTCACGTACAGCGTCAGCTTGATCAAAACCATGTTCAAGCAACAACCAGCCGTGCGCATTTAAATATAACGGCGCTTGAGCAATAATCAGACGCAGATCATCTAAACCATCCGGCCCAGACACCAAGGCACTGAGTGGCTCAAAGCGCACATCACCTTGCTGCAAATGTGGATCATTGTCAGCAATATAAGGGGGATTACTGAGAATAAGATCATAACGCTGATCGGCTAAGGCACTGAACCAATGGCTGTGCAAAAACTGCACATTGGCTAGATTTAATTGCCGCTGATTACTCTGCGCCAGCGCTACAGCAGATTCGATGCGATCAACGCCTGTGAGTCGCCATTGTGGTCGCTCACTGGCCAAAGCTAAAGCCAATGCGCCGCTACCGGTGCCTAAATCCAACACCTGCAAAGGGCTCTGCGGATTGGCTAACTGCAAAGCTGCTTCAACCAATAATTCAGTATCAGCACGAGGAATCAGCGTGTGCTCAGCGACTTGCAAATCCAGCGTCCAAAAGCCTTGGCGGCCTAATAAGTAGGCAACCGGCTCACCCTTTAGACGCCGCTCAAGCAAGGCCGTATAGCGAGCTTCTTGCGTTTCACTCACTATTTTCTCAGGCCAGGTGTAGAGGTAGCTGCGCGGCTTATCCAGCACAAAGGCCAGCAGTAACTCAGCATCCAATTGCGCGGTGGGCGAATCAATCTGCGCAGACTGGGCTAATAACTGATCAATGCGCGCCATAGTGATTAATCGCCTAACGCAGCAAGTTGATCAGCCTGATATTCAAGTAAGAGTGGATCAATAATCTGCTCGAGACTGCCGCTAATCACATCCGCTAATGAATAGAGGGTTAGATTAATACGGTGATCGGTGACACGACCTTGCGGGAAGTTATAGGTACGAATACGCTCTGAACGGTCACCGCTGCCCACTAAGGATCTGCGCGTATCTGACATTTCTTGCGCCGCGGCACTGGTCTGCTGATCTTCTAAACGCGCTGCCAACCAACCCATGGCACGGGCACGGTTTTTATGCTGTGAGCGCTCTTCTTGACACTCAACAACCATGCCGCTGGGCAAGTGAGTAATACGTACCGCAGAGTCAGTTTTGTTAATATGCTGACCACCCGCACCCGAGGCACGGTAAGTATCCACACGTAAATCAGCTGGATTAATTTCAATCGCTGCTTGCTCATCGGGCTCTGGTAACACCACCACCGTACAGGCCGATGTATGCACACGGCCTTGTGATTCAGTTTCTGGCACGCGCTGCACACGGTGTGCACCGGATTCAAACTTAAGACGGCCATAGACGTTATCGCCTTCAACACGGGCAATCACTTCTTTATAACCACCATGCTCGCCGGCATGCTCAGATAAAATTTCCACACGCCAGCCTAGACGCTCAGCGTAGCGCAGATACATTCGCAGCAAGTCGCCAGAGAAAATGGCAGCTTCATCACCACCGGTACCCGCACGCACCTCTAAGAAAACGTTACGGCCATCATTAGGGTCTTTAGGCAACATTAAACGCTGTAACTTAGCCTCGATATCTTCTAACGAGGCACGGCAATCAGCGACTTCCTCAACGGCCATTTCACGCACATCAAGGTCAGGGTCTTTGAGCATCCCCTGCGCTTCAGCAAGATCACTGCTGGTTTTACGCCACGCTTGAAAGGTCATGACCACAGGCTCTACCTCAGCATATTCTTTCGAATAAGCGCGGTATTTATTTTGGTCACTGATGACCTGTGCATCGCCTAATAACGCTGTGAGTTCCTCAAAGCGTTCTTGCAGACGGTCTAAACGATTGACTAATGACGCTTTCATTAATTCGTGTCACCTGTTGTTAAACCAAATAATTCCTGCGCAACCGCCAGCGCCTCACACCGACCATCTGCAGATAAACGTTTTAATTGCACACTCGGTGCATGCAGCAGCTTATTGGTTAAACCGCGTGCTAAAGCCGCCAACGCATCTTCAGGCGCCGCACCATTGGCCAAAGCACGTTGTGCGCGCGCTAATTCTTCATCACGCAAACGCTCGCCCTGCTGGCGATAGGCACGCAAAACATCCACCGCTTCCAACTCACGCAAACGCTGCATAAAGTCAGCTGTACCTTGCACCACTAACTCTTCGGCAGCTTTAGCAGCGCCTTGACGACTTTTTAAGTTTTCCGTGACCACTTCATGCAGGTCATCGACACTGTATAAATACACGTCATCGAGCTCGCCCACTTGCGGCTCGATATCGCGCGGCACAGCAATATCGACCATAAAGATGGGTTTATGCTTGCGTAACTTCAGTGCACGTTCGACCGCGCCCTTACCTAAAATAGGCAACTGACTGGCGGTAGAACTGATAACAATATCGCTATGAACTAAAGCATCAGGGATATCAGCTAAAACAATTGCCTGTCCAGAAAACTCATCGGCCAATAAGGTTGCGCGCTCCAAGGTACGGTTCGCTACAACAATATTTTTAACGCCCTGCTCGTGTAAGTGCCGAGCCACCAAAGTAATGGTTTCACCGGCACCCACCAGCAATGCTTGACTGTTACCTAGGTCGGTAAAAATCTGTTTAGCTAAACTCACTGCAGCAAAGGCCACCGACACAGGGTTTTCACCAATGGCAGTATCTGTACGTACCGTTTTTGCAGTACTGAAAGTGGCTTGAAATAAACGCCCTAATAACGGGCCCAGCGTGCCAGCTTCACGAGCAACCGCATACGCAGTTTTAATTTGCCCAAGAATTTGCGGCTCACCCAACACTAAAGAATCCAGACCACAAGCAACACGCATCATATGCTGTATTGCAGTATCGTCCTGATGCACATAAGCACAGGCTTGCAGGTCCTCAACCGGCACATCATGAAATTGCGCCAACCACTCAAGCACAGCTTGCGGTTGCACATTTTCCATTTCTAAATAGAGCTCACTGCGGTTACAGGTCGATAAAATCGCTGCTTCTCGACTGCCCACGACACGGCATAGCTGACGCAACGCCTCAACTAATTGTTCTGGACTAAAGGCCACGCGTTCGCGGACCGCCACAGAAGCTGTTTTATGATTAATTCCAAGCGCAATAAAAGCCATGCATCGTCGCTAAAGGGGATTGAAGGCGGGCAATTGTCCTACTTCAAAGCCTTCAGAACAACCTCCCCTAACAAAACAGACCACTAAGTGTCAGAAAAAAACGTGTATTTTAGACTATCACATACCAAATCAGTCATAGCACACGCGTTTCAATCGAAATATAAACCCAGATCGGTACGCGCGTGTTTTTTCTGCATGTGTCATGATGCAGCTATTCTAACTTGTCTTGCCTAGTACTTATGAATAAATATTTTAGTCTTATTTCAATCAGTTTGATTTTATCCGGCTGCCAATCAATGTCGACAGCTGATAATCAAGCGACAAACGATACAGCTACGCCCGCTGCGATACAAACCAGCGCCGCTGAAAAGCCCACAACTGACTTCTCGCCAGAGACTCTGATCAGCCTATTGTCTGCAGAAATCGCAGGGCAGCGTGATCGCTTTGATATTGCTTCAGACAATTACAGTGCGCAAGCGCAAATCACCGGCGACCCTGGTGTGGCCGAGCGTGCTTTCCGTATTGCAGAATACTTGGGTGAAGATCAACGCGCTTTAGACAGTGCGCTGATTTGGGCCAATGCTGCGCCTGAAAACCTAGAAGCACAACGTTATGCCGCCATTCAACTGGCACAAGCCAAGCGTTACGATGAATCCTTGCAGCGCATGGAAATAATCTTAGCAGCTAACGGCGATACGCAATTTGATTTCCTAGCTTTGACTGCAGTGCAATCGGATGACAAAACGCGTCAAGCACTTCTGCAAAGCTTTGATCGCTTGCTGATTAAGCACCCACATAATCAGCAACTGGTGTTTAGTAAAGCGATCTTGCTCAATCAAGATGAGCGCAGTGAGGAAGCTTTGCAGTTACTTGAGGATCAGCCACGCAAATATGCTGTCCCCACCACAATATTATTAAGAGCCCGCTTACTCAGTCAACTGAATCGCGGTGATGAAGCCCTACCCTTATTACGTAACGCGTTAAAAAAATACCCCGACGACACTCGCTTACGTATGACCTATGCCAGACAGCTGATTGAGATGAACAAGCTGGAAGAAGCTCGCGCTGAGTTTTTAGAGCTCTTACAGCAATCACCGAACGACGATGATCTACGTTTTTCATTAGCACTGATCAATATGGATCTTGAAGCGTGGATGGAAGCACAAGTCTACCTTGAAGAGCTGATTGAGCGCGGCAGTCACAGTAATGCTGCACAGTTTCACTTAGGCCGTGTCTTTGAGGAATTAGGCGATACTGAACAGGCACTATCTGCTTATCAAAGTGTTCATCCAAAAGAGAACTATCTGGCGGCACAGCAGCGTATTGTCACCTTGCTGCTGGCTAGCAACCAGCTTAGAAAAGCCACACGCCACCTTGATAACCAACGCCTCGAACAGGCTGATCTAGCAATTCCTCTCTATTTAATAGAAGTTGAAAGCCTTGCCTCAAACGATCAAGTTGAAGTGGCGTGGCTGCGTATCAATCAAGCGCTGGATGATTTCCAGGATGACCCCAGCCTGCTTTATACCCGCGCTATGATTGCCGACAAGCGCAATGATCTAAGCCAGCTGGAAGCAGATCTACGCCTGATTATTAAACGTAATCCTGATAATGCAATGGCGCTGAATGCTTTAGGCTACACCCTCGCCGATCGCACAGATCGCTTAGAAGAGGCGCGCGAACTGATTGAACAAGCGCATGAAATCGAACCACACGACGCGGCAATCACCGATAGTTTAGGCTGGGTTTACTACCGCCTCGGCGACTTAGTCACCGCTGAACGCCTATTGCGTGAAGCTTTTAGTGCTTTCCCTGATGCCGAAGTCGCCGCCCACCTGGGTGAAGTGCTGTGGCAGCAGAATAAACGCAGCGAAGCACGGCGTGTTTGGAACGCAGCTCTCAAAGCAGACCCCAATGACGCCACATTAGTTGAAACAATGCAGCGCTTGACCCAAAAGGAGCCATAAACATATGCGGTTTTCCAATTTTATTGTCTTGGCCCTCCTACTGAGTCTGAGCGGTTGCAGCTATTTTTCCTCTCAAGAGCAGCTGAGTGGCAGTGGCCAAGCCAGCGCATGGCAGGCACACAAGCAACAGATAACACCCATCGATGCCTGGCAAATTAACGGCAAACTGGGTATTCGTAGCGCAAAGGACTCCGGCAGCGCGGTCATATTTTGGCTACAACGCCAAGATTATTTTGATATCCATCTATCCGGCCCACTGGGCCAAGGCTCAACTCGCCTCACAGGTCGCCAAGGTGCGGTCAGCTTAGAAGTGTCGAACCGCGGTACTTTTCAAGCCTCCTCAGCTGAAGAGCTGATGCAGCAACAACTGGGCTGGAGCTTACCGATCGAAAACCTACTCTGGTGGGTACGCGGCCTGCCTGCCCCACACAGTAAAAGCAAACTGCAACTCAATAGCGACAGCCTGCTGGCCCATCTTGAGCAGGATGGCTGGAATATTGAGTACCTCAGCTACCGAACTGAAAACGACCGACACATGCCCGAACGGATTAAACTCAGCGGTGCCGATTTAAATATCACTCTAGTCATCAAACAATGGCAAGCACGACAACTAGGTCAGTAAGACTATGCAAACACCCCCTTTAAACACTGCAGAGCAACGCCCCTGCCGTGAATCAGCACAACTGAGCCTGCCTGCACCGGCTAAACTCAACTTGATGCTGCATATCGTTGGTCGCCGCGCCGATGGCTACCACTTACTGGAAACTCTATTCCAGTTTTTGGATTACGCAGACACTCTGCACTTTAATCCTCGCTCAGATGGACAAATTATTTTGCACAGTGTGATTGAAGGCGTCGCCCACGACGATAATTTAATTGTGCGTGCAGCGCGTTTATTGCAAAAACACAGCGCAACCGCACAAGGCGCAGATATCTGGCTGGATAAAAAACTACCCGTGGGTGGTGGTATCGGCGGTGGCAGTTCCAATGCCGCAACAACCCTTGTCGGACTCAATTATCTTTGGCGCACTGAGCAATCCTTAGATACCTTGGCACAATTAGGCCTCAGCTTAGGGGCCGACGTGCCGGTATTTGTGATGGGCCGTGCTGCTTTCGCTCAAGGTGTCGGTGAAAAACTCCACCCCGTAGAACTGCCTGAACCCTGGTATTTAGTGGCTGTGCCGGCAGTTTCAATTAGCACCGCAGAAGTATTTTCAGACAAGTGCTTGACACGCGACACGCCTCTGACTAATATACGCACCGTTCTCAAGCAAAGCAGTCGACACAATGATTGCCAAGCGGTAGTTGAGAAGCGTTACTCAGAAGTGCGTAATGCTTTGGTCTTGCTAAACACATATGTTGAAGCTCGATTAACTGGAACTGGTAGTTGTATATTTGGGGGCTTCCCAAACGAACAACAAGCTGTTAACATAGCAACCCAGATTTCAGAGTCTCTACCAAGCTTTGTAGCACAAGGCGCAAACATCTCGATGTTGCACCGAGCACTACAAAACTTAACTGAAAACTAATTTTTAGATTTTATAGTATAAAAATCTATAGGGGCGTCGCCAAGCGGTAAGGCAACAGGTTTTGATCCTGTCATGCGTTGGTTCGAATCCAGCCGCCCCTGCCATATTACGAAACCTTCGTGGTTTCGCGTTAATCGCGAAGTTACGAAGGTTTTTTTCGTCAGGTCCACCCTCAGTAAAACAAGGTACTGCGCGTGTCGAAGATGATGATCTTTACGGGGAACGCAAACCCCGATCTAGCTCGCCGTGTGGCTGAGCAACTATATATTCCACTTGGTGATGCTTCTGTCGGTAAATTCTCTGACGGTGAAATCAGTGCGGAAATCAACGAGAACGTACGTGGTAAGGATGTATTTTTAATCCAACCCACTTGCGCGCCTACAAATGACAACCTTATGGAACTCATTGTGATGATTGATGCATTCCGCCGCTCTTCAGCGTCGCGCATCACAGCAGTGATTCCTTATTTTGGTTATGCTCGCCAAGACCGTCGTCCACGCTCAGCGCGTGTTGCGATCAGTGCTAAAGTTGTTGCTGATATGCTGTCTGGCGTTGGTGTTGACCGTGTGCTTACGGTAGACCTGCATGCTGACCAAATCCAAGGTTTCTTTGATATTCCAGTTGACAATATCTACGGTTCTCCAGTGTTGGTGGATGATATCCACACTCAACGCTTTGAAAACCTGATGATTGTGTCTCCGGATATCGGTGGCGTTGTACGTGCCCGTGCTGTGGCTAAATCGTTAGGCGTTGACCTTGCTATTATTGATAAGCGTCGCCCTAAAGCCAATCAATCTGAAGTGATGAATATCATCGGTGATGTTGAAGGCAGAACCTGCATCCTAGTGGATGACATGGTTGATACAGCCGGCACACTCTGTACCGCTGCTCGGGCACTTAAAGAGCGCGGCGCATCTCAAGTATTAGCCTATTGCACCCACCCTATTCTATCGGGCCGAGCGATCGAGAATATCGAAAACTCGCTGCTGGATGAAATTGTGGTTACTAACACTATTCCGCTATCTGCTGCTGCTCAAGCTTGCACTCGCATACGTCAACTCGACATTGCGCCAGTGGTTGCTGAAGCTGTACGCCGTATTAGCAATGAAGAATCGATTAGCGCAATGTTCCGTTGAACACTGTGCAATCAACAACCGCCTAACATTATTTAGGCTTCAACAACCCCGCTCGTCACTGGTCGCAAGTTGACGGGCGTTGTTGTTTTTTTGGAGAGAGACACATGAGCGAATTTACACTTAACGCCCAACCGCGTAATGATTTAGGGAAAGGTGCGAGCCGCCGCCTACGTCGTAACGCTGATTTGATCCCAGCTGTCATTTACGGTGCTAATAAAGAGCCTGCTTCAATTAGCCTACAAACCCGTGAAGTTGCTAAACTTTTCCTGAACGACGCTGCTTTCAGTAGTATTCTTCAGTTAAATGTTGACGGCAAAAAAGAAAGCGTTTTGATCAAAGATCTACAACGCCACCCAGCAAAAGGCTTCGTTTTACACGCTGACTTTATCCGTGTTGTTGCTGGCCAGAAACTGACCACTATCGTTCCAGTTGTATTGCTGAACGAAGAAGAGTGTGTCGGCGCTAAAACAGGCGGTGGTGATATTTTCCGTCTTGCAGCTGAGCTGGAAATCACATGTCTGCCACAAGATCTGCCAGACGCAATCGAAGTTGACATGCTCAATGTTAACGTTGGCGAAATCGTTCACTTGGCTGACCTTGTTGCACCTAAAGGTGTTGAGTTCACAGCACTAACACAAGCAAACGAGAACAATATGGCTGTTGCCAGCGTTCAAGAAGCTCGTGTCAACGTTGTTGAAGATGAAGACCAAGATCAGCCTGCAGAAGCAGAAGCTGAAGGCGAAGCAGAAGAGAAGTAATTTCTTGCTGTTTAACCTGTAAGACAAGGAGCTCCCGTAGTGAATGCTGTGCAACTGATCGTCGGCTTAGGTAACCCAGGCCCAGAATACGACCAGACCCGGCATAACGCGGGGGCTTTTTTCGTTGAACGCCTTGCTGAAAAGTATGGTGTCAACCTCAGCTTTGATAAGAAGTATTCTGGCTTAACCGGAAAACTCAATCATCAAGGCCGTGATGTTCGCTTATTGATTCCGACCACCTATATGAATCGTAGTGGTCAATCCGTAGCCGCGCTGGCTAATTTCTTCCGTATTCAACCTGAAGAAATCTTAGTCGCACATGATGAGCTGGATATGCCGCCTGGCGTATGCAAACTCAAACAAGGCGGCGGACACGGTGGCCATAATGGTTTGCGCGATATTATTGCCTGCCTGGCCAATCAAAAGAATTTTCATCGTTTGCGTATTGGTATCGGCCATCCAGGCCATGCTAGCCAAGTGTCTAACTATGTTTTAGGCCGCGCACCACGCAACGAACAAGAACTCACAAGCACCAGTATCGAATTCGCCCTTGGCGTAGTGCCTGATCTCCTTGACGGTAATTTCTCCCGCGCAATGCAGCAGCTACACAGCCAAAAGGCTTGACTCTTTTTCTCCCGAGGGACTCATCATGGGATTTAACTGCGGTATCGTGGGTTTACCCAACGTTGGCAAGTCGACCCTATTTAATGCTTTAACCAAATCTGGTATTGCGGCCGAAAACTTTCCATTCTGCACCATCGAACCTAATACGGGCATCGTTGCTGTACCCGATCCTCGTTTAGCTCCGCTGGCTGAAATTGTGCAACCTGAACGTGTTTGGCCGACAACCATGGAGTTTGTGGATATTGCAGGCTTGGTTGCCGGCGCATCTAAAGGTGAAGGCTTAGGTAATAAGTTCCTCGCCAATATCCGTGAAACTGATGCTATTGCTCACGTCGTACGTTGCTTTGAAGATGAGAACGTTATTCACGTATCCAACTCTGTCGACCCTAAGCGCGATATTGAAATTATCGATCTTGAGCTGATTTTTGCTGACCTTGATAGCTGCGAAAAACAACTGCAACGTGTTGCGCGTAACGCCAAAGGCGGCGATAAAGATTCGGTCGCACAAAAAGCCTTGCTTGAGCAACTGATCAGCCACTTTACCGAAGGCAAACCAGCACGTTCATTACTGAAAAGCTGGAGCGAAGATGAAAAGCAACATGTGCGTAGCTTTCATTTACTGACTGTGAAGCCAGTGATGTATATCGCTAACGTGGCTGAAGATGGCTTTGAGGATAACCCTCTGCTGGATATCGTCCGTGCGATCGCCAAAGAAGAAGGCGCAATTGTCGTACCAGTCTGTAATAAAATCGAAGCTGAAATTGCTGAGCTCGATGACGGCGAAGAAAAGGATATGTTCCTTGAAGCGCTGGGTCTTGAAGAGCCAGGTTTAAATCGTGTGATTCGTGCCGGTTACGAGTTGCTCGAGCTGCAAACCTACTTCACTGCCGGTGTTAAAGAAGTCCGTGCTTGGACAACTAAGATTGGTGCAACCGCTCCTCGTGCAGCAGCAGCGATCCACACTGACTTTGAAAAAGGTTTTATTCGTGCTGAAGTGATCAGCTACGACGACTTTGTCCAGTACAAAGGCGAAGCCGGTGCCAAAGATGCTGGTAAGTGGCGCTTGGAAGGTAAGGAATACATCGTTAAAGATGGCGATGTCATGCACTTTAGATTCAACGTGTAATCCTCGCACCACCTGCACTCTAAACGCTGAACCTGTTATCAGCATCAGCGTTTAGAGTCGCTCCCCTCTGCTTCTCTCTTCCTGCAATCGACTCACACCTTAGCTTTCAAGCTCTTGCTCTAAGCGCTCACGGCTGTAGGTAATCTCCGTTTTACCATGCGCTGCAGGTTTACCATTGGCGCCAATATTGGCAAATACAATGCGCTCGATGGTAAGAATATTCTTGTGAGTGATTTTATTGCGCACCACACAGCGCAAGGTCAGCGAAGCGCGGCCAAAGGCGGTGGCTTTAATACCCAATTCAATAATATCGCCTTGCTTGGCGGAACTGACAAAATTCACTTCTGAGATACGCTTGGTCACCACGTTCTGATTACCCAGTTGCACGATGGCGTAAATCGCGGCTTCTTCATCAACCCAGCGCAACAAACTGCCGCCAAACAAAGTGCCATTGGGATTTAAATCTTCGGGTTTAATCCATTTTCGAGTATGAAAATTCATGCAGACGTCTCCTGCTGAGCGGCGCATACCGCGCGCACTCGAGTTGCGCTCTGATATTTGACCTTGCCTCAACTAAGCCCAGAACGCTCACACTTAGCCTGTTGAGTCTACATGATTACGCTGATAGATCTGTGCACCCATTGCCTGAATCTGCCCTTCAATCAGTGCTTCAAAAGGTCGCAATAAGGTACTGAAATCAGCTTCGGGCTCAAGTATGCCCAGCGCGTAATGTACCGCCTCTACAGTTGCCAGAGCCTCCTCACTGGGTGCTTTGCGCAAGCGATAACGACTGTTTAATCCAGCCGGCAATGTCACTCGCGGCAATGCTGCCAGCAACGGATTACAGTACAAAATCTTCCGTGCCTTGCGCCATGTACCATCGGGCACAATCAACAACAAAGGCAGATCATCTGCTTGATAGGCCGTCAATTCCTGCGCCTGCTCACCTGGAAACAATACACAGGCACGGTAGCCTGGTTGCTGTAGATACTGCTCAATATTTTCCACAGTCTCGGCAATCACTAACTGCGCATTCTGTAAGCCCAACGCCACAAAACGCGCTGTATTTAAAGCGTGTTTGGTTTCATCGGGGTGTTGCACAACCAGAATTTTAGTGCGACTGGGCAAGGATGGAATCAGACTGCATAAACAATGAGTCAGCGGCCTTAAACAGCGATTGCAACGCTGCCTTGCACTACTTTTATCGCTCATAGCCGCAGCCCTTTAAATAACCAATCATCATCTCACCCTCAATCAACATAAAACCTGTCCGTATTATAGCAATAACACCCTCAAGGGTTATCCCTGCCTCAACCGCACAAACACCCCTGTAAACCACTCATAAGTAAAAAAATACACACAGACCTTTTTACCCCGCCACTCGAACCTCGTACACTGAGCATTCGAACACTTTGAGTACGTACGATTCCCTGTGGATACTTTAATTTACGAAGCACTCGGCATTGGCTTATTGCTGGGCACACTCTTAGGCCTCACCGGCGCAGGTGGCTCATTGGTCGCTTTACCACTGCTCCTCAGCCTGCAGCTGCCCCTACGTGATGCTGTGGGCGTCAGCTTAGGCGCTGTGGGTCTATCGGCCTTAATTGGTGCGATCGGACGCTGGCGATCCGGTGATGTACATCTGCTGCCTGTTGCTTTACTGACGATCAGCGGCTTGCCCGGTAGTTGGATTGGGCAACAACTGGGGCAATTAGTCAGTGAGTTTTGGTTAGTACTGGGCTTTTGTGTCTTGGTGTTGTGGTCGGCTTGGCGTATGTGGAATAACGCCAAACTACCCGAACAATCTGAAAAAAAGCAGCTCAATCGCGGTATGTTGGTCTTTATTGGTTTATTAGTCGGTGTGTTATCTGGATTGATGGGCGTCGGCGGCGGCTTTTTAATTGTGCCCGCCCTACTGCTATTCAGTCCATTGTCGATGCTCGCAGCAACCGCCACATCGATGGCAGTGATTGCGCTGGTGTCTGGTGCAGGCTTCTTAATGTATTTCAGTGCAGCACAACCACCGCTGCAGTTATTACTGGGCTTAAGCATGGGCGGCGCTTGCGGTGTGCTGCTCGGCAATAAACTCGCGACACGTCTTGGTGGACCGATGCTGCAACGTATCTTTGCAATTATGCTGCTCTCCGTCAGCTTATCGCTGGCTGCACAAAAACTATTGAATGCACCGATGTGATACGCGTTATTGCCATCAGTTCTATTGATTAAGCACGCTGCTGCAAACAAATTTCAACGCGTAAACCACCCAAAGGACTGCCCAACAACTGTACAGTCCCATGCAAGGCCTCAACGATATCACCCACAATACCTAAGCCCAGACCGTGGCCTGCACTGTGCTCATCTAAACGTGAACCGCGCCGCTGCACTTGCTCGCGCTGGCTTTCTTCAATACCTGGGCCATCATCATCAACACGCACATAATACGCTGTCCCCTGCTGCTCAATACTCAGCTCTACTCGACTGTCCGCCCACTTACAGGCGTTATCCAGCAGATTGCCCAGCATCTCTAACAGATCGTCACGATCGTATGGCAAGCGCAGCTCAGGCGCTGCCTGCCACTGCAAGGTTAAAATATCGCCATGCAGACGATTCATCAGCTGAAATAAACCCGGTAACTCCTGCGCACAGACAAAAAATGCACCGGGCAAGGCATCACCTGATAAACGTGCACGGGTTAATTCGCGGGCAATGCGCTGCTCAATATGTTCCAGCTGCTCTCTCATCGCTGCCGACAACTCAGGTTGGCGCTGCAATTCATCACGGTGCAATAAGCTCATTAACACTGCCAGCGGTGTTTTCAGCGCATGACCTAAATTACCCAAACCTTTACGTGAGCGCTGCAACGTCTCTTCAGTATGCTGCAATAAGCGATTCACCTGCTGTACTAAAGGCTGCAACTCAACCGGTATATCCTGTTCTAACTGACTGCGTTGCCCCAACTGTAACTGCTCAATTTGTATGCGCACATGCTCCAATGGCTGTAACGCTCGGCGCACTAACAGCCGCTGCAGCAACAAAGTCAGCAGTAACGCCATCACGCCTAAGCCAATACCAATCAGTTGTGCACGCTGAAAGCTGACCAAGACGGGACTGTAATCATGCGCCACAGTCACTTTGATATCGGTTTTATAACGTCGATATTCAGCCTGATAGATCAATAACTGCTGCTGCTCAGGCCCGGCTATCAGCTCATTAGAAAAACCTCGACGCTCAGGCACGGGCAATGAAAAATCCCACAAAGAGCGTGAGCGCCAGCGCTGCTGATCAAACTCAATGACAAAATATTCACCCGAGAACGGCTTTAAAAATACCGCGTCGTGCTTATGACTACTTAACTCGATACCCTGAGGGCCTTTAACCAATGCCGCCAATAAACTTTCCGCTTGAGCTTGTAAGTTATCCTGCATATGTTGACGTAAACCGCGATCAACAACCCACAAACCAGCTTGGGACAGCAAGATAACCATGACAATTAATAACAGAGCCAAACTGAAAGTCAGTTGCCGCTGGATCGACCCTTTCACGCCTGCGCTCCGTCACCCGTAAAGCAATAGCCTTGACCACGCCGTGTTTCGATCACTGCGCGACCCAGCTTGCGGCGCAAGTGATTGACATGCACCTCCAGCACATTGGAGTCACGTTCAGTTTCACCATCATATAAGTGTTCTGCTAAATGGCTTTTGGATAACACCTGACCTGAATGCATCATAAAATAACGCAGCAAACGAAACTCTGCTCCGGTCAGTTCAATATCTTGCCCTTGGCTATGCACCCGTTGCCGCGCTTCATCTAAACGCAATCCCGCAGCACTGAGATGGTTTTGATTAGCAAAGCCATGACTGCGACGCAATAAGCCCTGCACTCTTAAATACAGCTCTTCTTGGTGAAAAGGTTTGGTTAAATAGTCATCCGCACCGGCTTTTAAGCCATCAATGCGCTCACTCCAGGTACTGCGTGCCGTTAAGATCAGCACCGGTGTAGTGATGGCCGCAGCACGCCACTGCGCCAAGACCTCTAAACCCGGCAAGCCCGGTAGGCCTAAATCTAAAATAATCAAATCATAAGGCTCGACCGCACCTTGATAAGCGGCGTCACGGCCATCCGTCAGCCAGTCCACAACATAGCCCAATTGCTGTAAGCCCGCGCACAGCTCATCAGCCAGTGCCACATTGTCCTCAACCAACAATAAGCGCATCAGTCATCCTCTTCATCTTTTAACAACTCACCGGTGCTGGCATCAAACTTAAGCTCGCGCACTTGGCCGTGCACGGTCAAGAGTTCAATTTCATAAATATAACGGCCCCGTTTTTTTTCCAATTCAAGCTCCAATAAGCGTGCTTGAGGATGGCGCTCTAAAGCCTGCTTAATAAATGTTTGTGATGAAAGAATCGTGCCTTTGCGCTGCAGCTTCAGCGCTTTATCATGCCCTAAATCGTGTGCCAGAGCCGTGTTAGTACACACTAAATAAAGCAAGATAAAGCCAGTCAATAGAGCTCTTTTAAGCATCAGTCATCCTGTTTGTTTTTTAAGATCTCAGCGCTGGTCGCATCCATTTCTACTTCCCACTTCTGGCCTTTTTCATCGCGCAGATCGACTTGATAGATATAGCGGCCATACGATTCTTCAAGCTCGGTATCTAAGATAGTCGCATTGGGGTACTGAGCTAAGGCCGCTTGATCCAGCTTATCAAAGGCTAAAATAGTTCCAGTCACACTCAGCTCAACTATTTTGGCTGGACTGACATCTTTAGCTTGAGCCAGACCCGCACCCATCACTAAAGCCGCTGATACACATAATGCAGTCAATGTTTTCATGATCATTTCCTTGTTTAAAGTGGTTCAACACAACCTGACTGTGTGTCGACACTGCATAGATTACAGTCGCCACCTTAATTGAAACTTAAAAGCACACCCGTAAGATGATTATCCAGCACGCTTATGCACACCTGCTGTATGGCATTCCTGCTAAGCTGCACTTATTGCAATCCATACTATGGCTGGCTTTTAAACCACCAGCAAAACTAAATACATGAACTGCACATAAAAACCATTGATCCCAGATTTGGCACAGGGACCTCGTTATGAAGCCTGCAGCAACGGCTAACAATGCATCGACTCATAAGCAACAGCCTACAGCCTCCAAACCATTCAGGCTTGGATCCATAGTGCGCATGGCCTTATTACTGTTTTTACTACTGATTGCCGCCGTTTTAACTCTGCCGCACGCATTACCTTGGCTACTGCAACAACAAGGTCTCGATTTTGACTGGCACAATCCGCAATGGCATCACGATGGTTTTAGCGTCTCAAATCTCGAACTGACGCTCGCCAATGCGGATGCGGATGCGCAGCCCCAGCAGATACGCATGAATAATCTGCGCGTTTATTGGGCATGGCAAGCCTTTCCAATCCAGCGTCTACAGGTAAGTCGTCTACAAGCGCACTGGCCTCTAGCCAACGATGCCACGCCAACAGAAGAGCAGTCTGCGGCGCTACCTCAAGCCTTACTTAAATGGCTGCCACAGCAGATTGAAGTTGCCGAGATTGATGCTGATGTAGCTGGACTGGGCCATGTACAAGGTTCGCTTCATTTACAGGCCAGCGCTCAAGGCGTGCTCTGGCAACCGACTTTTATTGAAAGCGCACTCACCTTAAAAGAGTTACAAGGCAGCTGGCTGGAGAGCATTCCAGAAGAATTTCGCCCCACGCAATTGAGTGCACAAATCACCACCCACCCCGATCATCAAGATAACCCCGAGGGGCAACAACTGCTAACTATCGATCTGCACAGTGATGGTCCGATGCGCCTGCAACTCAATGGTTTACTCGATTTACAACAAGCACCGCGCTGGCAAGGCACACTGAAGAACACAGAGTTCTTGCTGCAACTGGATCAATACTCACACCCCGAACTGCAAGCTGAACAGCTACAGATTCGCGCTGACTTAAACGCGCAGGCCGATAGCGAAAACTTTTCTGCCACTCTAGGCGAGCATGCCAGCATTGAGGCACATAACGTCCAATTCAGTCAGCTCGGTGATGCACAACGCATCCTTGTAGATCTGGCTGGACTGACTCTTCAAGGCTCAAGCGCCAAGCCACTGCAGGCTCAAGTCTCCAGTCCATTCAGCGTACAGCTAGAAGGACTTAACTTTGAGTCATTGCACAAGCAAGACTGGGAGATCAGCGGCCTACTCAGCGGACAATTACCCGAACTGGAACTGAGCGCCCAGCTCAGCAACCAACACGGCCTCAGTCTCAGTAGCCAGGCACGTCTGCAAGACGGCTCAGCACAAGGCCATATCACCTTAGATGAAATCTCCTTTGCCGCCGGTAATCCGCTGCACAGCACTTTTAAAGACTGGCCTGAACACGCATCCCTATCCAGCGGACAACTGAGCAGTCACATCGATTTTAATGCACCTTATGCTGGGCCAATTCAACTTGCACTCAAGCTCAAGGCCAACACACTCAATGGTGCAATTGATAAGAGTCGCTTCAGCACGCTTGATATGGACTTCAGCAGCCAACTGGAACTGCTACCCGCCAGCGATTGGCAAGCGACGTTAAGCGATGCCCAGCTTTTACTCAGCGCAGATTCATTGCAAGACCCCAGCCTACAAGCCAAACAACTGCAGGCCCGCGCCAACTTTAAAGCACAAGCAGACGCGAAGAAATTCACTATCAGCTTTGATAATACAACGCGCCTTGAAGCCCATCAGTTGCTACTCACCGATATTGGCAAAGCTGCACAGGTCAGTATCAAAGCACCAAATTTGGAAATCCAAGGCGATAGTACTGCGCCCTATCAGCACAATGTGCAGGGCCCTATCAGCGCTCATATTGAGCAACTCAGCGCCGAACAGCTCTACACCCAAGACTGGGATTTAAACGGCACGCTCAGTGGGGCGCTAGCGCAACTTAAACTCAACGGCGAGATCAAAAACCAGCAAGGTCTGACCTTTAACAGCCAGATTCAGCTGCTTGAAAACTCTGTGCAAGGCCAAGCCACACTAAACGATCTATTCTTTAAAGCCGGCAATCCGCTGCAAAAAACCTTTAAGGATTGGCCTGAGTTAATCTTATTCAATAGCGGTCGTCTCAACAGCCAAGCCAACTTCACCCTACCCTATAACGGCATAGCTCAATTCTCACTGAACGGCAGTGCCAGCGGGCTGAGTGGCATCGTCAATCGCAGCGAATTAAAAAATCTCAACCTCGAGTTTAACGGACAGTTATCCGGTTCAACTCTAAAGCTGAGCCTGCCCAGCCTCAGCATTGAACAGCTCAATCCTGGCATTCCAGTCAGCTTTATTGAGCTGAGTAACGCACACTACCAGGCCAACCTCGATGACCTGTTACAAGGTGTGTTGGACTGGCAATCTATACAAGCCAGCCTACTCAACGGCAAAGTGTGGCTCAACCAGCAAAAGCTCGACCTGAAGCACGCACAATCAATACTCTTACATGTAGAAGGATTGGAACTGCAGGAGCTTTTTAAAGTCTATCCTGCAGAGGGTTTAGCGGGCACCGGCACGATTGATGGCCAGTTACCGATCTATTTTGATCATGACAATTTTTCTATCGGTGCGGGCCAATTACAAGCACGCGCGCCCGGTGTTTTGCAGTTTCAGTCCGATAAAATCAAGGCCTTAGGCAAGACTAACCAAGCCATGCAACTGGTGGCGGATGCGCTGGAAGATTTTCACTTTAATCTACTCAGTAGCGGATTAAGTTATGATCAATCCGGTAAGCTGTCACTTAATCTTCGCTTACAGGGGCAAAACCCTGATATTGAAAAAGGCCGCCCCATTAATTTAAATATTAATCTTGAAGAAGATATTCCAGCGTTGCTCGCCAGTATTCAGTTGAGCAACCAAGTCAGCGAGATTATTCAAAAACGTATTCGGGAACGCCTCGAGAAACGTTAATACAGGAGACATCTATGCGAAAAGTACTCTTTCCAAGTGTTTTTGTACTCGCTTTATTCAGCACGGCTTGCACACCTACGGTACAGCTTGCCGTACCCAGTGAGCCGATTAATATTAATCTCAATGTAAAAATTGAACATGAAATCTATATCAAGGTTGATAAAGCACTTGATAGTATTTTCGACGAATCCAGCGGTTTATTCTAAGGAGCGCAGCATGACTATTCGTAAATTTTTAATGCCTATATTATTGGCTACTAGCCTCCTCAGCGCCGCGGTATTAGCCATGGATTTAAACGGCGCAATGAGCAATCTCAGCCAAGCCAAATCCGCAGGCTTACTCGGTGAACAACCCAACGGCTACTTAGGCGTCGTCCAAGCACAAGGTAACGTTGCAGAAGTTGCACGCCTGATCAATGAGGCACGTCGCGCTGAATATGAACGCCTCGCCAAAGGTAATAATATCCAACTGAGCGATGTCGAGACCATGGCCGGTAAAAAGGCTCTGGAGAAAACACCCGCTGGCCAATACATTCAATTGAACGGTAAATGGCTGATAAAGTAGGTCTTTAACTGAACAAGGAACAATTTAGGCCTATATCCTTTGAGATTTCAAAGACTTGGGGTATAGTCTATTTCGTTTTCAGCCACAGCCTGAAAACATAGTCGGGGCGTAGCGCAGCCCGGTAGCGCACTTGCATGGGGTGCAAGGGGTCGAGTGTTCGAATCACTCCGTCCCGACCAAATTTCCCCAGTAAAATCAAAGGCTTACGTCAAATTGGCGTAGGCCTTTTTTAATTCTTAAAGCTTAATTTTCTCTAGGCTAGACACTGGGCTAGACAAGGAATCTTGCTAGACAGTTTTCACCCCCTCAAATGCGCAAACAGCAGACACAAAAAAAACCGCATTCAAGCGGCTTATGTTTTCGCTGGCGCAATGACTCCAATAAAACCTTGCTCGCATCCGTTGAACGGATAACCTTCACCACGCGCCTGACTCTCTGACCGGCTTCACACTGCCTGCAATCCGTTTGCAGTGCTTATGGTATTCTTTGTTGATCTCAGCGGCATCAGCGCAAGCACACGATACTAAACCACCGTACTTGCTAAACCATCGCCTTCGCCTAATATTGCCGTATTGTTCTGCTGCCTGAATTGCTAATCTGACTTGCTGCCGGCTGATAATCCAATTCAAGCTAAAGAATATCTTGCCTTATACAGAAAGACTTGTATAAACATGTTCTATTAATTAGCAGTAGGCAGCATTGTGCGATAAAACGAGCATGCCTGTTAATAAGCTGTTAGAAAATCACACAAGTGAGGTTGGGCTATGAAAATGAAGGCATCTGTTCTATGTACGGTGGTTGCATTAGCGATCTTGACTGGTTGCGGCGAGCCCGACAAGCCAGTGACTCGTGGCGATGTGGCCGATAGAAATGCTGCTAGAGAAGTAGAGAGATGTACCAAGCAATATCTCAAAGCTTCAAATCCTGAACCAGACTCGGAGTATTGGATCATGTGCTTGCACGTATCATCCGAACTTGCCAATAGGGACAAAATCAAAGTAGCACAGCAAGTCATTCGCTCCCAAGGTAAGAATGTCTTTGAGTCTGATCAGGCCTCTACTGAATTATCACAGAAGTTAATTGATCGGATCAATCGCGAGTAGCCTGAGACTTGCTAATACATCAAAAAACTCTCTACTTACCGCTGGTCGTGTGACCTATCTTTTCGATATACAGCCCAGCGGCGCACACATTAGCTTTACGTTAGCCATACGAGCAATCTGAAATTTGATTTGAGAGGCTTGTTGACGGTGAATAATATCAACCACTTGGCGCAATCTCACGCAGATTATTTAAAAAATAATCAAGGCGCTCTTGGCTAGGCTCAACATCATCAAGGCGCTCAATATCATCAAGATCAATGTCAGCGAGTTTTAAACAGTCTGCAAAGTGGAAGCCGTTTTCTTGCGCCAGCGTGCGTAGTGCTTCGAGTGCTGCTTTCTGATTGGCTTTAGCCTTTGGTATAGCCGCGATAACATCGGCCATTAGTACGCGCTCACGCTCAACCATGGCGGCATCGGTACGCTCATCATCAGCGACTAACGCAGCACCGCGTACGCCGTGCTTCAACTTGTATTCAACTGATCGCGCTTGCCAGTAACTCAGCCCCAGCACCGTGCTAATTTTAAAGGCGTACTCTGACCAATCGGTAAATTGAGCATCCATCATTTTGTAAGTCTTGCGCTCAACTGTACCGGCAATCAATTCCAACTCATCAGCATCATAGATACCGAGCGCCACCGATGCCTTTTGCTTGCTGGTCAACTGCTCATATAGTTTGATACTGCGCTTCGTTATCAGGCTCATGGTTTTTTACTCGCCTGTAATAAGTGTTTTTCTAATTGCTCAAGGCGCTGTTGTAATTGCTCCACTTCAATAACCTTTGCCAGTGTTGCCACCGCGCTAATAAGTTGCGCAGCAATATCAGGAGCAAGCTCACCACTGCCCACGGCATGAATAACAGCATCTGCTTTACCGACTAGATCACCACTGCCTGACAGCGCATCAATTTGTACTGCCTGCGCTTCTGGTTTCAACGGCGGCACGATACGGTCGAGTAATATTTTAGCGGCGGCAAGATCACCGGCTTTTGCTTGGTCGATAACAGATTGCAGAATCTCATCAGCATCATCAGCAATGACTTTGCGCAGACGGCCTGCTAAACCTGATCCTTTTGGCCTGCCAGCCGGATTGCCGGAAACGCCTTTCTTGAATGTCGTCATTGTTTTAAATCCTGTTCAATACCTGATACATCAGACAGCCGGATCAACTCAGCAGGTTCTCAACTATCGCGTCAAAGTCCTTGTCATCTTTTCGCTCACGATAAATTAGATAACTCAGCACGGCTTTTGCTTCAGTCTTATTGCGCGGCCTGATCTGGCCTAGCATCTGATATATGAATTGTTCGCGGCTCTCGCTTTCTGGCGGATGATCGCACTCATGCAAGGCGTAGCGCAGTCGATACAAGTTGCCCCAGTACGCCAGCTCATAAAGGCAATCGTCAAGCGTGTGCGGCATCAGGTCGGTATGCTGACGGAATCGAGCAGCACACTCAGCTTCATCAAGCCACATATTGCGCGACTTCAATCCCTTTAAAGCATCAGCGCAAAAATGATCTGCTTCAGTTTCAAACCAGTCATCAGTACCAAACCTTGCCACCGCTTCACTGATTAGAATTGCTTTGCGCCTGGCTGCCTTGGCATGTACCTCAAGGTTGGCAAAACCCATTGATCCAAATAGCGCTTTTGTCTGATTGCCGGTCGTCTGCATCACATGGCGCATGTAGCGAGTCTCAAGCTCTGCGGGAGGTGTTTTTATGTTAGCCGCGGCTTCAAGTGCCTTATCAATATACGCAGCATTGCCCGTGTCGATAACTTCACGCAGCCATAAGACAGCATCAAGCTCAAGATCACCCGTGATAGTCTGCTGTAGCGGCATCACGGTGGCGGCTATGCCTGTTGATTGGCTTTGTTGGATAGGTGGCAAAGTGAATAGCTCACGATGCTTTAGGTTGTCTGTGAACGCACCTGATCGCCTAACAATCGTGCGCACTGTACCGAGCGGCAAACCTGTCATCTCAGCAACTTCAGTAAATGAGTGCTGGCGCTTTAATTCAATAACTCGCTGACGTTCTTCGCCTGTAATTGTACGCCTGACCATATCGCCACCACTGTTTTTATATACAGCGATTATAGCACTGTATTGAATATGGCGTATTCAATTAAGCATAGCTATTTAAGTGATTTTGCCACCATTAAAAAACCCCACGATTAAATGGGGTCTTTGGTTAGCTACCATAATCGGCAAGCCAGTCATCAAGGCTTTGATCTTGTGGTTTTACTGACTTACTAGGCGTGTCTGTATCAGGTCTGTATTGAGTACCTGTAAGAGGTATACAAGCACCCCTATTACCGTCCTTCCTTATTAACTTTAACCGTACTGAATTAGACACGCAGCTAGAATCGTCTGTAAGCCTTATATCATCAGGCTTTACGCTATTACCTCCCCGAACTTCCTGCCCGATAGTTTCCCGAACTCTGCCCGAACTCCCCCCGATCTCTGCCCGAACTTTTACGGCTATATTTAACGCTTTTAAAATATCGGCATAAGTGACTGATAAGGTTATAAGCGTCTCGTTTATTGCTTTGCCCTTTTCGCCGATGCTCATGGTAAAAACATGCTTTTTAAGCTGCCCCATCTTCTCGCTGGACTCACTCAGGTATCTAGGCTTTGGCAATCCTGAACGCTCAATAAACTGACAAAACGCGCCAGTTGCAGGAGGTGTAAAGCGCTTCTTTTTGAGTGGACTGCCTGCCTTATACTTGCCGCACTTGGAAGCCTGAACTCGTTTAAGCTCAGCGTTAAAAATAGCGTGCGGGTTTTCACCGGTAACAACATCGACAAACTGCAATGTAACGCCATCTGCTAAACGGCCTTTACCATTAACATCATACTTGCCGACCGTATAACCGGTGTAACAGTACGTCGTAACGCTCACTGCTTTGGCTATCTCGGTGATTAGTCTTTGCTTGTTATCGCTGTACCAGTCATCAGGAACTGGCTTACCGCTGGCCGGTTGGATTTGCAATATGCCGTCTATTATTGCCACCTGATCGCCGCGACTTATAAGGCTCTTTAGCATATCCCTAACCCCCTAGTGACCGCGTCCGTGCGACCGTGCGAGGTTTAAAATCACCACTTAACATCGTTATCAAGGTTAGTTTGTGACCGCCTTAAAAGCGCACTCAGGAATGAAAGCACAAACGCTAATGCGAGAATGTCGGTAAACATAATCAGCACCCCGTTTTTTGGTGTTCGCGGCGCTGGCGCATTGCATCCAAAACCTTGGCGGCCTTGTCGAGTGATTCAGGGTGTAGCCAATACTCGACAACGCGCACCGGATCGCCTTGCCGGTCAACTATCACAGCGCGTCTTTTGAATTGCAGGTTGTAGCCTTGCTCAAGCGCGCTGACCGTTGAATGCAGACAGGTATCACGCAGCGCGAACGCTTGGAAACGATGCAAGCTCTGACCGGCTATGAACGCCTGCAATATGCGCTCAATCTTGGTCTGTGGTTTAATAGCAGCCTGCTGTTTTGCTTTACCGTCTAGGCCGTCATTGCTCCCCCCGAGCGTGCGGCCTGCGCTTAAAATATCCATATCAAGCCACCTCGCCACTGAGACGCGCATCAATCCACGCCTGAACCTCTAGCGAGTTCCAACCAACGGCGCGTAGACCAAGCTTTTTGGATTTTGGAAAAGTACCTTCTGACATAAAATTGTAGATACTGGCGCGTCCGTAACCTGTGAGTTTGATTATTTCGGCCATGCGCATAATGCGAGGGGTTTCGTTCTGGATGATATTAGCCATTGATTAGCTCCTTTAGCTGCTTTTGGATTCAATGACCACACGATAAGGCTGGGGCTGTGGGTGGGCTCAAGTATGGGGGTCTAACTAAAAACCCCACCCACTGTGCTGGCTAGCTTTTTTCTTTAATATCTTTATCCCTACTTAATCGCTTCCACGTCTCATCAAACGAACTTTTTGCTTTAAATGGCTCGATACCGTCTAGCGCTTTCCTCACATCAGACTTTACCCACGGCTTACCCTGCTGACGCTTCGGCAGTTCGGTTGGCACATAACCTAACGCTTTGAGTTTCTCAATAATTAATCGCTGCTGTGTCTCATACCTATATTCGCTTGTTGTTTTTTTGGGCTGGCCTGACTGGATAGGCTCGTTTACTTTTAGCGCAGCAACCAAGGCATCTATTTCTTTTCTCTTAATGTATAAAAAAGCATCGCCTCTACCCTCTCGTTGGCAGAGTGAGGACGTAATTGTTGAAATTCTGTTTGTTAAAAATGTGTTCTCAAGTGCTACTGCTCTCGCTATACATTCAGCGTCATTTTCAGCGCAGGTGAAAAATGAAATATTACTCCCAGCAAACACATCGCCTATTATTTGAGCACCGGCATTCATATTTGTTGGCTGGCTGTTATTCAAAAAAACGCTTATAAATTTCTGTTCGCCTTTTAATTCACAATCGTTACCCTCAAGCTCTGAATCATATTCCACCCATCGCTTAGTCCCTTCTTGGAAGCCATTAGGGTTTAGGTATAGGTTAAGTTTGCCCTCATTCACAAGCCCCGACACCTGCGCAATGCGCTGGTAACAGAGCTTATTTTCTAAGCCCATAACCCAACCAAGATAAGCACCTGCCTCATATATAGTTAAATTATCTTTCAGTTTTAATAGCGTCAAACTGCTCACGCTCAAGCCTCCCTGCGAGTAAACGTAACAACATTGCTACCGCTTAAAATCACTTCTAAATGATCGCCCCAACGATGCCATGCCTCAGCTTTTTCTTTGGCGTAGTCATACTGCTGATAATGTTTTGCCGACTTGTTTTTGCTTTCGATTACATGGTTTTGACAGCGGTCGATAATTTCAGGCGCAATACCTAAACTTTGCATCATGGTTGCCCCAGTGCGGCGTAGGTCGTGCGGTGTCCACTCGTCATTAGCGCCAGCAGATAAAACCAAGGTGTCGTTGTGCTGCCTACCTGATAGCGGCTTACTGCGATTCTTAAACATGGCCTGCCTATCGCCAATCAACTTACTGACGGTTTTCAGGCAAACATGGCTTTGCTCATCGCGTGACGGGAAGCAATAAGGTGTCTGACCTGTCTCTGCCTTCAGGCGCTTAAAGTGCTTCACTGCAAAAGCTGACAAGACCACATGATGATCACGGCGCTGACCTCTACGCCCTTTTGTGTTTGCTGCTGGTATAAACCAAGTACCGGCGCTTAGGTCGATGTGCTGCCACTCGCTTTGCAGTAGCTCACCAATACGGCACATAGTGCTTAGGCATAGCCACACGGCGCACTGAACGCGATTATTCACCGGTCTAATGCCACCGTACTTTTGACCGGCTGGCAGGTCGTTGTAATCATCTTCAAGCCTAGCAAAAATAGATTTCAGCTCTCTGATTTCATCATCACTTAACACTCGCTCCCTGACCTCTTGATAACCCTCGTCCTGAATGCGAGCAACATGCTCAGCCGTAACCAAGTCAATCGGATTACCTTCAATCATCAGCCTACGCCACGGCTGGCGCTTTTCGCCCCACCTCAGCATCTGACCTATATCACTATAAATTATGTCAATCGTTCGGTTTAAGCCGCGCTGCGGATCGTCTTTGACTGGCGCTCGACTTTTGATTGCACTTAGTACGCGCAGCAAGTCATCAGCAGTTAACACGCTTATTTTTACCGCTCCGATGCTTGGCAGTACATCCTTATCAAAAGCACGGCGTAAAGTAGCATTACCGTCTTGGCGCAAAACGCCGCTGGGTAGCGTTACCCATTCCTCAAACAAATCAGCCACGGTTAACGCCTCAGACTTCTGTTTTTTCTCATCTGCTATCGTTTTGGTAATCGCGGCCTGTGCTTCAATACGTTTTGCTTGGCGCTTTTCTGTTGGGTTAACGCCATTACCAACCAAGGCCTTAGCGTTATCTCTGTTTTTACGAATATCGCTGATCGTACTCTCTGGGAAAGTACCGCAATAAAACCAGCGCGTTTTACCGTCAAAGCGGAATGAATATTGAAAGTTAACAGTGATTTCATTCTTGGCATTTACGCGAACCTGTCCACGCAAACCACCGCCATCATTTAAATGGTCGCCTTTCCATGATGGGTCGATATTTTTAAGCTCGTTAACTGACCAGCTTGTGCGAGCCTTGCCGGTTTTTTCGTCTGGTTCTGGGTATCTGGTAGCCATAACTAAAACCTCTGGTAAACGTGTCTAGGTAATTCCTAGGCTAGACACTAGGCTAGACAGAAACGCTTGCTGCTACTGTTTACCGCTAAACAGCTTTAGACACTAAAACGCCCTGCAACCCTTTATAATCAAGGATTTCACTATACCAACAAGGTTTATTAGCGTCCAGTAGAATACAGTGCATAAAAGCATGGGGTGCAAGGGGTAGAGTGTTCGAATCACTCCGTCCCGACCATATAGATCAATGACTTAGCCCACTTCACAAGAGTGGGCTTTGTTGTTTCTGTGTATAAAACTATTTCTGGTAGTGAATTGGTAGTGAATTGGCAGAGGCTTGCTAAGCCGAGTCTAAAGCTTAGTAACAACATTACATTTTACTAACAACACCCTGCCTTCAATTTCTTGCAAGCTCAAACGTAACATTATTGATGTATTTCAATATAGCATCAAACACAAACTGTCCTAAACTCCCTCCACAATCCAACGCCTCCACCAGAAAAGCCATCTAAAAAAACTGTACTCATACATTACTGTAATGACAATACTCACGAGAGGAATTGAAAATGTCATTACGCTGCCCCCACTGCTCATCAAAAAACATTACTCACTCACAAGCAACAACAGCAGTCACTACCTGTATAGGTGCGCTCGGTGGTATCGCCACAGCTGTCTTAACTGCAACACGCCAAGCTAGAAAACCCACACCCATTACCTTTACGCCAGTCTTCATCACAAGCCTGTTATTGAATGGTCTTGTGGGCGGTCTCAGCGGCTCAAGAATAGGTGCTCAATTCGGTAGCAACTTATCTCCACCCTATCGATGCAATAGCTGCCACAGAAGTTTTTCACCAGTCGTTGCATTGAAATAAAATCATAAGGAGTTTTCATCATGGCTCATTTAGTCGAACAAATGGCTTACGTTGGTGATACGCCTTGGCATGGCTTGGGCAACCAACTTTCACCTAAGCAATCACTCGAAGTCTGGCGGCGTGAGGCAGGCATGAACTGGGATATTTTAGAAAGCCCTGTTCACTTCAAGTCCAACATGGCAGGTCACCTCGGTAGCATCCATACCTTCCCTGAACAAAAGGTTCTGTATCGTTCTGATACTAAACTGCCTCTATCGGTGGTCTCACAGCGTTATCAAACGGTGCAGCCAAAAGACGTTATTGAGTTCTATCGTGACCTAACAGAAGTGTCAGGTTATGAACTGGAAACCGCAGGTGTGCTTAAGGGTGGTCGTAAGTTCTGGGCTCTGGCTCGTACCGGTTTGGACTTTACGTTGAAAGGTAAAGATCAGGTTAATAACTACATATTGCTCGCCACATCATGCGATGGCACGCTAGCCACTACAGC
>DATERS010000008.1:0-2026 GCA_035271365.1 Thiopseudomonas sp.
TTCTGGAGCATTGGCTTGTAAGCTGTCGCGCAGTTCACGCAGCTGTACAAAGCAGCCACGCACGGCTTCTGTGTCTTCTGAGTTCATGGCTAAAGTCATTAAGCCGCGTACGCGTAAACGTTTGAATTGTCCTAGCTCGGCAATCAGTTCAGGTGCTTGCTCTGGATTGATGCCGTATTTGCTTTCTTCACCGGATGTATTGATTTGCACCAGTACATCTAAATAGCGGTCTTCGATGGTTAAGCGTTGGTCGAGTGCTTCGGCCAAACGTAAGCTATCCAGTGCGTGGAACTCACTGGCAAAACGGGCAACGTATTTGGCTTTATTGGTTTGTAGGTGACCAATCACACTCCACTCAAGGTCTTTTAAGTCTTGCAGTTCTTGCCATTTCTGGTGAGCTTCTTGGACTTTATTTTCCCCGAGCATACGACAGCCTGCTGCGTAAGCCAGACGTAAAAACTCTGCGGGATGGGTTTTGCTCACCGGCAGTAAACGTACTTCTTTAGGGTCGCGTCCAGCTTGCAGGCAGGCTTGGTCAATGCGCTCACGAATGGTGGCTATATTCTGGCGCAGTTGTTCGATCGTTTCGGCGTGCGGAAAGGTCGTATTGTTCAAGGTGAGCTCCTATAAACGCATCATAAATATGTTAACTAGTCTATCAGGCTCATCTGCAATGCGGGAACTGATACACAGCTTGCGCTCTGCAACTGAACAGCAGTGCAAATTGTAAGGCGAGTGTGGAACTGCGTTGTGATTTAGGATGCTAGCCAGCAGCAGGCTTGAAGCGGGCAGTGTATAGGTGGTTAATCTGCTAAACTTTGCAAAATTTAGCGTGATGATAGGCCATGAAATTTGTAATCAATGTGTTATCAGCCAGTACAGCGCCGTCAACGCGACGGGCGTTGCGCTTTGCACAAGCGCTGCTCGCGTCGGGGCATGAGATTGTGCGGGTGTTTTTTTATCAGGATGGCGTGTTAACCGCCTCTAATAATATTGTTGTCGCCCAAGATCAGCAGGATATTGCCCAGCAGTGGCAAGCTTTTATTACTGAGCACCAGTTGGATGCTGTGGTGTGCATTGCTGCAGCCTTGCGCCGTGGCGTGCTCGACCCAGCCGAAGCGCAGCGTTATCAGCGTGATGCAGTCAACCTTGCCGAGGGGTATCAGTTATCCGGGTTAGGGCAGTTACATGATGGCTTACAGCAGGCCGATCGCTTGATTAGTTTTGGAGGCGAATAATGGCTAAGTCAGTGTTATTGATCAGTCGCCAAGCACCGTGGGCGGGGATTGCAGCAGCCGAAGCTTTGGATATTGCCTTAGCCGCAGGTGCTTTTGATTTGCCGCTGAGTATGCTGTTTATGGATGACGGTGTGTTTCAGTTGTTAGCGCAACAGCAACCGCAAATACTTGAGCAAAAAGACCTCTCTGCCAACCTGCAGGCCTTACCGATGTTTGGTATTGAGCAGCTGTATGTCGCTCAGCAGTGCCTCAGTGAGCGTGGTTTAGCAGACACTCCGTTAGCCATCGAAGCAGAGCGCCTTGATGATCTGCAAATTCAACAGCTTATTCGCCAATTTGACCATGTGATCACACTTTAATGACGACTTTACATATTTTAAATAGCTCACCTGCCACTAGCTCACAACTTAAGAGTTGCTTAAGAGTGTTATCCGCGCAAGATGGCATTGTGCTGACCGGTGAGGCGGTGCAGGCTTTGCGTGCTGGCAGCGCAGCGGCACAAAAACTCTCAGCCTGTGAGCAGGCTTACCGTCTCTATGCTTTGCAAGAAGATGTGCAGGCGCGTGCGATTGATACTGCAGAAATGCGGGTCACTCTGCTGGATTATTCTGCTTTTGTGGCTTTATGTGTTGAGTATGCACGGGTGAACAGTTGGACATGAGTACAGATAACTTAGTGATTGATGGCTGTGAGATTCCATTGGATCAAGATGCCTGTTTGTGCAATCTTGAGGACTGGTCACCGCAGGTCGCCGAGGCGTTGGCTGCGCGTGAAGAGATTGCGCTGAC
>DATERS010000009.1:0-26427 GCA_035271365.1 Thiopseudomonas sp.
ATCAGCGATGATGAATTTGAAGCATTACTCGATCAGTTGCATGGTGAAGGTCAGTTTAATACCCAAGTGACTGCGCAGACTGAAGAGTCTGCTGAGACAGAGCAATCTGCCAATCAGAGCGCGGTTGATTCAACAGAAATCAGCGATGATGAGTTTGAAAAGTTACTGGATGAGCTGCATGGCAAAGGTCAATTTAAAGGTGCAGTTGAAGATACAGCCAGCCTGGCAAAAGCGCCTTCTGAGCCTGCTACACCGCTAAAGAAAACTCCTGAACCCGCTAAACCAGCCGCAGCCACTGCGAAACTCAGCAGCCCTGCGCCTGCGAAAAAGCCTGTTGCAACACGAGCTGGAGCCGCAGAGGTTGAAACTACAGTACGCGTCGATACTGCACGCTTAGACGATATTATGAATATGGTCGGCGAGCTGGTTTTAGTACGTAATCGCTTAGTGCGTTTAGGTGCAGACAGTGGCAATGAGGTGATGGCAAAAGTGGTGGCCAACCTTGATGTGGTGACTGGCGATTTGCAAGCCGCGGTGATGAAAACACGGATGCAACCGATCAAAAAAGTATTTGGTCGATTCCCGCGTTTAGTGCGTGATATGGCGCGTAACTTGAAAAAACAAATACGCCTTGAGTTAGTCGGTGAAGAAACAGACTTGGATAAAAACCTCGTCGAAGCCTTGGCTGATCCATTGGTGCACTTGGTACGTAACTCGGTTGACCATGGTATTGAATCGCCGCAAGAGCGTCTTGCCGCAGGTAAAGAAGCTGAAGGTTGTGTGATATTAGCAGCCAGTCAGGAGGGTGATCATATTCAGTTAACGATCACCGATGATGGTAAAGGAATGGACGCTGATGTATTACGTTATAAAGCCGTTGAAAAAGGCATGCTCGAAAAGGAGGCCGCCGAACGCTTAACGGATCTTGAGTGCTATAACTTGATTTTTGCGGCGGGCTTCTCGACCAAAACCGAAGTATCTGATGTGTCAGGTCGCGGTGTGGGTATGGACGTGGTGAAAACTAAAATTGCCCAACTCAATGGCACAGTGAACGTCTTCTCAACTCCAGGCCAAGGCTCGCAAGTGGTGATTAAAGTCCCACTGACCTTAGCCATTATGCCAACTCTGATGGTGACGCTGGGTGATCAGGCCTTTGCTTTTCCGCTGGTCAACGTCAATGAGATTTTTCACTTAGATTTATCGCGTACCAATATTGTTGACGGTCAAGAAGTGATTATCGTGCGTGATAAAGCCTTGCCTTTATTTTATTTAAAGCAATGGTTGCTGCCGACCCATGCTCATGAAGAAAAAGCCGCAGGGCATGTAGTGATTCTGACTGTCGGTAATGAGCGCATTGGCTGCGTGGTGGATCAATTAGTTGGCCAAGAAGAAGTGGTGATTAAACCTTTAGGCAAAATGTTGCATGGCACACCGGGTATGTCCGGTGCCACTATTACCGGGGATGGCCGTATTGCGCTGATTTTAGATATTCCAGGTTTGCTTAAACATTATGGGCGGCGCTAAAACACTCTGACATATAGTGTAATCGCGCTGTTTTTGGAGTCAGTATGACAGTCAAGGTTTTAGTAGTTGATGATTCAGGTTTTTTTAGGCGTAGGCTGACCGAAATACTCTCATCAGACAGTAATATTGAAGTGGTAGGTACCGCAGCCAATGGCCAAGAAGCGATTGAGCAAACGCTAGCCTTGCGTCCTGACGTGATTACCATGGACTATGAAATGCCGGTCATGGACGGTATTACTGCTGTAAAACATATAATGCAGCGCAGTCCAACACCGGTATTGATGTTTTCCTCGATGACACATGAAGGTGCGCGAGTGACTTTAGATGCACTGGATGCCGGTGCAGTGGATTACTTACCTAAAAACTTTGAGGATATTTCCAGAAACCCGCAGAAAGTTAAGCAAATGCTCTGCGATAAAGTGCATATATTGGCTAAAAGTAATCGCCGTGCTTGGACACGCTCTCGTCCACTAGCCAGCGTCTCAGCGCTGGCTAGTAAAGCAGCCAGCACAGCGAGCGCGACGGCTGCAAAAGTAGCTCCTGCTATCGAGCCACGCCGACCGCTGCGCACATCGATCAGTTCTACACCGGTAGCAACTGCAACCCCAGCAGCAACTCGCCCGAGCAGTGTTGCAGCGCCTGTACGCAATTTGCTCGGTGCTAGTGCAGATGCAGTGCCAGCCTCAAGAGTCAGTCCCCCTCGCAAAGCCTATCGGCTGGTGGCGATTGGTACATCCACTGGCGGGCCGGTTGCGTTACAAAAATTACTGACTCAATTGCCAGCTCACTTTCCAACACCCATTGTCATGATTCAGCATATGCCCGCGGCCTTTACCAAAGCCTTTGCTGATCGCTTAAATAAACTGTGCAACATTGATGTTAAAGAAGCCGAAGAAGGCGATATGTTGCGTCCTGGCTTAGCGCTGCTAGCCCCCGGTGGTAAGCAGATGATGATTGATGCGCGCGGTTATGTGCGTATTTTACCCGGCGATGAGCGGCTTAATTATAAGCCCAGTGTGGATATTACTTTTGGCTCGGCGGCAAAAGTCTATAACGATAAAGTTTTAGCTGTGGTTCTCACCGGTATGGGGTCCGATGGCCGTGAAGGTGCGCGCATGCTGAAACAAGCGGGCAGCCAAGTCTGGGCACAAGATGAAGCCAGTTGTGTGATTTATGGTATGCCGATGGCGGTTGTCAAAGCCGGTTTAGCTGATTTTGTGTATAGCTTGGATGATATCAGTGGCTACTTGGTGGAGGCGTGCAGCTAATGGATGTCCTCAGCCTGATTGGATTGGTTATGGCTTTTGTCGCCATCATTGGTGGTAACTACCTTGAAGGCGGGCATATCAGCGGGCTGATGAATGGTCCGGCAGCACTTATCGTCTTTGGCGGTACATTGGGTGCGGCTTTATTACAAACGCCTGTCAGTCATTTTAAACGCGCCACACAAATTGTCAGTTGGGTGATTTTCCCACCCTATGCCAATTTGCCCAGTGCTATTAATAATGTGATTGGCTGGAGCATGATTGCGCGTAAAGATGGCTTGCTGGGGCTTGAGGCCATTGCTGAATCGGAAATGGACCCCTATGCCCAAAAAGGCTTGCAGTTGCTGGTCGATGGTATGGAAACTGAAGATATTCGCAGCATCTTAGAAGTTGATTTATACACCCAAGAAGATCGTGATTTAAGTGCAGCAAAGTTTTTTGAATGCATGGGTGGTTATGCGCCGACCATTGGTATTATTGGTGCAGTGATGGGCTTAATTCATGTGATGGGTAACTTAGCTGACCCATCACAATTGGGCAGTGGTATTGCCGTGGCTTTTGTTGCCACTATTTATGGTATTGGCTCAGCCAACCTGTTGTTTTTACCGGTTGCTAGTAAAATTAAAGCCATGGTGATGCGTCAGTCACGCTATCGAGAAATGCTATTAGAAGGCATTTTATCCATTGCTGAGGGTGAGAATCCACGCTCCATTGAGTTAAAGCTACAAGGCTTTATGGAGTAATTATGGCCCGTCGTCGCAGAACACAAGAGCCGATCAATCACGACCGCTGGTTAGTCTCTTATGCAGACTTTATTACCTTGTTATTTGCTTTTTTTGTGGTGATGTATTCCATATCCTCGCTCAATGAAGATAAGTATAAAATCTTAACAGAATCCATTGAAGGCGTATTTCAGCAGCAGGATCGCTCCATCAAACCGATTCCCTTAGGCGATGAACGTATTAAAGGGCAGGGTGAGGCGAACGCTGAAGCAGGGCAACCTAAAGATCCTTTGGAAAGTATTGCTGAACAAATTCGTGATCAATTTGATGGTTTATTAGGTGATGGCCAGTTTAAAGTGCGTGCCAATGAAATGTGGCTGGAGCTGGAGCTGAGTTCAAGTCTGTTATTTCCCAGTGGCGATGCGATTCCTCACCAAGATGCCTTTGATATTATTGAGAAAATCTCAAATATTTTAGCGCCTTACGATAATCCGGTGCAGGTTGAAGGCTTTACCGATAACCGTCCCATCAGCACTGCACAATACCCGACGAACTGGGAGTTATCGGCGTCACGGGCAGCCAGTATCGTTAGACTGCTAGCGATGGATGGGGTCAAGCCTGAGCGTTTAGCGGCGGTCGGTTATGGTGAGTTTCGTCCCATTGCCGATAATACTGATGCTGTTGGGCGTGCGCGTAATCGCCGTGTTGTGTTAGTGATCTCACGCCATACCGATCAAGATCGCCACCCTGCAGTGATCGCGGCTGAGTAAGGCCTCTATATCGTTAAGATGGCATATAGATTGCTTGTTATACTCTAAGTGAATATAAACGAAGGTGTGGCGTCAAGCGGTTGGCGCGGCACAATAGCAGTTCAATGCAGTGTGATTAAGCTTGGGGTATGCGATGAGAATCTGGGCCGTGGCAAACCAGAAAGGCGGCGTCGGTAAAACGACGACAACGCTGGCGCTGGCCGGTCTGTTGGCTGATGCCGGCAAGCGTGTTCTGGTGGTGGACTTAGATCCGCACGGCTCAATGACCAGTTACTTTGGCTATGATCCTGACACTATGGAGCACAGCTGCTATGACTTATTCCAGCATTCAGGCTTTATTCCGCTGTCATTACCTGAAAAGCTACTGCGCGATACCAGCCATGAGAACCTTAAACTGCTTCCGGCCAGCACTGCTTTAGCGGTATTAGAGCGCCAATCACCCGGCAAAGGGGGGTTAGGTTTAGTTATTACGCGTACGCTGGGGTTGTTGCAAGATGATTTTGATTTTGCCTTGATTGATAGCCCGCCCTTGCTGGGTGTGCTGATGGTCAATGCATTAGCGGCCAGCGAGCATTTATTGATTCCTGTGCAAACGGAGTTTCTCGCGCTGAAAGGTTTGGAACGTATGGTCAATACCTTAAAAATGATCAATCGCTCACGTAAACAAACATTGCCCTATAGTATTGTGCCTACTTTATTTGATCGCCGTACCCAAGCTTCAATCACGGCGCTGAGTATGTTAAAAAAGCAGTACCCTGATACCTTATGGCAGGCCTATATTCCGGTGGATACGCGTTTGCGTGATGCCAGTCGGGCAGGGCTGGTGCCATCGCGTTTTGATAAAAACAGTCGTGCGATTCTGGCTTATCGTGCCTTGTTAAAGCATGTGCTGCGAGTGTGCCTGCAATCGAGACCAGCGCTGTCGGCTGAGGGTGCGGCTATGCCAACAGTGTCTGCCCCGGCTGCAGAGATAGCCTTGGGTAAACAGACTGCAAGCCAATAGAACCTTTTTATGCACAGTGAATGGACGATGGTCTGGAATGGCTTATGAGTAAAGATACCCAGCATGCTGCCTTGCAGAACTATTTAGATGAACTGCTGGATGATCCAGTGCCTGAGGAGCAGGTTGAGTCTGTGCTCAGTGGTGTCGCTCAGTTGGCGCCTGCTCATTCAGAGCTGCACATCGATCAACCTTATAAGGATCTGACTGCGTCGTCGCTGACCTTGCCTCAAGCGGTATTACGCGAGCCATTGATCAGTGAAGAGCAGATCAGTCGCCTACCGGTCTCTGCTGGCCGTTTGGAGGCGCAAGACAACGATGATGATACGCAGTCCAGCGCAGCCGTTGTTGTAGAGGTTGAGGTTGAGCCGGATCCAGAGTTGGGCCCGGTCAGTTGGGCCGAGAGTGCCTTTGAAGCGTTGCTGTTTGATGTGGCGGGATTGGCTTTGGCTGTCCCTCTAAGCGCATTAGGCACTATTTATCGATTTGAGGCGGATGAGTTAACGCCGTTATTCGGCCAGCCGGATTGGTTTCTTGGTATATTAGCGACACCACAGGGCACTTTAAAAGTATTAGAAACAGCACGTTGGGTGATGCCTGAGCGTTATACTGCAGGCTCGCGTGATAACTTAAAGTATGTGATTTCGATCAATGGCTGTGATTGGGGTTTGGCTGTGCATCAGGTGCGTCATGCTATTCGTTTACAGCCCGATCAAGTGAAGTGGCGAACTCAGCGCAGTCAGCGCGCTTGGTTAGCAGGAACCGTGATTGAGCATATGTGTGCTTTATTGGATCTTGAAGTCTTAGCGCAGCTTATTACAGTGAAAGATGCACCGCGTTATGCTATATCAGCAGTCACTGAAAAATTGTGATTATCGTGAGCCAAAGAGCTCAAATTAAGGGGAAGAATAATGAAGAACTCATCCGCTCACAGTGCCGATGACCCTATTTTACAATGGGTGACCTTTCGTCTAGATAACGAAACCTATGGCATTAATGTGATGCAGGTACAGGAAGTTTTACGCTATTCAGAAATTGCCCCTGTGCCTGGCGCACCCAGTTATGTATTGGGCATTATTAACTTGCGCGGCAATGTGGTGACGGTGATTGATACCCGCCAGCGTTTTGGTTTAGAGCCGGCTGAAATTGGTGATAACACCCGTGTGGTGATTATTGAAGTGGATAAGCAAGTCATCGGTATTCTGGTGGATAGCGTGGCTGAAGTGGTGTATCTACGTCAGTCTGAGATGGAAACAGCGCCCAACGTCGGTAATAAAGATGCGGCTAAGTTTATTCAAGGCGTGTGCAATAAAAATGGCGAACTATTGATTTTGGTTGAGCTGGAAAAAATGCTCAACGAAGACGAATGGTCAGAGCTGGACAGCTTATAATGTGGCTGTTGGTGTTGTCTTTTTTATCCCTAGTGTGTATCGGCAATAGTGTTGCTGTGTATCTGCTGTGGAGAAAAAAACAACACCAAGAGGTGTTGCATGCAAAACAAACAGAACAGTATAAAAACGCGTTGAAAAGTTTACATAAGCGTTTAGAAACCTATGCGGCTAGTAATATGCGTATGGGACAAAATGTGGATGAGTTACAAAAAAAAGTAGCGCCATTACCTGATAAAATCTTGCGTTTGGAGCTCAAAGATCCAGGCAGTCTGTCCTTTACCCAAGCGGCACGATTAATTGGTTTGGGTGCTACGGCTGAGGATTTGAAACAGTCCTGTGGTTTAAGTCAGTCTGAAGCTGAGTTATTGCAGCGCATGCACAGTAAAAAGTAAGAGTTAAAAAAAAGGCCAACACAGAGTGTTGGCCTTTTACTAGAACAAGTAAAATTACTTGCGGCTAGCTTTTTCTAACATACGCAGAGCGCGTTCGTTAGCTTCGTCAGCTGTTTGCTGTGCATTTTGAGCAGCGCTCATTGCATCACCAGCTTTGCTGTACGCTTCATCAGCGCGAGCTTGCGCACGCATAACTGAATCTTCAACAGCTGTTAAGCGTGCATCAGTTTCTTTTGTGGTCGTGCTGCAACCTGTTGCTAATACAGCAGCAAGCGCTAATGCAGAAAGTTTTAGAACATTATTCATATTGTTCCCCTTAATATGGGTTTTCATGGAAGCAACTTATCCAATGATAAGTTGACTGCGCATATGTTACGCATTCGCTGGATTAAGTAAACTAGGCAAAGCGCTAGAAAGCAGGTTTTTTACGTTATTGCTTATAAAATGAGTAAGAGTACTGGTTGCTCTGGCTTATATTGTATTTTAAGACTGCAGAGACTGGGTTGGGTGGTGTCGTCAATTGAGTGTTGTGGGCTGCATGCTTTGGATTGTGCTGCGATTAAACCGTCTGCTGCACAGTTCTGCTGTATGTTTTTTTAGATAAAGTCACCTTTTTAAGAAAAACTTCAACAAGGGCTTGCACTTAGCAAAAAGTTGTCTTATATTAGCGCCCTCGATTGGCAGACACACTAAACAAAACCAATCACGCTTCTACCGCCCGGATGGCGGAATAGGTAGACGCAAGGGACTTAAAATCCCTCGAAGGTAACTTCGTGCCGGTTCGATTCCGGCTCCGGGCACCATATATAACAAGCACACCGCCAGTGCTTGTACGAAGAACCCGCTCTCAGTAGCGGGTTTTTTTATGTCTATAGAAAAGTGATCCATTGGATAATGGGCTGGTGCGCTCACTGGATCTAGCGAATGCTTGCAGATTTATTTTAATTGGATGGTTTGCGCAGATAGGGCGGGGCAGAGTTGTTGAGTTTTTTAATCGAGATATGCTCGGTACATCTTGAAGGCCAAGATCCTAAGCGACAACATGTCGCAATGCGCAAAAACAACTGAGTGTTAAAATGCCTGCATAGACCATTGCCTAACCGTCTTAAGAAAAAGCCTCCGTTCTCGAGCATATCGAGCGGAGGCTTTTTTTTTGACTGGGGAAAAGAGTCAGTGGGGGTTGAGTTTAGTAATCGTCAAAATCTTCAGCATTGAGTCGTGCCACACGCTCGCGCTCTTCACTGAGTACCGCTTGGATGTCAGCCATGACTGAGTCAATATCCGCTTCGCCTTCAGGCTCAATAAACTCGCCGGTGAGTACGGTATCCATTTCTAGTTTGCCTTCTTTATAGAGGCTCCACATCTCTGGGCTAAAGCGAGTCTCTAAAAGCTCAGGTGCGTATTGGCCATAATACTCAGTGATATTATTCACATCACGGTTAAGCATAAAGAAGGCGTTGTTATTGGCGGCGGCATCCACAGCTTGCGGCAGGTCAATAATCACCGGACCATGTTCATCCACCAGTACGTTAAATTCAGATAAGTCGCCGTGCACTAAGCCGACACAGAGCATGCGTTTGACCGACTCCATTAAGGTGGCGTGATCTTTGCGCGCTTGCTCGGGCTCGAGGCTGACGTCGTTCAGGCGGGGCGCAACTTCGCCGTTGGGTAAAGTCACCAGCTCCATCAGTAACACGCCATCAAAGCAGCCGTAGGGCTCAGGTACGCGTACGCCAGCGGCAGCTAAGCGGTAGAGCGCATCCACTTCCGCGTTCTGCCAGGCTTCTTCTGCTTGTTCACGGCCAAACTTAGAGCCTTTCTCCATCGCGCGTGAGCGACGGCTGTTGCCGGACTTGCGACCTTCGCGGTACAGCGAGGCTTTTTTAAAGCTGCGTTTGTCCATGTCTTTGTAGACTTTGGCGCAACGAATATCATCACCGCTGCGCACCACATACACTACGGCTTCTTTGCCGTTCATTAGGGGGCGTAACACCTCATCAATCAGCCCGTCTTCAACGAGGGGGATTAAGCGTGCAGGGGTTTTCATAGGGCTCCCAAATCAATAGCAAAAATAAAAGTTAGCTTACTCAACTGCCGAGCCAATACCCAGCAGGCAGCATCCTGCGCCAAGTATAACCAGCTTGGCGCAGGATATTGTAATTGGGTTGAGAAATGCAGTGGATTTATTTTTATAGTTGGCGGTGTTGGGCTGTTTATTTATCAGTAGCGATATTGCCCGCATGTAAACCACATTCTTTTTGTGTGGCTTCTTCCCACCACCAGCGGCCTTCACGCTCATGTTGATTGGGTAGCACAGGGCGCGTGCAGGGCTCACAACCTATGCTGATAAAACCACGTTCGTGCAGACTGTTGAAGGGCAGTTCCAACATACGAATATAGGCCCACACCTCTTCGCTGCTCATTTGCGCTAAGGGATTAAATTTATACAGTGGTTGTTCTGGGGTCGAGAAAGCGCTGTCCAGCTCAACGGCCGCAACCTGACTGCGTGTACCAGGACTTTGATCGCGGCGTTGGCCGGTGGCCCAGGCTTTTACGCTGCTCAGCTTGCGTCTCAGTGGGGCGATTTTACGGATACCGCAACACTCACTGTGGCCGTCTTTGTAAAAGCTAAATAAACCTTTGTCGCGCACTAAAGCTTCGACCTGCGTGGCATCGGGTGAGAGTACTTCAATCTGGATTTGATAATGCTCGCGTACTTGCTCAATAAAACGATAAGTTTCAGGGTGCAAACGTCCGGTATCGAGGCTGAAGACTTTAACTTGCGGATTGATTTTCCACGCCATATCTAAAAGCACCACATCTTCTGCACCACTAAAGGACAGCCACAGCTCATCACCAAAGCTCGCAAAGGCCTGCTTTAGAATGGTTTGCGGTGTGGCGTCAGTGCAATCAGTGATCAGTTGCTGCAGATCAAGTGTGGTGGTCATGGCAGAATCCTAAAAATATAGATGCGTCGTTAAGGCACCATACTAGCAAACAGAGTGCTGTGATTAGAACGAATAAAAACCATTATGCTTATGCTTTTTAGCTATAGATGTGTTTGATAAAACATCTTAATCTTGCATGGTCTGGGTGGAGGGGCTAGAGTGCATCTTTTTTATGTGATGAGGAATGACTGTGGAAATCGCCTGCCTAGACCTTGAAGGTGTATTGGTTCCAGAAATTTGGATTGCCTTTGCAGAAAAAACGGGTATCGAATCACTACGGGCGACCACGCGTGATATCCCTGATTACGATGTGCTGATGAAACAGCGTCTGCGTATTCTGGATGAGCATGGTCTGACCTTAAATGACATCCAAGAAGTGATCGCCACGCTCAAACCATTGGACGGTGCGGTTGAATTTGTCAATTGGTTGCGTGAGCGTTTCCAAGTTGTGATTCTCTCGGATACGTTTTATGAGTTCTCACAGCCGTTGATGCGTCAACTGGGTTTCCCAACATTGCTGTGTCACAAGCTGGTCACTGATGAAAACGGTCGTGTGGTTGATTATCAACTGCGTCAGAAAGACCCTAAGCGTCAGGCAGTCTTGGCACTGAAAACGTTGTATTACCGCATTGTTGCTGCAGGTGATTCATACAACGACACCACCATGTTGGCAGAAGCGGATGCGGGTATTTTATTCCACGCGCCGGACAATGTGATTGCTGAGTTCCCGCAGTTTCCAGCAGTGCATACCTTTGACGATCTGAAAAAAGAGTTCCTCAAAGCGTCAAACCGTGACTTAACTTTGTAACGGTCTTTTTACACATCGTAATCAAGTGGTTCGCATCCGCGAGCCCTTGTGTACACTAGACGATTGAAGCGTTTCGGCCACTTATGCTTTAGCTGAGTTGGCCGATACCTGCGTATATCGTTTTTAAAAGGTGTTATCGATGGCCAGTCTTATTGATAGTGTTGATCAGCGCACGCAACTTGTGGGTGAAAACCGTCTCGAAATTTTAATGTTTCGTTTGCACGGTCGCCAGCTATTCGCTATCAACGTCTTTAAAGTGCAAGAAGTGGTGCGCTTACCTAAATTGACTCTGATCCCGCAGCGTCACCCGCATATGTGTGGTGTGATTAGTCTGCGTGGCAAAACCATTCCTGTGATTGATTTAGCCCAAGCCGTGGGCATGCGCCCTTTGATTCCCAATGAAAACAGTACTGTGATCGTGACTGAGTACAACCGCTCGGTTCAGGCGTTTTTAATTGGTAATGTTGAGCGTATTGTCAATCTGACCTGGGAAAGCATTCAGCCGCCACCCCGCACGGCCGGTCGTGAGCATTACCTCACTGCGATTACCAATGTTGATGATGCCATTGTTGAGATTATTGACGTTGAGAAAGTGTTGGCTGAAATCATTCCGATGAACACTAAGATCTCTGAGGAAACACTCAGCAGCCCTATATTGGCTAAAGCCCGTGGTCGTGAAGTGTTGATTGTTGATGACTCACGCGTGGCGATTAATCAACTCACCGATGCTTTAGGTCAACTGGGCATGATTGTGCATAAGGCCACTGACGGTTTAAAAGGTTTGCAACAGTTGCAGGAGTGGGCTGATCAGGGCGAAGTGTTGACCGAAAAGTTATTAATGGTCATTACCGATGCTGAAATGCCAGAAATGGATGGTTATCGCCTCACCACTGAAATCCGTAAAGACCCGCGTATGCATGATCTATACGTGGTGATGCACACCTCACTGTCGGGCAGCTTTAATGCGGCGATGGTGAAAAAAGTGGGTTGTGATAATTTTTTATCCAAATTCCAACCCGATCGCTTAGCCGAAGTGGTGGAAGAACGGTTGTTACTGGATGAGTGATACGGCCTTGAGTCTGGTCATCTAGGCTTGTTTGTATTGTTTACCGCGCCTGCCTGTGTAGGTGCGTCATTAAATCATCCGCTTATGCTGATTAAACAGGCATAATAGATTTCTTTAAGAGCTGAACTAAGGTGCATACGCATGGCGTTGATTGGAGATATGAATACCCTGCAGGTCATTCGACAGGCTGATTTTGGCGTGTATTTGGATGGCGGTCATGATGGAGATATTCTTTTACCACGGCGTGAAATGCCCAAAGGTGAGCCCTGCGAAGATGAAGACTGGGTCAACGTCTTTGTTTATCTCGACAGTGAAGATCGTATTATCGCCACCAGCCGCACGCCAACTATTAAAGTCGGTGAGTTTGCCAGTCTCAAGGTGGTGGATATCAACCCTGTGGGTTTATTCTTAGATTGGGGCTTAAATAAAGACTTATTGCTGCCGCATTCGGAAGAAAAACGTCCGCTGCAGATTGGCGATTATTGTGTGGTGTATGCCTATATTGATGAGCGTACTAAACGTATTACCGCAACGGCGCACTTAGACCGTTATCTTGATCTGACACCAGGCAATTACACTGTGGGTCAGGAAGTGGACTTGCTGATTGTTGAGCCAACTGATTTGGGCTTTAAAGCCATTATCAATCGCGAACACTGGGGCTTAATTCATAAGAATGAAGCCTTTAAGTTTTTGCGCGGTGGTATGGAAGAGCGTGGTTTTATCCGCGAAGTCCGTGACGATGGCTTAATCAACTTAAGCTTGCAGCCACAAGGCCAGCAACTGCGTGATGCACTCAGTGAAGCGATTTTGGCTAAGTTGGATGCTAATAATGGTCGTTTGCCGTTAAGTGATAAAAGCCCTGCACCCTTGATTGCTGAAACCTTTGGCGTGAGTAAAGGTAACTTCAAAAAAGCCATTGGCGGTCTGTATAAACACGGTGTGATCCGTATCCTGCCAGACGGTATCGAACTGGTTTAGTGTTGTTTTAAGGGGTTTACATGCGCATTGTCTATGGAGTTGTTATCGCAGGGCTGTGCGCAGCAGCACTGATTGGTGTGCAGAAATGGCGTGGACCCGTATTGCCTGCTTTAACCGTTGAGCCGATGCCACTGGAGCTACGGATTGTTGCCAGTGGCGAGGTGCGTTATCAGTCTTTGGCACGTATCGGTAGTGAAATTACCGGTACGGTCACCGCTCGCCATGTGCGTGAAGGTGATCAAGTCAATAAAGGTGATTTGCTGATTGAGCTCAATCCTGAAGAGTTACAATCACGCTTAGCGCAAGCGCAAACATTACTGCAGCAATTGCAAAAAAACAGTCGTCCGCAAGCGCAAGCCGCTTTAGTTGAAGCCCGCGATAATCTACGCCAAGCCAGTCGTGAAGCCCGTCGTCGTGAAGCCTTAGCGGATAAAGGTGTGATTTCTGCTGAACAAGTTGAGCAAGCTCAACGCATCGAACTGAATGCCAAAACAGCCTTAACCCGCGCGCAGCTCTCGGCTGAGTCTCTGGCTGCCGGTAGTACTGAAGAGCAATTACTAGAGCAACGCATTGATAGCGCTAAAGCTGAATTGGCCAAGACGCGCATCTATGCGCCCTTTGCTGGACGGGTACAGACGCGCAATGTTGAGCCCGGCGACTTAGTGCAGCCCAGTAAAGTACTGCTGGAAATTGCCCGCAGTGATGGCTTGGATCGTGACGGTGTTGCCAGCGATGGCTTAGAAGTGGTGGTGGCGCTGGATGAGAAAAACTTTGCCCCTTTAAAGTTACAGCAACCGGTGCAACTGATTGCTGATGCCTGGCCTGAGCATACTGTGCCGGGTGTAGTGAGTTTTATTGCTCCAGCGGTGGACAGTGCGCGCGGTACCATTGATGTGCATATCAGTGTCTTAGCCGGTGCAGCCGATCAGCGTTATGCCTTTCTGCAGGGGATGACCGTCTCCGCTAATATTATTGCCGCCGAGCGAGAAAATGCTCTGGTGCTACCCAATGATTACTTACTCACGAATTCAGCAGGGCATGCACAGGTGTTGCGCTGGCAGGATGGTGTGGTCAGTGCCGTGGATGTTGAGTTGGGTTTACGTAATATTAGCCACAGTGAAATCCTTTCAGGTTTAGATAAGGGTGATATTGTGGTGCAAGCCGATCAACTCAGTGATGGCCAGCGTACTCGTGTGCATTTTGAGCAGGCACCGCATGTCATTCGTTAGTCGTGTCCGCGATTTGCGCAACTCTCTGTGGATTGAGTGGCGCATTGCTTTGCGTTTTCTGGCAGATAACCCATTACAAACTTTGCTGATTAGTGTGGCGATTTCTGTCGGTGCAGCGGTCATTGTGTTTATTACTGCGCTGATGATGGGTCTGCAAAATAACGTGATTGATCGAACTCTCGGTACGCAGGCGCATATCCGTATTGAAGCGACTCGCCAGCATAATAACTTTTCTGAAACGCCAGAAGGCAAGTATATCTGGGCGTTGGAAAGCCCCCGTGCGCAGCGCTTGCAAACCATTAATAACTGGCAAGAAGTGCGTGATGTGTTGGATCAGAATCCGATATTAAATACAGTCTCACCGTTGATTTCTGGCCCTGCTTTTGCACAAAAAGGCACCGCCCGCGCCTCAGTGGCGATTATGGGTATTGATCCTGAACGCTATGCTGGCATTATTGAGCTTAAAGACTATCTGCAAGAAGGGCGTTTTAGTGTGGGGGCCAGTAATGTCTTAATTGGTGTGCAGCTCGCTGAAGACTTAGGTTTGCGCACCGGCGATAAGTTACGTTTGGATGCGGGTGATAACCGCCAAAGTATTATGGATGTAGCCGGTATCTTTGAGCTGGGCGTGCGCGAATTGGACAGTCGTTATGTGTATACCGATCTTAAACAAGCGCAAACTCTCTTAAATTTACCCGGCGGTGTGACGATTCTAGAACTCAAAATTACCGATGTCTTTACTGCTGAATATTGGGCGCAGCGCATTAAAAAACTTACGGGTTTACATGTGCAAAGCTGGATGGAAAGTAACGGTCAGCTATTGAATGCTTTGCGCTCACAAACCATGACCACGCAAATGATTCGTATCTTTGTCGCCTTATCGGTGATCTTTGGTATTGCCAGTGTACTGGCGGTGAGTGTGGTGCAGCGTACCCGTGAAATTGGTATTTTGCGCGCTATGGGTAGCTCTCAGCAGCAGATTTTGCGGGTCTTTTTATTGCAGGGGGGCTTGCTCGGTTTAGCCGGCTCACTCTTAGGGGTGATGGTCGGTTACACCTTGGTGCAGGTGTTTAATAATATCGGCGAGCGTTTATTTGTGATTCGTTTAGAGCCTTCGATGTTGCTATCTGCCATTGGTATAGCGACAGCTGCTGGAGTGATTGCTGCGATGGTGCCGGCACGCCGTGCTGCCAAATATGATCCGGCGGTGGCGATTCGTTATGTCTAAATCTCATATTCTCACTCATGCAGCTGACCAGAGCGTGGTCTTGCAGTTGGATAACATCAACAAAATTTTCAATGCCGGTACCCCATTGGAAAATCATGTGCTGCATGATATTTCGCTGCAAGTCAGTCGCGGTGAACTGCTGGCCTTGGTGGGTACCTCGGGTTCGGGTAAAAGTACGCTGCTCAATGTCATGGGTTTGTTGGATGTCTATTCATCCGGAGAGCTACACATTCAGGGGCATTTGACTCAAGGGTTAGACGAGCAGCAGCGCACCCAGTTACGCAGCGAGTCGATTGGTTTTGTCTTTCAGTTTCACCATCTGATCAGTGCTTTTAGCGTGCTGGATAATGTACTGATGCCGCTGATGTTGCGTTACGGTAAGCCTACGGCAGAACAAACTGCTTATGCGCAGTATTTGCTCGGTGAGATGGGGCTGGCGAAGTATATACATGAGCCGACCAATCGTATCTCGGGCGGACAGCAGCAGCGGGTGGCCATCGCCCGCGCATTAGTCACACGTCCTGCCTTGGTTTTAGCCGACGAGCCCACTGGTAATCTGGATACGCAAACCGCCGATGAAGTGTTTAGCCTATTTGAGCGTTTTAACGTTGAGCATCAGTGTGCAATTGTTATCGTGACCCACGACCCACGTTTAAGCATGCGTTGCCCACGCACCATTCGTCTGACCGATGGGCGCGTGGTTTATGATGGCCCTTCAGCAGATTTACCCAGTCTCTTTACCACTGTGGTGTAAGCCATGCGAATCACAGTTCTAGTTATACTCTCAAACCATTTTATCTAAGGTGTCGTCTAAGGTGTCGGCAATAGCGTTAAGCGCTGTTTGCCATAGACTGCATTGATCTCTTTATAGGTCACCGGCAATGGATATAAGCGTCCTGCAACACCCTTGGGTAGTTGGTAGTACGGGCTGTAAGAGTTATCTGCTTGTCCGCTAAAACTGGCGGCAGAAACAGGTATAGCCCGTGAGAAATCCACCAATAACGTTTGACTGGTACTCAGTTGCTCCGCTGCAGGCTGGCCAAGGGCTTGTCGACTACTGAGTAAGCTGTCCAGTAAAAACTGCGCTTTAGATGTTGCTAGGCCCTGCCAAAAAGGACTGTCATCACGTCCGAGTAAATGATCCAACCAAGCCGGGTAGCTGTGCTGGTTATCTAGGGCAAATCCCTGCTGCAAGCTGTTGGGTAATCCTTGTAATTCCTGCTTAAACAACTGTTCCTCAGTCTGCTTTAACCAATGCGCTAGCCAGTTTTTGTCTGCTTTAGATAAGGGCTGCTGTGCATCAATCGCCAAGAAATCACGCAGTGCCTGTTGAGTGGCGATGCGTTGCTCAGTGGGCAGTTTTTTTAGAGCCTGGCTTAGCGCTTCAGGCATCCCAGCGCCATTGAGCATCTGTTGCAACTGGGTGATTAACCACGGCCGTTGTTGCGCGTTATTCTGCAGAGCTATTTTGGCTGATACCGGTTTTTTAGCTAATTGCAGTGCGAGATTTTCCGCGCGCTCGGGGTTCGCCCAACTGCTGGATAATTGCATGCCATAGCCTGGTTGCGTCAAACGTTGGTTAGCCGCACTCAGCCAGCCCTGTTGTGGATCTTGATCATAAGGGTAGAGCATGGGATCAGCATAGCCTTCCCAAGCCACCGAGTTGTCCCAGCCTGCCGATGGAAATAAGCCGCGACTGTTACGACGATTCGGATAGCTGCCAGTCACTTGCCACGCCGTATGTTGTGCATCCGCTAATAAAACGTTGGCGGGGAGGGCGCGTAAGTCCGGTAGTACTTGCGTCGCACGCTCAACTGATGCGCTGCGTAATAGCTGCCACATCACTTCTAAACTGCGGTCATCGCTATGACTGGCGCGTTGCAAGGCTAAACCAAAACCATTGTTATGTAGGCTAGGTAATGCACTTAATAAGGGCCCGTGTGCAGTGCGATAGAGCGCTTCACGTACCGGCTGTTGCCCGCGAATTACAAAGGTTTCCATACGTTGTTGTGCAGGCTGCCATTGTCCATTGCTCAGGTATTCCAAGCGACCCTTATGCTGGCGCAGTTTCTCAATAAAGACGTCCTGCGTATCGGCCATCACCGCGCTGATGCTGTAGGCCAGCTTGCCATTAAATCCAGAGATTAATAACGGCACACCGGGGATGCTTAAACCTGCGGCTTTTAATTGTGGCGAATGTAAGTTCACCCAGCTATAGAGTGCTGGCGCAGTGGTGTCTGCAGCTGTCGGCGACTTGCTCTGTAACGTATTGAGCGCTAATAGATTACGGCGACTGACCGTCTGCTGTGCACTACCGACCCAGCTGGTAGCCAGTGGTGCGCGCATACTGTTAACGGTGGAAAACTGATTTAGCGTGTCGAGCAAGTGCAGCGTATTAGCGCGCAAGGCAGGGTTGCTAATTGCTGAGCTGGCTGAGGTTAACAGCTTGTCGGCGTCATTCAGCGCTAAGGGCTCATCAGGATAGATCGGAAATAACCACGGCAGTTTTTGTTTATCTAGGTGCTGAGCCGTGGCTAAGGCTAAAATTTCTTCTGATAGATTACCGCTCTGACTGAAGCTAAATAAAGCAAACAGCAAAGCACTGTCTTCGGCTTTCCAGTACTCAGGCTGATAGTTCGCACGAGCCAGATCGGGTGGCAGCGTATCGCGCATTTGATAGATATAAGCATTAATGCCACGCGCATAAATTTCAAAGTAGGTTTGCAGGTTTTTAGGTGCGTTTTTATACAGCGTCTGTGCATCGGCCGATACGTTAATCGAGCGCATTAATCGGTCAAGATTCAGCATCTCAGCGCCGTGCAGTTCAGCTAAACGCCCTTGCGCTAATAAACGCAACTGCACCATTTGTGTCAGTCGATCACTGGCGTGGCTGTAGCCGAAGGTAAACAGCAGATCATGAAAATTGTTGGCTTCAATGATCGGCATGCCGGCTGGATTTTTACCAATATGACTGGGTTGCGCCACACCGCGTACACGCACTGTGGCATTGTCGGCAACCACGCTACTTGCTGCCCGCTGCTCGAGAAGATTGCAGCCCGATAAGCTGCTTAGCGTACCCAGCAGCAATGCCCCACCTAATGTAGGCAACGAAAATGAGGGTAACCACGATAAGCGGCGCAGGGTAAAGGTCGGCATAGTTCAAAACTCAAGTCAGAGGGCTAAGCGGGCAGCTGATCAAATCTGCAAGCGCCTATTGTACGGTGTTAACTGTTATCCTTGACACTCTTTTGCACGGCTTGTTCCGCAAGGCTGTGGAAGAGGAAAACTTGGCTGCACAGTGCACCATACAATCGGTTAAAAATGCAGTGTGTGCCTTAGTATATTTAGAAATAACAGCGCAGAGCTTGGTGCAGATCGGCTGATGCGTTTTATAGATAGCATCATTGATTGATAAGGGTAGGCAGCGTGTTGCAAACAGAAAAACAGTATGTCGAGTGGCAAGAAAACGAAACAGCACGCCATGCTCGCTGGTTGTCAGAAAACCAGCAGTCACCGCCCGCACGTATTGTCTTGGTAGATGATGAGACCACGGCGGATGATGCCTATCGTTTTGCCTGTGAAGGCACATCGATGCTGTGGCAGGGCGACTTTCATAATGCGCGGCAATTATTGCAAGCGCTGGCCCGTCGTATCGACCGCACTGAACTGCGCAAAGTCAGCAAAGCGGCCAAGTCGCAGCACAAGCAGGCTGGTCCTGTGGTGATTCCTAACTTATTTCACCAGCAACGCCAAGTTCAAGCACAGCGCTCACGGGTGTTAAGCCGTTTGTTATTAGAGCTGGATGCGGGTTATATCAGCCGCTTGCGCCGTGCTCCAGAGTTTAGCGCTGCCTGCACTGCAGCCTTTGGTGAATTGGATGAACCCTGCCTGATGTCTTTTCGCGATTTGCAGGGTGCATTAGGCGCGGCGCAGTGGCGTGAAAAGGGTGTGCCGATTCCAAGTTTAGATCTGTCCGTTTTTCCGCATTATGGTGTCTTTGCCCCCACGCGCCATGAATATGTGCAGTTGATGCTGGATGCGCCACTACCTGCAGCGCAGGACGTAGCTTTTGATATCGGTACCGGCACTGGTTTGCTGGCTATTATTTTAGCGCAGCGTGGTTTTAAACAGGTGATTGCCACCGACTTAAACCCGCGCGCTTTAGCCTGCGCGCGCGAGAATATCCAGCGTTTGGATTTACCTGCAGTAGAAGTGCAAGAAGCGGATTTGTTTCCCACAGAACAACCGCGCGCAAACTTAATTGTCTGCAATCCACCCTGGCTGCCAGCCAAACCCAGTTCAGCGCTGGAGTACGCAGTCTACGATGCTAAGAGCGCTATGCTACGTGGGTTTTTGCAGGGTGCGACCGCGCATTTAGCTGAGCAAGGTGAAGTCTGGTTGATCTTTTCGGATTTGGCTGAGCACCTAGAATTACGCACTCGCGACGAGTTTTTAGGCTGGATTGCCGAGGCGGGTTTAGAGGTTAAATACCGTCTGGATACGCAGCCTAAACATGGCCGCAGTCAGGACAATACCGATCCGTTATTTGCCGCGCGCAGTGCCGAAGTGACATCGTTGTGGTGTTTAATAGCTCAAGCTTAATCTGCTTTAAGTTTCTTATACAGTGGGTGCAGCCTCTAGTGCTGCACACATTGCATCCATATCAGCAAAATTATCGTTTCATAGTGCTTTATTTGGGTATTGATCTCGATTTCGAGACTTAGGTCACGTAAATACTTTTGCGCATTTGTACTATCTGTACTTCAATCATTGTCTATTGGCAGACAGTATTGATGGATAGGCAGGAACGCTATGTGGTTAAAAGCATATGGATATGCTGTGTTATGTTTTATATGTATTTCAAGTGCGCTGGCGCAGACGCTGCCAGCAGACCGAGAGCTGTTGCGTGAGCGACAAGAGCGCTTACTGCAAGAGCAGCAGCGCCGCTTAGATACACTGCAAACCCTTCCAGGAAAAGCACTCAGTGCACCCAGTGTGCCGGCAGATGACAGTGCCGATTGTTTGCAGGTCAACAGCATTGAAATCAGCGGTGCGCATGCTTTATCTGTGCGCCAGCGTGCAGCATTAATCCAGCCCTTTGTTCAACAGTGCTTAACTGCCAGCGACCTGAATCGTTTGCTCAGCGAGATTACTCATGCCTATCTCAAACGTGGTTACGTCACTACGCGCGCCTATTTACCTCCGCAAGATTTACACAATGCTGTGCTACAGATTCAAGTGATTGAAGGGCGTTTGGAAAGTTTTAAAAGCAGTGATTTAAGCAGCGATTTAGAAATTTCCATGAGTTCTCCAGCCCGCATGGGCGATCGCTTAAATTTACGCGAACTTGAACAACTGATTGATCAATTGTCGCGCTTACCCTCGCGTCCCGTCACTTTAGAGCTGAGCCCTGGCGAAGCGGTCGGCGGTAGTCATGTACTCTTGCAAGGACACAAGCTCAAGCCGTGGCGGGTGGGTTTTAATCGACATAACGATGGTCAGCGCAGTACCGGTGAACAGCAGTGGGGGCTGAATTTAGCCTGGGACAGCCCATTGGGTTTGGCGGATCAACTGAATCTGCATGGCGGTGGTGACACCGTCAGTGATCGCTATAAGCATTCAGCAACGCACGGTTTAAGTTACAGCCTGCCGTATGGCTGGTGGACCTTTAATTACTTTTACAATCACAGTTATTACCGCTCTCAAACTATGCTGCAAGGGTTCTCGTTTTTACTGGATGGCGTCAGCAGCACACAAACACTGACTGCTGAACGTGTTTTGCATCGTGATGCGGTCAGTAAAACGGCTGTTGGCGTGGGCCTGAATCATGTGCGCAGTCGTAACTATTTGGATAGCCAGCGCTTAGATGTCTCCAGCCAGCGTCTGACTGAACAGCAATTGAGCTTTAACCATGGGCGGCGAGTCGGTCCTGCCTTTATCAACCTTGATCTAGGCTACCAGCGTGGTGTTGGTGCATTGGATGCACAGCGCTCTGGCAACCCAGAAAAAGGTGAGCCGGTGGCGCGGTATAAAAAATACAGCCTCACTGCCAGTTATTTACACCCGTTTCAGTTATTGGGCGAGCGCTTGAGTTTCGATAGCGTCTTTAGTGCACAACGCAGTGAAGATGTGTTGTTTAGCCCGCAGCGTTTTAGCTTGGGTGGACTGTATTCTATTCGAGGTTTGAAAGAGCAATCCGTCACCGGCGACAGTGGTTATTATTTACGCAATCAATTGCGCTGGACGCGTCCTGTAACTTGGGATTGGTTACGACCTGTTGTGCATGAATACAGTCTCACTGCGGCATACGATATGGGTGCGATTCGTGGTGATCAATACAATCACGAACAAAGCGGACGCTTAGCCAGTCATGCCTTTGAATTGAGTGCGCGCGGTAAACATATGGCGCTCTCGGTTACTGCAGCACACACCCTATCTCGCCCCAATGCTATTGAGCGCAAAGAACATCCGGTGTATTTCCGATTTGATGTGTTTTTCTGAAAAGGATTTCAGTATGCAGACGCACAGCCGTTTATTTAAAACTATGGCCCAGATACTTGTTGGCGTGATGTCGATGCAGCCGTTATTGAGCATGGCTGCAGATTTGCGTGTGGATGCCAGTGCTGGCGGTACTGCCTATATAACTCAGGCAGGTAATGGCGTACCGATGGTGATTATTGCTAAGCCGAATGAGAAAGGCTTATCGCACAATAAATTTAGCGATTATAACGTTGATCAACAAGGACTCATTTTAAATAACAGTACGCAAAAATATACACAAACTGCGTTGAGCGGCACTATTATTGGCAATGGTTACTTACAAGGTCAGCCAGCACAGCTGATTCTGAATGAAGTCACTGGCGGGCAGGCCAGCCAATTAAAGGGTTACACCGAAGTGGCGGGTCATCAGGCGCATGTGGTGGTCGCTAACCCACATGGCATGACCTGTGATGGGTGTGGTTTTATTCATACGCCACACGTCTCATTGGCGACTGGACAGCCGATCATTGAACAGGGCCAGCTATCGCGTTATGAAGTGTCTGATGGGCAGATTGAGATTGCTGGCGCAGGATTAAATGCGACGAATATCAGTCAATTTGATCTCATTACACGCAGCGCAAAAATCAATGCTGAGTTGTATGCTAATCAGCTCAATATCGTCACGGGCCGCAACAGCGTTGATGCGCACACTCTAGATGTTACGGCTCAAACAAACCCTGCAGCAGATCGACCTCATTTCGCTATTGATAGTTCAGCGCTGGGCGGTATGTATGCCGGTGCCATTCGATTAGTGGGCACTGAAGCTGGCGTAGGCGTAAAACTGTCTGGCGATATGGCGGCCAGTGCGGGAGATATTCAGATTGAGACCAGCGGTAAGTTGAGTGTGGCCCGTGTCAGCGCGCAGCAGCAGATTAAAATGCAGGCTGATGAGATTGATTTAACTGCGCAAATTTATGCGGCCGACCAAATCGATATCCAAGCGCAAAAACTGACCAATAAAGACACTCTATTAGCGGCTAATGGCATTGATTTGACTGTCGAGCAGATTGATAACCCAGGTTTAATAGAAGCCGGCCTGCGGGCCGATAACACCTTAAATTCAAGCGCTGATATACGCATAAAAAGCACCACCCTGAATAACAGCGGTAGTGTGATTGCCAGCCGTGATTTGCAGATTGATTCCAAAGAGCACGTATCGAATCAAGCAGGTCAGCTTGTAGCTGATACAGGCTTAACCCTCAATACCCAGCAGCTGGATAACCAGCAAGGACTGATAACAGCCGCCGGTACGGTTGCTGTGTCCGCACAACAGGTTGATAACCGCCATCAAGGTGAAATCTCCAGCCAGCAGCAGCTCACTGTAGACGCTGACATATTGAACAACAGTGACAGTGGTCGCCTGATAAGTGAGGCTGATTTATTCATTCGAGCGCAAACGCTGGATAACCACCAGTCAGGGATTATTGTTGCGGATAACAGCTTAACGGTTCGTGCTGATCATATTGATAACCGCGCTGATGGTGTGCTGCTCAGTCATGGAGTTTTGGATGCGCTAGCTCATCAGTTTAATAACCAGCAAGGCAGTCTGATCGCTGATGCAGGAATGATGCTGCAAGGCCATACCCTGAATAATGATACCGGGCGTATCGCTAGCCAAAATACTGTTCTATTGGATCACGCGCAGCTCAGCAATGCCCAAGGACTGATCAGTGCAGGAGTAGCACTCAATATTCAAGCCGAGCAACTGGATAATCAACATCAGGGTGTGATTGTCAGTGATGGGGTGCTGAGCATGTACGCCAACCAGTTTAATAATTACGATCAAGGATTGCTTATCAGCCAAGGTGCCTTACACGCACAACTCAATCAACTTGATCAGCACCAAGGCGGTCAGTTGATCAGTGCAGATAGTATTCATCTCAATTTATCAGGTGGCAATCTGAATAATAGCCAAGGTGGATTGATATATGCCCCACAGTTGCACCTAGAGCAGGTCGCTTTACTGAATAACAGTCAGGGCGGTGAGGTGTCGTCACCGGGCAACTTACTTGTAAGTGCGCAGCAATTAAATAATGTCGGTGGCTCAGTGAGCAGTGGGCAAACGCTGCAGGTACGGGTGGATGGGCTCATTAACAATAGTTTGCAGGGCCTGTTGTCAGCAGGTGATGATTTACATATCAGTGCAGAATCAATCAACAACAGCCAGAGTGGCATGTTAAATGCTCAGGGCGATGTATTTATGCAGGCCGAAAACCGGCTGGATAACAGTCGCAGTGGTGCAGTTTTAGCCGGTGGACAATTACAGATTGCCAGTACAGTGCTGGATAACTCACAGAGCGGCGTTATTGTCAGTAATCAGCTGCTTAATATTCAGGCCCAGCACATTGATAATCAGCAAGAAGGCTTGTTATCAGGGTTGGCCGGTGTGCAGGTGTTTGCTGAGAGTTTAAATAATCAGAACCTTGGCACACTGTCCAGTTATGCTGGCGATTTAACTGTGCAGATTACAGGACAGCTTAACAATAATGATCAAGGCGCACTGGTGAGCCAGCAGTCGTTAAATGTGCAGGCCGGCAGTTTAGATAATCAGCGCGGCATTATCTCGGCACAAGCAGATGTTGTGCTGCAGGTTGTGGGTGATATTGATAACCAGCGCGGCCAGATTGCCGGTCAAAATATGACGTTAAGCGCAAACAGACTCTATAACACGCAAGGTCATATCAGTGCAGACCAAGCGCTGACAGCCACCTTGGCTGAGCAGTTATTCAATCATCAGAACGCCAGTATGATCAGTGGTGAAAAACTACTGTTAACAGCCCATAGCATCAGTAATCAAGATAGCACGCTGGCTAGCGAGGGGTTATTGTCTGTATTTGCACAGCAACTGCGCAATGAACAGCAAGCAACCATTGCTGCAAACGATCATGTACAACTTAATGTGCAGCAGATTGATAACCACAGCCTTATCTATAGTCAGCATGCTGGACTCACAGTAAAAACTGATGTGCTTAATAATCAAGGTGGCGGTCTATATGCGCAGCAACAGCTTGTTGTTACCGGTCAGGATCTAGATAACAGTGCGCAAGGGCAAATCGCAGCCAATAGAATTGATTTTAGTTTAACTGGCGCACTGAATAACCAGTCGGGTCTGGTTGAAGCGGATCAGTTATATATCTCAGCTGATTCAGTGGCGAATTCACAGGGACGTTTACGTGCACTCACCGATACCGGCGACAGTGTGATTCGTACAAACAATACGTTTGATAATCGCCACGGCAGTATAGAGATTGCCAACACAAATTTTACTTTAGATGCGCCTCATTTGATGAATCAGTCAGGTGCTGTAGCCCATGCAGGTCATGGTCTGTTTGATTTAAGCAGCGGTCATGCGCTTGATGTCGGTGGCACAGTCGCTTCCCAAGGTGAGTTATTACTGAGCAGTGACAGTTGGGAGAACTCAACGCTGTTCCAAGCTGGCGCGCTGACCCTGCATGTCGGCCACTTTACCCAAACCGCTGCGGGACAATTAATTACCAGCCACTCTTTAACAGCAACGGGTGACACTTGGGTCAATCATGGTTTGATTGCCAGTGAGGGCCGCTTAGATATTCAGCTAACTGGCAACTATAGCGGTGATGGGCAAATCATTAGCCTGGGTGATATGCACTTATCGGCTAATCAATTTACTTTGGGTCAGCCCGCGGTGATTTACAGTGAAGCGAACGTTGCTATCGATAGCCAGCAACTGACCAATCAAGGCAATATCAGCGCTGCTGGTGCGTTAGCGATTGATACTCAAGAGTTGAATAATCGGGGCACATTAAGCAGCGCACAACAGCTCAGTATCAACACAGGGTATTTGCTCAATGAAAATGCTTCGATACTGAGCGGTGCTGATATGGTTTTACGTGTTGGCCAGTTGACCAACCGTTATGCCAATATTTATAGCTTAGGCAACATTGATTTAGCCGGTGACGCTACAAGCAGCCAAGCGCAGCGTGTTGAGAATATCTCCGGCAGTATCGAAGCAGGGCTGGATTTTAGTTTACACAGCGCTATTGTAGAAAATCACCGTGATATTTTAGATATTGAAGATACGGGTAAATACAGTGTCGTCATTCATGAGTTACCTTGCCGTGGCGCTTATAACCCATATGGTGACTGTAAGTTGGGTGGTAATGGACGTCGTGTAGGGGTTTGGGAGATCACTGAGCGTGAAAAGCTAGAAGTGATCAATAGCAGTGCCGCCTCTAATTTACTAGCCGGTGGCACGCTTTCATTATCTGGCGCGAGTCTACTCAACAGCAGCAGCTTAATCAGTAGTGGTGCTGATTTGAATTTATCCTTTAATGAAGTCCATAACATTGGTGTTAAACCTGCTGATATTGAGGCAAAACGCGTTTTTGTCTCGGGACGTAAACCTGATTACTACAGCTACCTTTCTTTGGCCGGTCAGTTCAATGCCAAGCATATGCCAGCGGTACAGGCAGGGTCAGTTGAGCAGGATCTGAGTCATTTTATTGCGAGTATGGAAAGTGAGTATCTTCCTGGTCGTGAGTTAAATGAAACTCTATTGGCTGGCGAAGAGTACTCAGGGATTATCCA
>DATERS010000010.1:0-12830 GCA_035271365.1 Thiopseudomonas sp.
CCGGTGCCGGTTTCTTTGCGCTGAGCGATTAAAGTGGCTCGGCGTTGCTCAGCAACCGTGTTCAGTACAGGGTCTGCTTGGTTCGCGCTGGCTTCGTCAGAAAAGTAGAGGCGTGTATAAGCGTGGCTTAACAAGCCGCGCATAAACACCACAACAGTGATAAAGGGTGCTTGGCCGTCTTTAGCTGAGCCGGGTTTTATAGTATCAAAACTAAAGCTGGCGTCACTGCTAGTACCGGTACCGCAGCGTCCGTAGCCTAAAAAACCAGGCTCTAGTGCACGGTTGTTGCGTTGATCAAGTGGGTGATTGAAACGGCCAGCCGCATTGGCTTGCCAGATCTCAATCAGCGCATCGTTCACTGCATCGCCATTACCATCAAAGACAGTGCCAGTGATGCGGATACATTCACCGTTGATATCGCCTTTTACTAATTGATTATCAGCAATCTGCGTATTGTCATAACGGTATTGCTGTGCAGTTAGGCCATAAGCGAAGTATGGGCCAACAGTCTGCGAGGGAGTTTGCTTGAAAGTCATGTCTTAAGCCTCCATAGGAGTAGCGTTAACGCCACGAACAACGATATTAAAGATATAACCCAAAGCAAAACCATCCTCAGTCACATCCAATGAAAACTCACTGACTAAACGCTCGCGTGCTTGCTCAGGTGTAGCAATATAAATCGGGTCGTACTGCAGCAATGGATCGCCAGGGAAGTACATTTGCGTAACGATACGGCTAGCGATGCATGGGCCGAGCAACGACAAGTGAATGTGGTTTGGACGCCATGCATTAGGGTGGTTGCCCCATGGGTAAGCACCAGGCTTAATAGTGTAAAACTTATATTGACCCTTCTCATCGGTTAAGCAGCGGCCAGCACCGAGGAAGTTCGGGTCAATGGGAGCATCATGCTGGTCAACTTTGTGTACATAACGGCCGGCGGCGTTGGCCTGCCAGATTTCAATTAAAGTATTGGGAACCGGTTTGCCGAATTCATCAAATACGGTACCTGTGACAATAATGCGCTCACCGATGGGCTCACCGTTGACTTGACCATTTTTGGTTAAGTCGTGATCCAATGGGCCAATCACTTCTTGACCAAATGCTGGGCCAGTCATTTCAGACAGCTCAGGGTCAATCTTTACCAGGTTCTGTGAAACGCCGCGTAGGGTGGATGATTTGTATTCAGGCGAGATAAAGGCCGCGTGGCTTGACCAGTCTCTTGGAGTTAATTGAGTCATTATTGTTGTCCCTCTTGAGATTCGAGTTCGTTGTACACTTCTTTGGCGATACGGAACGCCACATTAGAGAAGGGTACGCCTGCATAAACAGCTAAGTGTAATAAAGTTTCTTGAACTTCTTGTTTACTGGCGCCGGTGTTGCGGGTGGCGCGAATATGCATCGCCAGCTCGTCGTGATGATGCAGCGCTGCCATTAATATAATGGTTAGCAGACTGCGGTCACGTTTACTTAAGCCTGGGCGACTCCAAACAGAGCCCCACGCACCTTCAGTGATAAAGGTCTGGAATGGCTCGTCAAATTCAGTTTTATTGGCTGTGGCTCGATCAACGTGGGCGTTACCCAATACCGAGCGGCGTACTGCCATGCCTTGATCAAAACGATTGACCTGCAAAGTATGTTGCTTGAGGAATTCAAGCATCAATGTTGCCAGCTGTGCCGGTTGTTCAATGCAAGGTAAATGGCCTGCATCTTTAATCACAGCAAAGCGACTGCCTGCAATCAGCGCGGCCATGCTTTCAACCAATGCCGGTGGTGTTGCGCCATCTTGATCGCCGACCACACAGAGTGTGGGTTGCGTCAGCTTTGCAGTGCTCTGGGTTAAGTCTGCATCACGAATGGCTGCGCAGGTACCGACGTAACCTTCGATAGGACTGCGCGCCATCATATTACGCCATAGCGCCAGCTCAGCAGGCTTATTGGTGCGGAATAAGGGAGCAAACCAACGTTCCATCACAGCATCAGCAATATGCTCAAGGCCGTGTTCACGAACAGTGTTGATGCGGTCTTCCCAGCCTTGTGCCGGGCCAATTTTGTGTGCGGTATCGCACAAGACTAAGTTGCTAACGAGATCAGGACGGGCCGCAGCCACGCCTTGAACAATCATGCCGCCGACAGATAGGCCGCACAGGGTTGCTTGATTGATTTCCAGTGCGTCGAGTAAGCCAATCAGATCGTTAATATGATCATCGAGCTGATAAGGTGCAGGAGGACAGGCTGATAATCCATGTCCACGTTTATCGTAGCGTAGAAAACGGTAATGCGGTGCGAGCAAAGGAAGCAAAGGCTCCCAGATGCGCAGATCAGTACCTAAAGAGTTAGAAAATACCAATAACGGCAAGTGTTTTGGGCCGTCCAGTTGGTAATGTAGCATGACTCCGTTGACGATCATGGTCTGTATCATGGTGGTTGCCTATATCTGCTGCAAAGTATTTAGCTTCAATCTTGCTTAAAATACTTGATATGTAAAATGATCTTTTGTTAATTTGTTATATCGATTTCAGTATATAAGTAGGTTTTCTACCTGGTCCTTAGCTCATATGCTGCTATATTTATGGGCTAAAGCAGCTTTAAATAGTCGTTGTTTTTATACTTATTTGTATATGTGATGAGTTCAGAAATCACTTGGGCTGTTTGCTAAATGCTTTTTTAGAGCGGATAAATGTGTTTGTCAGTCTTGAGTTTAGCTGCTGTTTTACATCAATCTGAAGAACACATATCGTTTTCGATATAACTTTTGGTTAAAAATTCATTTCCCATGACTGTTTTTAACAATTAGCCTCAAGCTATATTGATCTATAACTTAGCCCGATGTTCGATATAAAACCCTGACAGGGTGAGTGAGATATATCGAAAAATTCAATAAAGGATCGTGTTTTATGACAACTACTCCCTATCAGAATCTTGAGTTACAGCCGCTTGCAGGACAGTGGCGATCAGGTCGTTCACAAACTCAATTGCAGGTGTTAAATCCCTACACAGGTGATGAACTTTTACGACTGAATCTGGCGACTCAAGATGACCTGAATGAAGCGTTCACTGCAGCGCGTGATGCACAAGTGGCTTGGGCGGCTCAGGGTCCATCTGCACGTGCGGCAGTACTCTTAAAGGCAGTAGCGATTTTTGATCAGCGCCAAGAAGAAATTATTGATTGGTTAATTAAAGAGTCAGGCAGTACCCGTATTAAAGCGCAGATTGAGTGGGGCGCAGCACGCGCTATTACTCTTGAGGCTGCAAGTTTTCCCAGTCGTGTACAGGGCAGCATTTTACCGATTGATATTCCTGGCAAAGAAAGCCGCGTGTACCGCAAGCCGATTGGCGTCGTCGGCGTGATCAGCCCATGGAACTTCCCACTGCATTTATCACAGCGCTCTGTTGCACCGGCGTTGGCTTTAGGTAATGCCGTGGTGATTAAACCGGCTAGCGATACGCCGGTCACCGGTGGTTTATTGCTGGCGCATATTTTTGCTGAAGCAGGCTTACCGGATGGCGTGTTGAGTGTGGTTGTCGGCTCAGGCGCGGAGATTGGTGATGCCTTTGTCGCTCATCCGATTCCTGGCTTTATTTCCTTTACTGGCTCAACGGCTGTGGGTTTAAACATTGGCCGTATAGCCTGTGGCAGTCAGCATCTAAAACATGTTGCACTGGAATTGGGCGGTAACAGCCCATTTGTAGTACTGGCTGATGCCGATATTGAGCAAGCCGTCAGTGCTGCGGTGGTGGGCAAGTTCTTGCACCAAGGCCAAATCTGCATGGCGATTAATCGTATTATTGTCGAGCAGCCCGTACTTGAAGAGTTTACCCGTCGTTATGTTGAGCGTGTCACTGCACTTAAATATGGTGATCCTAGCCTGGCTGAGACAGTTGTTGGTCCGGTGATTAACGCTAAACAACTGGCGGGCCTACTGCAAAAAATTGAAACAGCGAAACAAGAAGGCGCAACCGTTTTGGTCGGTGGTGAGCCGCAAGGCAATGTATTGCCACCGCATGTGTTCGGTAACGTGACTGCGGATATGGAAATTGCCCGAGAAGAGATTTTTGGACCCTTAGTCGGTATTCAAAGCGCTGAAAATGAGCAGCATGCTTTGCAACTGGCTAACCAAAGTGACTATGGCCTATCCAGCGCCGTATTTACCGGCAGTGTAGAGCGTGGTGTGCGTTTTGCTCATGGCATACAAGCAGGTATGACTCATATCAATGATATGCCGGTCAATGATGCACCCAACGCCGCATTTGGTGGTGAAAAGGGTTCAGGTTTAGGTCGATTCAATGGTGAGTGGGCTATCCAAGAGTTCACTCGTGATCATTGGATTACTGTGCAGCATGAGCCACGTCGTTACCCATTTTAATTGTTCTAATAACAAGAAAGGAAACTCCATTATGTCAACAATTCGCATGAAGATAAAAACGTTGGCGCTGACTAGTCTTGTGTTGCCTGCGGTTTTGGTGAGTTTTACAGCTCACGCCAATAGTGATGGCAGCTGGGACAATGGTGAGCATATGTATAACAAAGTCTGTGCTCAGTGCCATGAAACCTCGGGTGATATTGGTCCTGTTTTGGCCGGTCGAAATTTAGCCCCTATCTATACTGTCACTATTGTGCGTCAGGGTTTGCGCGCGATGCCTGCATTCCCAGCTTCTGCTGTGAATGACGATATCTTGCAGCAGGTGGGTGAATATATTCAGACATTACCTGCTTTGGCTAAGGAGTGATTATGAGTATTCAACGTCGTTCTGTGCTTAAAGGCATGGCATTAAGCGGAGCTGCTCTGGCATTAAGCCAAGCCGGTTTAGCCCATGCTGCCCACGCTACACCGGCCAGCGCACGCAAACCGGTACTGGTTTTGGTCAGCGCTGTTGATGCTCAAACGGACTTTGTCTCGGGTGTGCGAGCTAATCCAGGTGCAGCGCAAGTCACTTTGTTACAAGCGGATCATGGTTTTGACTTTATCACTGCGTTTCAGCAGCGTTTAAGCAGTTCAAAAGGTGAGCGCATTATCGGTTTAGTGGATGATGCCAGCGGTATGTTGCTGCTTGATTTAGCCCGTAGTGCCGGTGCCCGAGTGCATTGGACCGGTCAGCATGTTACGCAAAATGGTGTGTCACGTCACAGCGTCTCGGCCACTGAAAACAGTGCGAACTGCATAACACAATTTGCTGAGTTTGCACAAAGCTGCAGTCGCCCGACCGCCATGACAGAGCAGACCTTATCGGCCAGTCGTCATTGGGCATCATCTTTAGGCTTTGCTTTAGCATCGCCAGAGCCTAATCGCCGCTATTTGCGTACCACGCCACCAACTCATACCCATGCCGTAGATGGCCACTTTGTTTCGTTTTCAATTGAAACCTAAAGGATCCCAATATCATGACTAAAGATAATAATAAGGTATTGCCAAAAGGCATTACACAGGCTGAATTTGATAAAGCCATGGATGAGTTTCGTACTCTTCTGGGTAAAGAAAACGTGCTGGTTGAAGAAGCACAGCTCAAGCCCTATAACAAAACCATGATGCCTGTTGATGATGCAGAGCATGCACCGTCAGCGGCTATCACTGCGACCACTGTTGAGCAGGTTCAGGGCGTGGTAGCGATTTGTAATAAGTACAAAATCCCAGTGTGGACCATCTCCACGGGCCGTAACTTTGGTTATGGTTCTGCAGCGCCTCATCAACGCGGTCAGATTATTCTTGATCTGAAAAAGATGAATAAAATTTTGCATATTGATGCCGATTTAGGAACAGCACTGGTTGAACCGGGCGTAACCTATCAGCAGTTGTATGACCATTTAGAAGAAAACAATATTCCTTTGATGTTGTCATTCTCAGCACCGTCGACCATTGCTGGACCTTTGGGTAACACCATGGACCGCGGCGTCGGTTACACACCCTACGGTGAGCACTTCTTAATGCAGTGCGGTATGGAATTGGTGTTGGCCAATGGTGAGGTGTATCGCACCGGTATGGGTGGCGTTAAAGGTGATAAAGCATGGCAAGTGTTTAAGTGGGGTTACGGCCCAACATTAGACGGTATGTTTACCCAAGCCAACTACGGTATTTGCACTAAAATGGGTTTCTGGCTGATGCCTAAACCACCGGTGATCAAGCCGTTTGAGATTCAGTTTGATGAAGAGTCTGATATTTCTGACATCGTCGACTTTATTCGTCCACTGCGTATCTCACAAGTGATCCCCAACTCAGTGGTGATTGCTGGCGTCCTATGGGAAGCCTCAACGGCAGGTGTACGTCGTTCAGATTACACCACTGAACCGGGTGCCACTTCGGATGCGATTCTGAAGCAAATTCAGAAAGACAAAAAGCTCGGTGCTTGGAACGTGTACTGCGCATTGTACGGCACCAAAGAACAGGTTGAAGTGAACTGGAATATTGTCACCGGTGCACTGAAACAGCTGGGTAAAGGCCGCATGATCACCGAGGAAGAAGCGGGCGGTACTGAGCCGTTTGCGTACCGTGCCAAACTGATGTCAGGTATCCCCAACTTACGTGAGTTTGGTTTGTACAACTGGCGCGGGGGCGGTGGTTCAATGTGGTTTGCACCGGTGAGCCAAGCCAAAGGTAATGAGTGCGACAAGCAAAAGAGCCTAGCGAAAACAATCCTGAATAAACACGGCCTCGACTATGTCGGCGAGTTTATTGTGGGCTGGCGCGATATGCACCACGTGATTGACGTACTTTACGATCGTACTGATCCTGAAGAAGTTAAGCGTGCTGACGCATGCTTTGCGGAGTTACTCGACGAGTTCGAAAAAGCAGGTTATGCGGTCTACCGTGTGAACACGCGTTATATGGATCGTGTTGCTGATAGCTACGGCCCAGTGAAGCGTCGCTTAGAGCACACTCTAAAGCGTGCGCTGGACCCGAACAATATCTTGGCGCCGGGTAAATCGGGTATCGACTTGGATACTTTTAAAGATTGGTAAGTTAATCACAGCGTCTTGAAACGCACCAATCAATGGGTTGAGCTTTGGCTCAGCCCATTTTTTTTTCAAGAATTTCTGCCGTGCTGCGAATACAGTTCATAAACATCTGCACGGTGGGTGTGGGAATAGTATCGGCACGCGTGGTTAAACCGACAGGCCCCAGCGTTTCTTTGGTATCAATCGGCAGTTCGATGAGATCGCCTTCATCAATTTCTCGCGCAACCACTCCACGGGAAATCACCCAAATAGCGTCAGATTGTCGAATATATTCTTTGCCGAAGGAGACTGAAATCGTTTCAATGCGGTCGGGCAGCATACCCACACCTTGTGAGATTAAAAAACGCTCTGCAGAGGCTGCAATAATCGAGTCTTTGGTGGGGAAGATCACATTGAAATCGCGAATATCTTGGATGTTAAACGAACTGCGCTCAAGCAACGGATGTCCCGGACGTACGACAAAAGTGACAATTTCCGAATACAAATGTTGGAAAGATAAGCCGGCCATTAACTTAGGCTCAGCCAAACGACCCACCACTAAATCCAGCTCACCAACACGCAATTGTCCGAGTAATAAACTGTTAGGGCCTGAGATCAGATTCAGGGTGACATCCATACCTGATTTACGAAACTTCATCACTGCATTAGGCATCACGCTGGCGGCGACAGTGGGCAGTACGCCGACACTGATATGCATACTGCCTTTCATTTGCGCTTTAATAATGCTGTCAGTACCTTCGCGTAATGCCGATAAACTGGCACCGGCATATTTGATAAAGACCTCACCAAACTGAGTCAGCTCAACACCTTTTTTGCTGCGCTCCATCAGCCGTACTTCGAGCATATCTTCCAGTTCTTTAAGCTTTTTGGAGACGGCAGGCTGGGTTAATGCCAGTACATCTGCGGCACGCGTGACACTGTTTTGTCGTACGATTTCGATAAAACATTGCAGGTGTCGGTAGGTGATTCGGTTTTCTAGCATAGGTCCCCCAGCAAACTCAGCTTGATATAGTGCTGATATCAGTTCAGCACTTAAGTGATGTAAATTTTATTATTAAGTGTCTTATATAGTATAGAGAAATCAACGGTTAACCCAAACCATATGCTCAGCGGTGAGTTCGCTTTCTCCCTGCCATCGATAGGCGCAGAGTTTTGCATGAGGATTATCGCTGGCGGCAATGCTCCAGTCGAGGCAGGCAATATGCTTGCTGAGCAAATCCGGTTGACCGCTCATCCAGTAATGACCAATAAATAAAGGCTTTAATCCGTCATAACCTGGTTGCAAATGTGCCGGCACAGGCTTGTGCGGAATTTGTTTAATAATATCACTGGGCACCATTGCCAAATCACGGTAGGTCAGACCTTGTTCAGAGAGCCACCAGTGTGTACGTGTACGTTTGCGAGTATGACCGTCTTTATCAGTAAATTGCACACCGGGCGGTAATTGAATTTCCATACCTTTTAGGATGGTTTCAACCGCCTCAAAAGAGTCAGAGCCATCAAGGCACAGCTCAGGCCAAGAGCTATCGAGTACCACGCCCTGATCATCTAAATAGGGTGTCAGTGTGGCTAAGTGGTCTTGATGCCAGCAGGCATGGACGATACGAATATCATCTAAATCTAAAAAGAGTGGCAATCCCTTAAACCAATCAATGGCGTGTTGGTGAGCGGATGAGCCATGACCTATTTCATCTAAAAAAGCTGCATGCTGCTGACGGTTTTTTTCAGTGTGCGCTCTTAAGTATTGGCCGGGATTGTTTTGATCTGCTGTCGCCCAGGCCACCGCATTAAACTCATGATTGCCCATCACCGCGAGTGCATGGTCATTTTCAACCATGGCGTGTGCAATTTCTAAGGTTTTAAGCTGCTCAGGGCCGCGGTCAATAAAGTCGCCGAGAAAAATCACTTTGCGTTGAGCATGCTGCCAGCTAGAACTGCGTTTTTGATAGCCCAGCTCAGACAGTAAACGCTCAAGTGGCGCGGCATGGCCATGAATATCACCAATAATATCAAACACAGTAAAGTCCTTAGTGTGAATCGTTACTTAAGCGTGAAATGCTGATGTTATACAACGCTGCTTGTGTTCAAATGTTGTTGAGTAGATGCTCAAAAAGCAACGTATTTATACTCAATAAAATTGCTGGTATAACCATCGAAAACACGCAGGTTTATGCCCTCTTTCAGTCACTAGGTCTATCATTTATAGAGACATCAAGACATGCTGCGAAGGTGAATAAATTGCAGGGAGCTGCATGTGCAACACCGCAATGAGTGCTAGCTAATTAAATCTTTGCAACTATGAAGGTCAACTAAAATATGTTGGATCCAGCCCTGAGTTCTGAATTTGATATTGTTCCGTGGAACTCGAACTTCGAGACTGGTATAGCAATCATCGACGAACAACATCAGCGACTTGTCGAGTTGCTCAACAACCTTGCCCATCAATATATTTACGGTCTCGATCTTGAAGAGACAGGACGTATTATAGATGCTTTGCTTGATCACGCAGACTATCACTTTGAAACAGAAGAAGCTCTATGGGCTGAGGTGCTGTCAGACGACAGTTGGCTTGCAGAGCACCGTAGAGCCCACATAGGTTTTGTAGATAAAGTTAGAGCCATGCAGGCTACGCTTAAAGAGGACGACGGTTTCACTGCGACGCATGAGCTTTTGCCCTTTATTACCATCTGGTTAGCTCATCATATTTTATATGAAGACAAACGTTTTGCCCTAGTGCTTCAACAGGTGCGTGAAGGTGTGGACCAGGATACAGCCAAGCAATATGCCCTTAATGCTATGGCGGATTGGGTTCCTGATTTTGTTCAGCTTGTATTGTCTATGTATAAGGAGCTTTCTTCGCGCACCATTGCGCTAGAGCGCAAAGCTTATGCTAATTCAATCACTCAACAGGCATTATTGGATCAGGAGCTGCACGGTCAATCTGTACTCGATGCGGCGAGTGATAATCTCTGGGACGTCGTTTTCACAACGATAGACTTCACTCAAGAAGATCAACTCCCCGTTGAACAATTTGCGCAAAGTGGCTTCATAGTCCATGCGGACGACTGGCCGAGTGTAAAGCAAATCTTCCTGACTTACCTACTGGGTCAGAGTGATGTGTTTTTCCATCAGTACCGGATTATCGATGAAGCTGGCAATGAGCGCTGGATTCAGTCATCTGGAAAAATCATTGAGCAGGGTCCTAGCGGCTATCCCAAGCGGATGGTGGGGACGCAAACAGATATTACCGAGCGCAAAACTGTAGAAATCAGGCTGCAGCTTGAGCGTGATGCCCGTACATTTCTCAGCGAATTTGCTGCCGATATTATGGCGTCATCGTCCGAGGGCTTTGATGCTGCAATCAATCGGGCGCTGCAACGTCGAGGCGAGTATCTGCAGGCTGATCGCACCTACGTGTTCCTCGTGAGTGCCGACGGTAACTACATCAACAATACTCATGAGTGGTGCGCTGCAGGCATCCAACCAACCATTCAAGATCGGCAGGATATTCCAACAAGTGCGTTACCCTGGTGGTGGAGTCAACTTCGCGAAGTGGGTTATGTGCTGGTGCCACGTGTTGACGATATCCCGCCAGAAGCGCAAACAGAATATGAAATTCTACGATTAGAAAATAGTCGTTCAGTGTTTGTATTTCCCCTGTATATAGGCACAGAGTTAATCGGTTTTATTGGTAATGATGCGGTCAGCGAAGAGCGTCATTGGGGCACCAAGATGGTTGAGTTCATGAGCCTGACCAGTGATTTGTTGGGTATAGCCTTAGTGCATCGCCAGATGCATCAAAAACGTGAATTTGCCATTGGCCAGATGGAACGAGCAGAGCAACAAGCACACCTTGGGCACTGGTATCTAGATAACGCAGCGGGCCTGAACATTTGGTCACAAGAAATGTTCAGGATTTTTGAACGCGAAGTGGATAGTCCTGTACCTGATTTGGAAGCCTATTTACAACTCGTTCATCCTGAGGACCGCGCCTTAATCTATCAGTCGTATCAGATTGCAAAAGCTTCATTAAGTGAATTGAATTTAGAACACAGGATATTGCTTGATGGTACGAGAGTTAAGCATCTAGAAGTGCGTGGGCGATTTGATGTCAGTCCAGAGGGGCGCGCGTTTATCACCGAGGGTACAACTCAGGATGTTACTGAAAGAGTGCAGCATCGAGAGACCTTGCAGCGCCTTGCGTTCCAAGATCCGCTCACAAGTTTGCCTAATCGTAGAGCCGTTGAAGATACGCTGCTGCGTGAAATGGATTACTGCGATCGTAATGACCGACGCTTGGTATTAGCGTTTCTGGATCTAGACAACTTCCGTGAAGTGAATGATGAGCATGGATATATAATCGGTGACAGTTTGCTCAAGGTTTTAGTGCAGAGAATGCGACTGTTGTTTAATGATACTGCGGTGATCGCTCGCGTTGGAGGCGATGAGTTTGTTGTATTACTGACCCGTCTGCAGCCTGAGGAGAGTTATTTTCAGCAACTCAACCAGCTTCTTTTGATTATTAGCAACCCATTGACAGTTGATGGGATCGACCTGGCTTTGACGGCCAGTGTGGGCATCACCGAATACCCGCAGCCAATAGAGGTGACGCGTGAGCAGCTTTTTCGTCAGGCACAGCAGGCGCTATTTGATGCCAAGACTTCGGGTAAGAACTGTTTGCAAAAACACGATACGGGCTCGGAACAGGATGCTCGTGTTCTGACGGGCCGTATCGAGCAAATTCGCAATGCGCTGCAGGCTGGAGAGTTTGTTCTTTATTATCAGCCCAAAGTACATATGAAAACAGGCATCGTGGTCGGCGTTGAAGCCTTAATACGTTGGAGAAAAAATACCGGCGAATTGGTCCAGCCCGGTGAGTTTTTACTGTTTTTATATAATCACCCCTTAGAAGTCGAGTTGGGAGACTGGGTCATACGTGCCACGCTAGCTCAGATGCGCAAATGGAAACAGCAGGGGCTGGATATGCAGGTCAGCGTTAACGTCAGTAGTATGCAACTGCTTGATAGTTCTTTTGTCGATAAACTATCTAGAGATCTGCATGGTTACCCTGATATTGCACCTTCAGCACTGCAGTTCGAAGTCCTTGAAAGTAGTGCGTTAAATGACCTTGAGGCTGTTTCACGTGTGATGGAACAGTCCCGTGGGCTGGGAGTGAACTTTGCATTAGATGATTTTGGCACTGGCTATTCATCCCTAGCTCACCTTAAACACCTGCCCGTTAGCGTGTTAAAGATCGATCAGAGCTTTGTCCGAGAAATGCTGGGTAACTCGGATGATTTATCGATTATCTCGGCTGTGGTGGGTATGGCTAAGGCGTTTGGCTTGCAAGTTATTGCTGAGGGGGTCGAGAGCATAGAACAGGGCAGTTTACTGTTGAGGTTAGGTTGCGACCAAGCCCAAGGCTATTGTATAGCAAGGCCTATGCCTGCAGATGAGCTGTATAACTGGATGCATCGTTGGAAAGCGCAGCCTGTTTGGCAGGATCAGTGGCCGGTTGATGCGTATAATCTGCCCTTAGTTTATGCTGAGGTTGAGCATCGCCGCTGGGTTGTGGAATTAGAGCAATGGTTGCGTGGACAGAGTAACGAACTGCCTATTCTGGATCATCACCGTAGTAAAGTGGGTTTATGGGTTGAGCGCGAAAAGCAAAGCCGCTTTGGGATGCATGCAAAGTTTAATCATTTGATTCGCCTGCACTGTGATATGCACGACCTTGGGCAAAGCGCCGTTACCTTGCACGCAAAAAATAATACGAAAGGGGCATTAGCTTTACTGCCTGAGATTTGGCAGTTGCGTGATCTGTTTCTTGCAGAGCTGACGGCGTTGATTGGCTGATATGAGGTCTTGAGTACGATCGGGG
>DATERS010000011.1:0-7350 GCA_035271365.1 Thiopseudomonas sp.
AATCGCCCGCAAGCCGATACCGCCAGCTCGCAAGAGAAGGGTAATATTTTAATTGCCGTCACCGCTGATGGCCAAGTCTGGCTGGATAAACAAGTGGTGGATGTGCGCAGTGTGCGTGCGCATGTTGAGCGTATGCGTCAAGAGCAACCGGAAGGCGTGGTTGTGGTGCAGGCTGACCAAGATGCGCGCACTGGGCTTGTGGTTAAAGTGATGGATCAAGCGCGCTTGGCCGGCGTGCCTGATGTGGTGTTAGCCGCTTCGACGGAGTCGCGCTAATGCGTTGGCTGTGGTCTTTTCTTGCGGCAGTGGCAGTGGTGTTTGCCAGCTTTGTATTAATGCTGGTGATGATTTTTCCACCGCAAAATAAAGTGGAAGAGCCGCCCCTGCAAATGGGGCGCTTTACGCCAAAATTGCAGCAAGATTCCAGCGACCCCAGCCGTCAGCGCCAGCAGATGCCAGAACAGCCGGCTGAGCCCCAACTCGAAACACCGCCAGCGCAACCAGCGCCGCAGCCACCGACCACGCCACAGATGGCCAGCTTGGATTTAGCCGTACCGCAGCTTAGCAACACTATCAGTATCTCGGCCGCTGCAGCTCCCAGCTTACAAGGCCTGAGCGCACAAGCGGTGATTCAGTCAGCGCCTGCTGCACCAGCGGCGGCCTCGGCTCCAGCTGCTTCTGCAGCACAAAGCGCACAATCGGCACCGAGCAACGATGCCGAAGTGATTCCGCTGAATGAAGTCTTGCCGGTCTATCCGGATAGCGCCCGTCGCCGTGGTATAGAAGGCTATGTCAAGTTAGCTTTTACCATTACAGCCGATGGCAAAGTTGAAAATGTACGCGTGGTGGAGTCTTCACCGAAAAATGTCTTTGACCGCGAAGCGCGCCGGGCTGCAGTACGCTGGCGTTTTGCACCACGCAGCGAAGGTGGCCGCGCTGTGGCGCGTGAAGCGGTGAAAACCTTGCAGTTTCGTTTAGAAAAGAGAGGGCGGTAAGATGCGTCGTTGGTTGTTGGCTGTGAGTATCAGTGCGGCGTTAGTTGCTCCCTTAGCTGCAGCGCAAAGCATTGCTCCAGAGGTGTTTCGCGCATTACAAAGCTCACAAGCGGCGCAACAAGCCGGCAACTTTGCTCAAGCCGAGCAAGCGCTGCAAACTGTACAACCCAAAGCCAATAGCCTAGAGCAAACGTTAATCTGGCGCAGTCAGGCTTATGTGTTCTGGGCGCAAGGCAAAAACACAGCGGCGATAACAGTGCTAACCCAAGCCTTTAACAGTGGTCAACTGACTGACGAGCAATTGACTGAAGACCGCCTCAATCTTGCCAAGCTCAACTTCACCGTTAAAAACTATCATCAAGCGCTGACTTACTTGCAAAAGTCCGCTCAGAGCAGTGAAGTCCTCGAGATGCAAATTCAAGCTTGGCAAGGGTTGGGGCGTTTAGATCAAGCTTTGCCGCTGGCTGAGCGTTACTTGAAAGGTAAAAAACCTATTGATGATAATTGGCTGCAGTTTATGGTCGGCGCCAATGCCGAACTTAAACGCTACGCCGAAGCGCAGCGCTGGCAAAAGCGCATCTTACAACGCAGCCCCGATAGTCTGAATGCCTGGAAGCAGTTGGCCGCATTACAGCAAATGGCCAATCAACACACTAAAGCTTTAGCCACGCTGCGCACGGCTTACACTAAGGGCATCAGCTTTAAACAGTCTGATCTGGATAGTTTAATCACCCTAGCGTCTGCATCCGATCAGCCTTGGCAAGCCGCACGTCTACTAGAAGGTATGCTTAAAAGCGGTTTGATGAACTCCAGTCCCTCGACCCAAGAACGCTTAGCCCAACTGCACTGGCAAGCACGTGACTATAAAAATGCCAGCAAGCAGTACAGCCAATTAGCCCAGCAAAGCGGCAAAGGCCAACACTGGCTGAACCTTGCCCAGTTGGAAATCCAACAAGGCCACTGGAATGCAGGCCTACAAGCCCTTGCTGCAGCAGAAAAGTCGGGTGCCAATCAACAACAAGTGCGCTTATGGCGCGATTGGGCACAAAGTCGGCTTGAGCTGGAACAGCAGAGCAAACGAATCGTCAATAAATAAGCAGGGAGTACTGTCATTCTTGCAATATAGTGCCGAAAAATTGATATAAGTACTGATTTTCTGGTTAAGGGTAATCCATGCAAAAACCGCCTCTAGTTGAGGCGGTTTTAACTTAGGGTTTATTTAACATTGAGCTTGCGGCTGTTCTCTACAGCTTGACGTTTAGGCAAAACAAGATGCAGTAAACCTTCTTCATAGTGAGCTTCTGCTTGCTCTAGATTGATCTCGCTAGGCAGTTCAAAACGACGCGAAACACTACCATAGTAGCGCTCGCTACGCAGGTTACGGCTGCCTTCACCAGAACTGTTCTTCTGCTGAATTTCTGCCTTGATAGTCACGATGGCACCATCAATATCGACATGGATATCTTCCTTTTTGACGCCAGGTAACTCTGCTTGAACATTGTAAATATCACCGGCCTCCTCAATATCTACCTTGATGCTTTGCGGAAGTGCATCGCCATGCAGGGGTTTGATGTAAAAGCCGTCTAGATCGCCCATTAACTCATCGAACAGTCGGCTGCGTGTAGGAAACATACTCATATCCACTCTCCTTTTTGGTTTTGGTATATCTAAATATATAAGAACGAACAACTATATTTCAAGGGCTAAGCAGTAGTGAGTCAATATTTATTCTAAGCGAGGATCGAAAAATCTTGTCAGTATACTTATCGCTCAAAGCTTATTTGCTGTCAGCTCTCTGCCATATCAGTAAAGTGTACTGTGGTGCTAAGCTATTTCACTTACACTGACAGAGATATTTTATGGTTGTTACGGAATTTTTATGACTCAACAGACACCACAATACTCTACCGCAAGCGATCTCAGCAGTGACCCCATACGTTGGCGGATTCTTGCTGTGTTACTCATGGCGATTTTCATGTCGCTGATGAGTGTCAGTGTGGTCAATGTGGCTTTAGCCTCGATTCAAGACGCATTGCACGCCAGCCTGTCTGATATTCAATGGGTGCTTTCTGGTTATGCCCTGACCTTCGGTGTGGTTCTGGTAAGTGCAGGGCGAGCAGGGGATTTGATGGGGCGTGGCGGCATTTTTATTCTCGGTGCAGTCATCTTTACTCTCGCTTCAATTGCCGCTGGCTTAGCGCCGGATGCACAATGGCTGAATGGTGCGCGTTTTGTGCAAGGCGTGGGCTCTGGTTTTATGAATCCGCAAGCAGTGGGCATGATTCAGCAGTATTTCCGTGGCCCAGAACGCGGCCGCGCCTTTGGTTTTTTTGGCACTACAGTGGGGGTGTCCGTTGCTATTGGCCCTGTGGTTGGTGGGCTATTGATTCAACTGGGTGGTCTGGAGATCGGTTGGCGATTGACCTTCTTGATTAACGTGCCTGTTGGGGTATTGATCATAGTGCTAGCACTCTTGTGGTTTCCGCGTCCTTTAATTCATAAGCCCAAGTCGCTGGAACATAAAGGCTTGAGTTCTTTGGATCCCATCGGAGCCCTATTGTTGGGGTTAGGTGTGTTGGCGGTGCTCTATCCCTTTGTTGGGTCGGATTCGACTGGGCTTATATGGTTGCTACTGCCAGCTGGGTTGCTCTTGTTTTACCTGTGGGCGCGTTGGGAGCGGTGGTATACCCAGCGCGGCTATAGTCCTATGGTGGATTTAAAGATTTTTGCGATCTCAAGCTACCGCAACGGCAGCATTATCATGAGCTTGTACTTTTTGGGCATGACCAGTGTCTGGGTTTTGATTCCTTTGTATGTACAGCAAGGCCTTGGTTTTTCAGCCTTTGAGGCGGGCATGGTGGGTATTCCATCGGCGCTACTCTCTGCTTATTCTGCCAACTGGGCAGGTAAGCGGGTTAATCGCTACGGTCGTAAAATTGTTATTGGCGGTTTAAGCTTTGCTGTTTTCGGCATGCTATCCACTATTGCTGTGGTGTTCTTGCATGAATATCTGGATTTAAGTATTTGGTGGTTATTGCTGAGCTTGGCTTTTTTTGGTCTAGGGCAAGGCTCAGTGGTTAGCCCTAATCAGGCTCTGACTCTTGCTGAAGTACCGTTGTCCTACGCAGGTAGCTCGGGCGCTATTATGCAAACGGGGCAACGTATCGGCACCTCGGTGGGTATTGCCGTCATCACTGCGATTGTCTTTGCTGTGCTTCCCCATAGCTCATGGTCGATTGCGGTGAGTGTTGGATTGCTGGCGGTTACTCTGGTTATCTTGTCCGCGTTAGCCATGGCCATTAAGGATTTGCGTGATCGTCGGGTGCTTTAGCTTATAGTATGGTGATACAGCGTAGGCCTTCTCTTGAGCAAAAGTTATCAGTCTTGCACGAATTAGCTCATCACAAGGCAATATAATGCCTAATGAACCAGAGGGGAAAGAGATTGAGGTATTAAAATGCCGAATATATGTTGGCACTTAATGCCGCTAACTTGATTTGGAGTATTTGAGGCGCACAATCACCAGCGCTCTTCATTGAAATGTTCCCAGCGCATCTGCAGATAGGGCTTGAGCTTGTTTAGGCTGGTCACCTCTTTGCAAAATAGCGTCAGGTTATTAATATCCTGCTCCAAATTTGCTAGGTGAGTATTAATTTCGTGCTGTGATGCTTTCATGGTTTTTTTGTGGAAACGCTGATACAAGACGCCCGCTTTAGGGTCTTCATGCACAATATCTGCGTGCTGTGATCGTAGCTGTGCATATTGACGATTGAGTAGTTCTGTAGCGTCAGTCAGGTCACCGCCCAGCTCTTGCAGAGGTGACTGGCCGACATACTCAGCGTAGAAAGCAAACAGAGCGGTTATATCGTTATTGTCTCGTGCTTCAATTAGCTCGCTCATTAGGCGGTTTTTCTCTACACGAGCCTCTTCATCTTGCTCACGGTCCGGGTGCAAAACACGCGCTACTCGGCGGAATAATTTATTGATTGAGCCACCTTTCATCAGCTTATTGAGTGCCTGTTCGTCATCTTTTATCTGCTGCTCAAATGACTCTTGCTGACGGAAAAACTCATCAAATCTTGGATCCTGCTGGAAATCAGAAAAGAGCTCCTCAAACATCCTTGCATGGTCATCTTCATCCGCCATTTCATCAAAGAAATGTTCCTCACTGTGCATTGCATCATCTTGGAAAGGGTCAAACGCCTCAGGATGTATTTTTTCCATAGTGGCGTCCATCGTTTGATAGAGGGCAGTCAGATCAATATCACCGGCAAAGGGGTTGTGGGTAATGGTATCTATGTAGTCCAATATCCATTCCATGAGCACTTCGCGGTGCCAGGCGGCTAAAGATTTGCGGCCATAAAAAACCAGTAAATGCTCGCAGCTTTTATACAGGGTTGTAACGTAGGCTTTCTCTTGCTGCTCAACGGTCTCATTAACCTGCTCGGCAAAGGTTCTAATTTGTTCGCGCAAACGGTCGTTTTTCTTTTGTTGATTCGTGACTTTTTTCCACGCTTGATTGAACAGTTCTTGGCTGGATGAGCCCGAGTGATGGGTGATTTTAGTCTTTTTTTTGCCAGTGGTTAGTTTCATCTGTGAGCTCTGTGCATCGGCCTAAGCGAGAAAGTTGGGAGACAATGTGTATAGGCTAACATTGTGCAAAGCAGGGGAGCAACTGCGCAGTTTTTAGCATGTTTTGCTGGATGCTTTGTCCATGCGCCGCAACGTAATGTCTCCGGAAAACGTATCTGAGCCCAATTAACAATTTTCTCAAAGAAGATACTGTTTGGGTTTGGTATTAAGCTTTTTTGTGGCGACATTTAAAAGCCATTAGAGTTTCTCTGTGCTGCACTGATTACAAAATCTGCGCCAACCCCTCATACGCCTGCAAATCCTCAACACTGTCCACCTCAAGCCAGCCGCGGTTAATCAGTGCTGCTTGTACCTGCCAGCCGCTATCAATCATGTTTTGTATCAGGCTGGTCATATACATATTGTTAAAATCCTTGCCATCGTACTGCGCGGTTTTATCCAGCCTGTGGTAATGCGCAATAAAGTCAGCCACTTTATGGCCGGCGATTTTAATTAAACCAATATATTGCGCTTGAGCATCGGCGCGGCTATTGGGCTTTTTACCCAGTTCGCGCACTCTGCCGTCTGCATCCATTTTGAAGGTTTCAGCATCATCGAGCGGGTTGTCCATGCGCATTTTCCACAGGTCGTACCAATCCAAATCAGCAGCGACTACCACATCACCCTCTGTGGCTAATAGTTTTTCAAACACTTCAGGGCGATAGACGATATCGCCATAGCTAATAATCAGGTCTTCACCGTCCTGCATAAAGTCTTGCGCGGCAAACAAAGTGCCGACCATGTTAGTGCTGGCGTAGTGCTCGTTGCGGTACTGCGCAATGCCAGGTGCGACTAATGCGGCTTGTAGATAGCCAGCGGCGAGGGCGATATCGTCTTGTTGCATGCCACAGTGAGCAAGGGCTTCGAGCTGATGATGCAGCAAGGGTTTGCCTTTAAGGGCGACCATGCATTTGGGTCTGTCATTGGTATACGGGCGTAAACGTGTGCCTTGTCCGGCGGCTAAAATAATAATTTTCATAATAATCCTTATCCGTGTCAGCGGTTTAAATGTTGGCTGAGCAGTTGCTGGTCGGCTAATTGCAATTGAGTTTCACGCTCGGGGTGCCACATGATGCCGAGCCAAGGTAAGTGCGAACACTCTACGGCTTCGATGACACCGTCGCCGCTGGTGGCGAGTACGTTTAGGTCTGCAGCTAATGTCGCTTGAGTGATAGCCTGATTGTGAAAGCTGTTGACCTGCTGATAGCCGTACTGCTGCGCCCAATCGCCTTCCAGTGAGTGTCGAGTGGCGACATGTCCGTTGACGGTGACTAGGCTGCCACCTAAATAATGATTGAGCATTTGCATGCCACGACACACGCCAAGCACAGGCAATTGTTTGGCTTTGGCGTAATCCAGTAACTGGGTTTCCAGCCTATCTCGCGCAGGTGCTTGGCCAATATCATTACCACCGCTGAGAACCATGGCGTCAGGCTGCAATTGCGCTAAATAATCAGTCTGACCGGCTAAAGCGCTACAGACAGGAATAGGTAGAAAGCCTAAAGAAAATAGCAGCTGAGCCCAGCGCACATCCAAAGCATCGCGCTCTTCATCGCGACCGGGCACGGCATCAAGGCGTTGGCTGATTAGAATACGCTTCATCAATTTTTCGCGAGAAACCCCCGTACTTTAGTGCCGGGAGGGATAGCGTGGCCTGCCTTAGCTGGCCCCTGTTCTCGCTTCCTCTCTTTGTTGTGCTATCAATGAGTAACCGTAGCCATCG
>DATERS010000012.1:0-24580 GCA_035271365.1 Thiopseudomonas sp.
CGAAGGCTATGGCTTGCCGCAACCACAGGAGTCAGAGCAATTTCTCAAGATTGCCACAGCCCGGCAGCAGATGTTACTGACCAGCGCTGAAGATCTGGAACAACGCCTGCTCTCACTAATGAGCGCAGAACAGCGCCAGCAACTGGACACAACCGCTGCCAATATCAACCTGCTCTCACGACAATTGCGACAGCTGCACAGCGAGTCTGGCGGCATTCAGCTGCCCTGAGATGGTGACTACCTAGCGGGCTGCACACCCTAGCAGTCGCGCAGATGCGGTTAGCCATGGCCCAACTCCCATCAATCTGTATGTGGTGGCATAGTGAATTTGGCCACTACAATAAAGGGTAGCGTTCAAGCACCCTGTATAGCGAACCGCTTGGGCCTTGTTGGCTCTCAAACAGCACGAACTCATCCACCTGAAAGGTGCCGAAGAGTGTTTCACGATACTCATCCATTAAGTGCTCAACTGAGCCGGGCTCGCGCTTAAATCTTGCTAAGGTGAGATGGGGACGATATGCCCGACGCTCGGTGTGTAACCCGAGGTTCTCTACTTGGTTTTTAATCGCGTTATGCAGGCTCACTACGGGCGCTTCTGGCTGAACTCCTGCCCAAAGGTACTGAGGTGTATCGGGCTGACCGAAGCACCCTAAACCAACAATATTCAATGCAAAAGCAGCCAGAGGAATATCGCGCGCAACATCACGCACCGCCAATAAACGCTCTTTTTCTATATTGCCAAGAAATAACGAAGTCAGGTGCATCTGCTCAACACTTTGCCATGTGGCACCCGCCACCTCTGCTCTCACCTGCAACAAACGATCTTTAATCTCAGCGGGAATCTCCAGTCCAAAGAATATTCTGCGCATGGGGTTATTTTTCAACGCTGATTTTAGGCACTGTGTAAGTAGTGATTTTGAGCACTTTTCTCATGTTAATGTCATCGTTAAAAGTTGGGTTGGCTGGGCGAAGGGGTCAATGGTCTAGCTGGATGCTAAAGTCATACCAAGGAGCATGGGGTTTCTTTACGAACTAACGCAGCCAACACGGGTGAGTGTCAGCAAGTCCAGCCAGCTTGCTTGCTGGCGTTTGTGATTGGCCTTGTTAGCCTTTAGTTAGTGCCTGTGGCAATGACCTTAATACCTAAAGCTATCATAGCGCCACCTAATACACGATCAATCCAATGACCACTCTTTTTAAATTTATTATTTATCGCTGGTCGAGATAAAAGCCCTACGACAGCAGAAAACCAAGCCAGTTGAATTATCATCATCCATGCACCATAAATGGCGATTTGATATAGCGGTATATCCGGAGAAATAACAACAGTAAAAAGAGATACAAAGTATATTGGTGCTTTAGGGTTTAATGCATTACATAAAAAGCCAATACCTATACTTTTTTTAGCCGAATATTTAACTGCCTGAGTCTCTACAGTCTCTGTGCTACTTAATGGCTTAGAACGTAGCCCTTTAATCCCTAGATAGAACAAATATCCGCCACCTAGTATTTTTATTGCCCAAAGAGCATTTGAAGAGTTTGCAATAACAGCTGCCAATCCAAATGCAGAATAAGCAATATGAATTGAAAGGCCCAGTGCTATTCCGACACTGCACATTAATCCTGCTTTTTTTCCATTCGATAACGTTTGCTGTGACACTAAAACAAAATCAGGGCCAGGCGATGCTGCGGCTAGAGTGTGAATGGATGTAATTATTAATAACCCTTGTAACAGATCCATTTATAGCTCCTATCGTGGATGTAAAAGTGATGGCTAACGCCAAACTTTCGGGCGTCCTAGCGGCGACAGCGGCGACAGCGCCTTATTATGCATGTTTAACCTCAATGAACCATTTAGGCTGCATAGCATGAAAATCTTTACGAATATTGGAAGGTAAATAACTAGCCGAATCCAGCACGAAAGGCTGACCATCCAAACGCTTGAACACAACCCAGTGCCAGAAGTCTTTGCCTTCTTCTTGGTGATGTTTGATAGACAACAATGCCAGATCAGGCAAGGTTTCCCAAGAATCAAAGGGTTCTTCATCTTCGGAAGTTTCAACGCCTGCGTTTAACAGCATACGTCGTACATACTGGGTATCAGACCACAATGATTTATCCGAGGCATGAATACCCATAGAATTAGCAATGCCTTTCATCTCAGAGTAACTATGACCAAGAATATTGGCAACAGAAGCAATTCCGTATCCAGTGGTTTCTTCCTGAACGACTGATTCAAGCACTGACCTCTCCTTAATGCATAAATGCATAACGCCTCGGTTCAGCGGCGGTGCGCAGCGCCGTTTGCTGCAACCGATTGTTAGCCGGCTCCGCTATACACGTGCAAGCTGCTTACCGAAAGCGCGCGCTCTGAATGCCAGAATCACAAGAACTCCGCCGAAGAGGACAGCATATGTCGCGATCAGCCAAACCATGGCAAGAGCGCCTACGGCCGGCTGTGCCATAAGGAAGACGCCGAATACGACCGATACAAGACCACCGAGAATGAGGAGCCATTCGCCGTTGATCTCCTTTCGCAGGCGGATTCCTGCCACGATCTGAAGAACACCCGTGGCGATCGCCCAGATTGCGATGAAGAGCAGAAGAGCCAGTGTAGTAATGCCGGGCGCCAAGAAGGTCAGAATTCCAACCCCAACACTAATAAGCGCCCAGAGGAGCAGCACCCACCAGTCGTCGTGTTCCTTGCGTCCCGCAACGGCAGAATAGACACCGAGGATGCCGTCCACCAGAATGTATGCGCCGAAGAACAATATCAGCACCGCGATTGAAATCTCGGGTTGTCGCCAAGTTAGGACGCCGAATATAATGGCAATGACGCCACGCAACATCAGTATCCACCAGGTGCGGGAAATAATGTTGGCCAGCCGAGTCTCTACGGTTTTCATGGTTTACTTACTCCTTTATAGGTATGAAAACAAGCACATTTATAAGTCCCAGCTAGAATAGGCTGTACAGGTACGCAGTACAACGACAAGGAGCGTTTTATGTCTCACAGTCCATTTTTAAATTCTATGCGCATGGATATGCGTCAAAAAGATTACATGCTTAAAACTGAAAAAATTTATTTATATTGAATTAAGTGTTTTATTTTATTTCATCAAAAGCGCCACCCATAAATAACAGATAGTAAATATTTTCGGCAGCTCTTAATCATCTTAATTAATAACAAGCACGTAGCAATAAATACGTAAAAACGCGCAGCCCCTCTCGGAACTGCGCGTTTCTATATTTCTTGTTACCAGGCCATCCCTAGCCTACCCACCTAAACCTTATGCATATTCTTCACGCAACTGCTTAGCCGCAACCACCATGTGCTCTAGAGCCGCTTTGGTTTCTGGCCATGCGCGGGTTTTTAGGCCGCAGTCTGGGTTGGCCCACAGGTGCTCAACGGGAATACGTTTGGCGGCTTTGCGCAGCAAGTTGGCCATTTCTTCGCTTTCCGGTACACGCGGTGAGTGAATGTCGTAGACACCCGGACCAATGTCATTGGGATAATGGAAGGTTTCAAAGGCTTCCAGCAACTCCATATCAGAACGTGAAGTCTCAATGGTGATAACGTCGGCATCCATCGCTGCGATTGAATCAATCACATCGTTAAACTCGCTGTAGCACATGTGGGTGTGAATCTGTGTTTCATCACGCACGCCGCTGGAGGTGAGGCGGAAGGATTCAGTGGCCCAATCCAAGTACTCTTTCCATTGTGATTTACGCAGTGGTAAACCTTCACGGAATGCCGCTTCGTCAATCTGAATAATCTTGATGCCTGCCGCTTCCAGGTCAACCACTTCATCACGCAGCGCGAGTGCCAATTGACGCGCTTGCTCTTCACGTGAAACGTCTTCACGCGGGAACGACCACATCAGCATGGTCACTGGGCCGGTCAGCATGCCTTTCATGATTTTATCCGTCTGCTGCTGTGCGTATTCAATCCACTCAACCGTCATCGCTTGCGGACGGGTTAAGTCACCGAAGATCACTGCGGGTTTCACGCAACGTGAACCGTAGCTCTGTACCCAACCAAAGCGAGTGAACAGGTAGCCGTCCAGTTGCTCAGCAAAGTACTCAACCATGTCGTTACGCTCGGCTTCACCGTGTACCAACACATCGAGGTCTAAATCTTCCTGCACTTTAATCGCATGCTGGATTTCCGCTTGCATCGCTGCTTGGTAATCCGCTTCGCTCAACTTACCCTGACGGAACGCTAAACGCGCAGAACGAATTTCTGTGGTCTGTGGGAACGAACCAATGGTCGTGGTTGGGAACAATGGTAAGTCCAAACGCTCACGTTGCAGCTTAATACGCTCGGCAAAGACTGATTTACGCTGGCTGTCTGCTGCGGTGACTGCAGCTAAACGTGCTTGGACTTCTGGCTTGTGAATACGTGGAGAGTTGGCGCGGCTCTGTTGAACTGTGCGGCTCTCTGCCAGCGCTGCTTTTACTTTTGGGCTGTCTGGGTTGTTCAGTGCCTCAGCTAAGATGGCCACTTCTGCTGATTTTTGTACAGCAAAGGCTAACCAGCTTTTCAGTTCTTCGTCGAGCTGATCTTCACGATCAAGGTCAACTGGGCTGTGCAGTAATGAGCAGGATGGCGCCACCCATAAACGATCACCTAAACGCTCGTGTGCATGCTTGAGAGTGTCTAATACTTTCTCAAGGTCACAGCGCCAGACGTTACGGCCATTCACCACGCCAAGTGATAACACTTTGTAGGCAGGTAGACGGTCAAGAATCGTTGGGTACTGCTCTGGTGCACGCACCAAGTCGATGTGTAAACCATCAACAGGTAAGGCTGCGGCTAAGCCTAAGTTGTCTTCTAGACCTGAGAAGTAGGTTGCAACCATCTTCTTAACCGGCTCACGTTGCAGCAGGTTATAGGCGCGCTCAAAGGCATTTTTCCACTCTTGTGGTAAATCGAGGCTGAGGATAGGCTCATCAATTTGTACCCACTCAACACCCTGTGCAGCCAGACGCTGGAAGATTTCGCCATAGATGGGTAGCAATTTGTCGAGTAAATCTAACTTGTTAAACTCTTCGCCTTTCACTTTACCGAGCCATAACCAGGTCAATGGACCAATGACGACCGGCTTAACTTGGTGCCCCAGCGCTAAGGCTTCGTCCACTTCTTCAAATAACTGATTCCAGCTTAAGGAGAACTCAAGGTCTGCCGTCAGTTCAGGGACTAAGTAGTGGTAGTTGGTATCAAACCACTTAGTCATTTCTTGTGCGTGAGCACCACCACAACAGCTGCTTTCGACAACACCACGGCCCATAGCAAATAAGGTATCGATGGTTGGCTTTTCGCCCGCTTTAGCAAAACGCTCTGGCACCACACCAAAAGTCAGTGAGTGAGTCAAAACTTGGTCGTACCAAGCAAAGTCACCGACCGGTACCCAGTCTAGACCGGCATCTTTCTGAACCTGCCAGTGCTTAGCACGCAATTCACGGCCGACTTGACGTAAACTATCTTCAGTTATGTCGCCTTGCCAATATGCTTCTACTGCTTTCTTTAATTCGCGATCGCCACCAATGCGGGGGAAACCTAAGTTATGTGCTACGGCCATGATTGCTCTCCTCTAAGTGAATGACGCTATTGTCATGGCCGAGTGTGAATGAGACAAACTACAAATATTACTGATGATCAATAGTTTTACTCATGTTGCTACTTAAGGAATCCTTATGCTGGATATTCGCCACCTCAAAACTCTCGGCGCGCTACGCGATGCTGGTAGCTTAGTCGAGGCAGCAGAACGCTTGCACCTCACGCAATCTGCCCTCTCCCATCAGTTTAGGGAAATGGAAGAGCGTCTGGGCATGCAGCTGTTTGTGCGCAAGACTAAACCAGTGCGCTTTACCAGTGCTGGATTACGTTTGCTCAGGTTGGCGGATGAAGTCCTACCGCTGATGCGCGGTGCAGCACGTGATATTGCACGCTTGCAAGGGGGTTCTGCGGGCCGTTTACATATGGCGATTGAATGCCACAGCTGTTTTCAGTGGCTGATGCCGACCATTGATCAGTTTCGTAATGCGTGGCCGGAAGTGGAACTGGACTTAGCTTCAGGTTTTGCCTTTGCCCCACTGCCTGCACTGGCGCGTGGTGATTTGGATTTAGTGGTCACCGCAGACCCCATTGATCTGAGCGGTATCAGCTATATTCCACTCTTTGCTTATGAAGCATTATTAGCCGTGGCCAAGCAGCATCCGCTGGCACAAAAAACCTATGTCGAGCCAGAAGATTTACGTAATGAGATCTTAATCACCTACCCGGTTGACCGTGATCGTTTAGATATCTTTAATCACTTTTTAGAACCCGCAGATGTTGAGCCGGCACACGTGCGTACTGCCGAAATGACCGTCATGATGATGCAGTTGGTCGCCAGTGGCCGCGGCGTCTGTTGTTTGCCGAATTGGGCGATGCATGAATACACATCCAAAGGCTATGTCAGTGCCCGTCGCTTAGGTAAAAACGGTTTATTCTCGACACTCTATGCAGCCGTGCGTACCGATATGCTCGATGCGGCTTTTATGAAAGATTTTTTACTGACCGCCAAAGACACATCATTTACGACTTTGGCTGGCGTGAGTGCGGTTAAGGAATAACCGCCTTATCGCATGGTTAGCCGAGCAAAATAATCGACCAGACCGCTGCAATGGCGGTCATGCCAACCATTTGTGCGGCACTGCCCATATCTTTAGCGTTTTTCGACAGCGGATGCTGTTCTAGGGAAATACGATCAATCGCTGCTTCAATCGCTGAGTTAAACAACTCAATAATCAGCGACAACAAACATATCGCCACCATCAAGGCACGTTCAACGCGTGATACATCCAGCATAAAACTGATCGGAATTAGAATCGCATTCAATAATAATAACTGACGAAAAGCGGCTTCACCGACAAAAGCGGCACGCAAACCGGCCACTGAATAACCGGCAGCATTCACAATGCGGCGTAGACCGGACTTACCTTTAAATGGGGACATAGCTACCTTGACTGCGTGGAGACTGAACAGGCATCGCTTGCAGTATGACTTTTAGTATCAAAAGCATACTGCAGACGCTGAGTGTTATTCGCTTTGTGGAATGGATTCCATTTGCTGCAAGAGTAACGCAGCTTGTGTACGGGTACGTACATTCAATTTGCGAAAAATAGCGGTGACGTGTGCTTTAACCGTGGCTTCTGACACATTTAAGTCATAAGCGATTTGCTTATTGAGCAGGCCATCACAGACCATGGTCAATACACGGAACTGTTGTGGGGTTAAGCTGGCTAAACCGGCGCTGGCCGCTTTTTCCTCAGCAGTTACAGCGGCAGTGGCTGCCGTTTGTGCAGGCCACCAAACATCACCGTCTAAAACAACTTGTACGGCTTGTTGTATATCTTCCAAGGCACTGGACTTTGGAATAAAGCCGCTGGCACCAAACTCACGTGCGCGGGCCATTATCATTGCTTCTTCTTGCGCAGAAATCATCACTACGGGAACCTGTGGATACTGTCCACGCAGCAATACTAATCCAGAAAAACCATGAGCACCGGGCATATTTAAGTCCAATAAAACCAAGTCCCAGTCTGATTTTTCCTGCAGACAACTTTCCAGTTCAGCAATGTTCTCTGCTTCAACTAAACGTACTGTGCTACCCAAGCTTAGCGTCAAGGCTTGACGTAAAGCGCTGCGGAACAATGGGTGGTCATCTGCAATCAGTATTTCATAAGCAGCCATTATTTAGGATCCTGTCTCTTTATTATAGTAGAGCTGTGCATCTTGCTAATCGGTGACGAAGTGGCTAAATACAACTCCATTAAGTACCGCCGTCACTTTTAAGCAAGTACTCACAAGCATATGTGCCGATCTGTTTTGTCTTACAAAGTAGAACACATACTACAGAAAACCTAGCCAAAGGTCTTATATTGGTCACAAAAAACTGATCTTTTGTGACCCTCTACCCTGCAATCGTCTTAGCAGCGAATAAAATGCTCGCGGTAATACTTAAGCTCAGCAATTGAGTCCTGAATATCAGCCAAAGCTAAATGCGCTTCACCTTTTTTAAAACCATCACGAATCTCTGGTGCCCAACGTGCCGCCAACTCTTTAACGGTAGACACATCCAAGTTGCGGTAATGGAAGTAGGCTTCCAGCTTTGGCATATGACGGTATAAAAAACGACGATCCTGACAAATGCTGTTACCACAAATCGGCGAAGTATTAGCGGGCAGCCACTTTTCCAAGAAAGCCAGAGTTTCGGCTTCCGCTTGCGCTTCAGTGATACGACTGTCACGTACACGCTGAGTTAAACCGCTACCACCGTGCTGGCGAGTGTTCCACTCATCCATACCGGCTAAGACTTCATCGGACTGATGAATCGCCAACACAGGGCCTTCGGCTAAAATGTTGAGCTGGCTATCGGTAACGATGGTGGCCATTTCAATGATCAGGTCATTATCGGTATCCAAACCGGTCATTTCCAAGTCAATCCAAATTAAATTTTGTTCACTGTACATGGCTCACCTCAACGTTATTTAACCTGCTAACACCACAACGTGCGAATGTTTTAAATGCAGCTTTTTAAGACTTCAATCAGTGTTTCGTTCTGTTCTTCAGTACCAATAGTGATACGTAAAAACTGCTCGATACGCGGCTGAGTAAAGTGGCGGACAATCACACCCTGCTCACGTAACTGCGCAGCCAGCTCACTGGCATCGCGGCTTTTGTGGCGTGCAAAAATAAAGTTCGCTGCCGACGGCAACACTTCAAAATCCAACGCGGTCAAAGCTTCAGTCACCCACTCACGGCTGGCAATCACTTTATTACGTGTGCTGTGGAAGTGGTCGGTATCAGCAAAAGCAGCTGCGGCACCGGCAATCGCGGCACGATCCAATGGGTAAGAGTTAAAGCTGTTCTTGATTCGCTCTAAACCTTCAATCAGATCTGGGTGACCCACAGCGATACCCACACGTAACCCGGCTAAAGAACGTGATTTAGATAAGGTTTGCGTGACCAGCAAGTTATCGTACTTTTTAACTAAACTGATGGCAGACTCACCACCAAAATCGATATAAGCCTCATCCACCAACACCACAGAATCGGGGTTAGCTTGTAAAAGCTGCTCGATTTTATCCAGTTCTAATAAGCAACCGGTGGGCGCATTCGGGTTAGGGAAAATAATCCCACCATTGGGCTGCTGGTAATCCGCTACGTTAATTTGGAAATTCTTATCCAAGGCAATCTGCTGCTGCTCAATACCATATAAGCCGCAATAGACGGGGTAAAAGCTGTAGCTGATATCAGGGAATAGCAGTGGTTTGTCGTGCTGAAATAAACCATGGAACGCATGCGCCAACACTTCATCGGAGCCATTACCGACAAACACATACTGCGGAGAGACTGAATAATAATCAGCCACGGCATGCTTAAGTAAATCGCTATTAGGATCTGGATATAAACGCAGGTCATCATTGATCTGTGCTTGCATCGCTGCGATCGCTTTAGGTGATGGCCCGTAGGGGTTCTCATTGGTATTGAGCTTAATTAGACGCTCAATCTTTGGTTGCTCACCCGGCACATAAGGCACCAGATTTTTAACAAAAGGACTCCAAAACTTACTCACGTGTTGCGCTCCTAAACTGAATCAGTCGCCACACAAAGTGCGACGACTGTAATGCTCGATAACCGCTCACTTGGACACGGTAATTCTGGCGTTTTAATCTGCTTTGATGCGATATTCTGCTGAACGCGCATGCGCAGTCAGCGACTCACCACGCGCCAATACCGAGGCGACTTTACCCAGCTCAGAAGCACCTTCTGGACTGCAGTAAATAATCGATGAGCGTTTTTGGAAATCATACACGCCTAAGGGTGATGAAAAACGCGCAGTGCCTGAAGTTGGCAGCACGTGGTTTGGACCCGCGCAATAGTCGCCTAAGGCTTCAGCAGTGTAGCGTCCCATAAAAATCGCACCAGCATGACGAATCTGCGGCAGTAATTCTTCAGGGTTTTCCACCGACAACTCCAAGTGTTCTGGAGCAATACGGTTGGCCACTTCAATGGCTTGCGCCATATCTGCCACATGAATTAAGGCACCACGCTCACGTAACGAAGTACGAGCAATCGCTTCACGCTCTAAGGTCGGTAATAAACGCTGCATGCTTTCTTCAACACGGTTTAAAAACTCCGCGTCGGGGCTGAGCAAGATCGACTGAGCATCTTCATCGTGTTCAGCTTGTGAAAACAGATCCATGGCAATCCAGTCAGGATCAGTTTGACCATCGCAAATCACTAGAATCTCAGATGGACCGGCGATCATATCAATGCCGACTTTACCAAACACATGGCGTTTGGCCGTAGCGACATAGATATTGCCCGGACCGACAATTTTATCCACCGGCGGTACGCTTTCAGTACCGTAGGCCAATGCAGCAACCGCTTGCGCACCACCAATGGTAAAGACACGATCCACACCAGCAATCGCCGCAGCAGCGAGAACGAGTTCGTTGATTTCACCACGTGGTGTTGGCACCACCATCACCACTTCACGCACGCCGGCCACTTTGGCTGGAATAGCGTTCATCAATACTGATGATGGATAAGAAGCTTTACCGCCTGGCACATAGAGACCAGCACGATCGAGTGGCGTAACTTTCTGACCGAGGACAGTGCCATCGGCTTCTTGATACTGCCATGAGTCTTGAACTTGGCGTTCATGGTACTCACGCACTCGGCGCGCCGCTGTTTCGAGTGCAGCGCGCTGTTCTGGAGTGATGCGCGTCAGCGCCAGCTCAAGACGTTCGCGATTGAGGATTAAATCACTCATCTGCGCCACATCAAGGCCGTCAAATTGGCGGGTGTAATCAATCAGTGCAGCATCGCCGCGCGTACGGACATTATCAATGATATCCAGTACACGCTGATTGATGCTGGCATCAGACACACTTTCCCAGCTCAACAGTTGGTCAAGTTGGCTATTAAAATCTGTATCTTGGGCATTTAAACGTCGAACAAAAGTCACTGCAGTCATAGCGAGCCTCAATAATAAGGAAACATTCGGGCGCCGCCAGACTAACAATCCTTCTGCGTGGGCACCCGATCAATTCGGCTATGACGCAGATAGGTTGTGTGCATCAGCACACAAGCAGAGCTTACTATCAGTGTCGTGCGTTAACCGCAGCACTTAGGGTATTAATCAGCGCTTGAATATCAGCGTGTTTCATCTTCATTGAAGCACGGTTAACAATCAAACGTGAACTGATATGGCAGATCAGCTCTTGCGGCTCTAAACCATTGGCGCGCAAGGTATTACCCGTATCCACAACGTCAATAATTTTATCAGCCAAACCCACTAACGGTGCCAGTTCCATCGATCCGTACAGTTTGATGATATCGACCTGACGACCTTGCTCAGCATAGTAACGCTTAGCAACATTGACGAACTTAGTTGCCACACGCAAACGGCCGGTCGGCTCCGGTGTATTCACCGGGCCTGCAGTCATCAACTTGCACTTAGCAATCTGCAAGTCGAGCGGCTCATACAAGCCCTGTCCACCGTACTCAAGCAAAACGTCTTTACCCGCAACGCCTAAGTCTGCAGCGCCTAACTCAACATAAGTAGGCACATCAGTGGCACGCACGATCAATAAACGTACATCGTCACGTGTGGTGGTGATAATCAGTTTACGACTTTTTTCTATATCTTCGGTCGGAACAATACCAGCCTGCTTTAGGAGCGGCAGGGTATCATCCAGAATTCGACCTTTTGACAATGCAATAGTTAACATAATACTAGCCCGGTACTCGTCGGATTTTCGCACCAAGGAGTTGCATCTTTTCCTCGATACATTCGTAGCCGCGATCAATATGATAAATGCGGTCAATTAGGGTATCACCCTCAGTCATCAGAGCAGCAATCACCAAACTGGCTGATGCGCGTAAATCTGTGGCCATTACAGGTGCAGCTTTCAGCATCGGTATACCGGTGACAATCGCTGTATTACCTTCAATTTGAATTTTCGCGCCCATACGCTGCATTTCTAATGCGTGCATAAAGCGGTTTTCAAAAATAGTTTCAATCACTGTACCCGTGCCTTCAGCCAACGCATTCAAGGCAATAAATTGCGCTTGCATATCGGTTGGGAACGCAGGATACGGCGCAGTGCGTACGCTGACAGCTTTAGGACGTTTACCATGCATATTCAGCTCAATCCAGTCCTCACCTGTGGTGATTTCCGCACCCGCTTCTTGCAGCTTAGACAGGACAGCCTCAAGAATGGTTGGATCGGTATCCTTAAGTCTAACACGACCACCTGTGACTGCAGCAGCCACTAAGTAAGTCCCTGTTTCAATACGGTCAGGCATCACTGTGTAACGTGCGCCACCTAATTTTTCGACACCGTCAATGATGATGGTATCAGTACCTGCGCCTTGGATTTTCGCACCCATAGCAATCAAGCAATTGGCTAAGTCGACAATTTCTGGCTCACGCGCAGCATTCTCTAGCGTAGTACGGCCTTTAGCTAAGGTCGCCGCCATCAGAATATTTTCGGTACCGGTTACGCTGACAATATCAAAGAAGAAGTTGCCACCGCGTAAACCACCTTCTGGCGCTTTAGCTTTAATATAACCATCTTCAACAGTGATGGTTGCACCCAGCGCTTCCAAACCACGGATATGTAAATCAACCGGACGTGAACCAATCGCACAACCACCGGGTAAAGCCACTTCAGCCTGACCAAAATGCGCAACCATAGGCCCAAGAACCAAGATCGATGCACGCATGGTTTTGACTAAGTCATAGGGTGCAATCAGCGTTTTAATGGTACGTGGATCAATTTCTACGCTGAGTTTTTCATCGATAACCGGCTCAATGCCCATACGGCCAAACAGCTCAATCATCGTCGTAATATCGTGCAGGTGCGGTAAATTGCACACTGTCACCGGCGCGCTGGCCAATAAAGTTGCTGCAAGAATAGGCAGCGCAGCATTTTTGGCGCCAGAAATACGAATTTCACCGTCTAAACGATGACCTCCGCTAATAATTAGCTTATCCATTAGAGTCTCGTTTGGTTGTTTTAAGAGCGTTCGGCCCAAGCCGTGCGAGTATAAAATTTCATCGTAACAGCGTGGATACTACCATCAGCAATCCAAGGGTTAAGCACCCCATAAACCTGCTGTTGACGCTTCACAGGACTGAGTGCAGCTAAATCATCACTGATCATATTCAGCTGGAAATTACAGCCTTCGCCTTCAACTTCAACTTGCGTGTTCTCTAGTTTCTCTTCTAACAATTGTTTTACTGCGTCACCTTGCATACATAACCTCATCAACAACGACCAGCCTATTTGCGGTCGCTACATTAGCACTTATTCTGTCTGTGCTGCATATTCAGGATCAGGACTCGATGCCGAGAATCTCGGTCAAGCCACAGACTTGAGCAATCTTGCGCATATCTTCAGGGAGCTGGGTGAGCTCAATTGTTTTACCGTATTTCTGGCCATCTCGCATAAATGCCAGAAGTAACGCCAAGCCCACACTACTCGATTTTTCTACAGCAGCACAATTAACCTGCACTGCTGTGGCGGACGTCTGAGCAATCAGCGCCTGCCCCTGCTCACGTAAAGCAGGACCGCTGCTATGATCCAGCACACCGCTAAGGTGCAAAACACCTGCATCATCCATTGTCACTGTAGCTTGGCTCACACATCCTCCTGAGCGGCGCGTGTTTTAGCCACAGTCTCAACCCAATTATCAATCACTAAATCAAGGTTTTGACGATTGCGTTGCATGGCTTCAGCAAACTGGTCACGGAACAACTTACCTAAGTTGATACCATTGATAATGACATTACGCATACGCCACTCATTATTGATTTTAATCATGGTGTAGGACACAGGATAAATAACACCTTTTTTATCTGTGACTTCCATACGCACTTCACTGCGCTGAGCGCCTTGCGCGATACTGCCTGGCAATACACGGATGCCTTGATTATCGTACTCAAGTAACGCATTACCGTAAAACTGCATCAAGCTGCGTTTAAAATTCTCTTGAAAGCGCTGCATTTGCTCAGGTGTGGCACGACGTGAATAACGTACTGTCATGACGCTTTTAGAAATACCATCGGCATCAATCACCTGCCCTAAAATATTATCCATAGCATTGTAAAAAGCTGCGGGATCGGTGCGGTATTTATCTGTGTTAGTTTTTAAGTCGGCCAGCAACTTATCAGTAGTTAGCTGAACCACTGTATGTGGGTCAGTCGCTGCGACGCTGATACCAGTAAAAGCTAAGAAAGTGAAGAACAAAGAATGACGTAACAGAGCCAACATAATAATTAATCCTGATTAACAGTGTTCATTAAAAACTTACCAATCAGCTCTTCGAGTACCAAAGAGGATTGAGTATCGTAAATCACATCACCATCTTTTAAGACATCATCTTCGCCACCCACGCTAAAGCTGATATATTTTTCCCCCAGCAAGCCTGCGGTTAAAATGGAAGCCGTGCTGTCAGTAGGCAGGTTATTAACGCGCTCTTGTACTTCCATGGTGACTTTACCTGTGTAAGTTTCAGTGTCGAAATCAATCGCCACCACTTTACCCACAGTGACACCCGCCATCGTAACTTTAGCGCGTGTGGTCAGCCCAGCAATATTGTCAAAGTAAGCAGTCAATCTATAAGTGTCGCTGCTATTAGCCACGGTTAAGCCACTGACGCGTAAAGCCAATAACAATAACGCGAAAATGCCTGCCAATAAAAACACACCCACGCTAATCTCTACGGCGCGAATTCGCATCAGAAATCTCCAAACATTAAAGCAGTCAAAATAAAGTCCAAAGCCAACACCGCTAACGAGGCATATACCACGGTGCGCGTTGTAGCTCGGCTGATCCCTTCTGAGGTCGGCTCGCAATCATAGCCTTGGAATACCGCAATCCAAGTCACCACAAAAGCAAAGACCACACTTTTAATAACGCCATTGATCACATCGTTGTAAAAATCAACGCTGTTAACCATATTGCCCCAGTATGAGCCTTCATAAACGCCCAACCAGTCCACTGCGACCATCGCGCCGCCCCAAATACCGACCACTGAGAAAATCGCAGCCAGTAGCGGCATGGAAATAAAGCCCGCCCAGAGGCGCGGTGCAATAATATATTTAAGTGGATCAACACCAATCATTTCTAAGCTGGACAACTGCTCGGTGGATTTCATATTACCGATTTCCGCAGTTAAAGCAGAACCTGCACGACCGGCAAATAACAACGCAGTGACCACAGGCCCAAGTTCACGCAATAAAGTCAGCGCAACCATTTGCCCAACTGCTTGCTCAGATCCAAAGTCGACCAAAATGCTATAGCCCTGCAGCGCCAGCACCATGCCGATAAATAAGCCTGAAACAATAATAATCGCCAGCGATAACACACCAACCGAGTACAACTGCTTAACCAGCAGATGAATACCGGTACCTGCACCGCCACGGCCAATCAATACATGCCATAAAAAGATCAGCGAACGACCCATGGCTTGTAAAATATGCAGTCCAGAACGGCCAAATAAGGCTATACGATCCAGTAACGACTTGCGCGCCATTTAATGACCTCCTAATAAGTCGTCACTATAATCCGGTGCATCGAAGTGAAATGGCACCGGCCCATCAGGTATACCCTGCATAAACTGACGAATACGTGGGTTCTCTGAGTTCATCAATTCGTCAGGCTGGCCCTGTCCTAAAACTTGGCTATCACCCAGCACATATAAATAATCAGAAATACTCGCCGTTTCTGCCAGATCATGCGATACCACGATACTGGTGATACCCAAAGCATCGTTGAGTAAACGAATTAAACGTACCAATACGCCTTTAGCAATCGGGTCTTGGCCGACAAACGGCTCGTCATACAATAAAATATCCGGGTCTAAAGCAATCGCGCGCGCCAAGGCAACACGACGTTTCATTCCGCCGGACAATTCATCGGGCATTAACTCAATGGCGCCACGTAAACCTACAGCTTGCAACTTCATTAAGACAATATCGCGAATCAGTTCTTCAGGCAGTTTGGTGTGCACACGCAATGGAAAAGCTACGTTTTCAAAGACATTTAAATCGGTGAAAAGTGCACCACTTTGAAATAAAACACCAAACTGTTTGCGCATCTCAAATAATTCACTGCGCGCTAAACTGGGTAAATTTTGGCCATTAACCACAACTTGACCTTTTTCAGGTTTTAGCTGTGCTGCCATCAAGCGTAATAATGTTGTTTTTCCGCAGCCCGAAGGCCCCATCACACCCGTGACTTTGCCACGTGGAAAGCGGATATCCACATTATCAAAGATTGTTCGTGAACCGCGTTTAAAGGTCAGGCCTTTTAACTCTACGGCGAAAGTATCGTCAACCGACATGCAAACTCCCGCTAAATAACAAAAATGTGTTGGAATACGGAGTGTGCATACAGATGTTACGCATGCAGCAAACAGGGCAATATAGCATTGTCGGAGCCTACAACCCAATAGAGAAGCACAAGCGTGATGAAAAAAGAGAGCTCACTCACACAAACGCTGTAAACAACAAAGGCACCCGAAGTGCCTTTGTTGTCAATCAAGCACTGAACTTAGGGAATCAGTGTTGATGACCACCTTCACCGTGCACGTGACCGTGCTCGATTTCTTCTGCGCTGGCAGCGCGAACGCTAATCACTTTAACTTTAAAGTTAAGCTGTTGGCCGGCCAACGGGTGGTTGCCATCAATAGTGACCTGGTCACCATCGATATCGCGAATGGTCACGACTTGCATGCCACCATCGGGTGCTGAGGCATGAAATTGCATGCCCACTTCCAACTCTTCAACGCCTTCAAACATTTCACGACCTAGATTAGTGATCAGCTCAGCGCTGTATTCACCATAAGCGTCTTCAGGCTCAATGCTGACTTCTAGCTCATCACCGACAGTTTTGCCGACTAATGCATTTTCTAAACCAGCAATAATATTGCTTGCACCATGTAAATAGACCAACGGCTCTGCACCCGCAGAACTGTCAATCACTTCACCAGCGTCGTTACTGAGCGTGTAGTCAATGGCGACAACATGTTGATTGGCGATCAGCATAAAATAAAAACCTTTATCAAATTGAATGAAAGCGAAAGTTTACCTGCACATGCGCGGTAATGCGACTTTAGAATAAATAGACCAATGCCGACTTGACCTGACTCCACTTAGCACCCGAAGATTGGGACACTTTATAAATGATGCTTCTTTTTTATTTCGATTATTCGATTGCATCCAACACTTTCTCTATTTTAAAAGGATCTCTCATGGCGTCTCGTAATGTATTGGTTATCAACTGCGGCAGCTCGTCTATTAAATTCGCCTTAGTCGACGAAGACAAAGATGAGTTTTTAATTCAAGGCTTAGCTGAACGCTTAGGCAGCAGCGAAGCCGTTTTAAATTGGCAGCTGGGCGATGAAAAACATGTTGCACAATTACATGGCGCTGATCATAAAGATGCCTTTGCACGTCTTTTACCTTTAGTACAGAAAGCCAGTCACGGTAAGTTAACCGGTATCGGTCACCGTGTTGTTCATGGTGGCGCACATTTCACTAAAGCCTCTGCTCTGAATCGTGAAGTCATTGATGTGATTCGCAGCGCTGCGGTATTAGCTCCTCTGCACAACCCCGCTGGTTTAATTGGTATTGAAGCGGCCATGTCGCTCTACCCTGACCTCACGCAAGTGGCTGTGTTTGATACTGCCTTCCACCAGACTATGCCAGAACATGCATACCGCTATGCAGTGCCTGAACATTTGTATACCGATCACCATGTGCGCCGCTATGGTTTCCATGGTACCAGTCATATGTATGTGAGCCGTAAAGCGGCCTCTATGACTGGCTTACCTGTTGAAGACAGCAGCTGGTTAGTGGCTCACTTAGGCAATGGTTGCTCAACCTGCGCCGTAGTCAACGGTGAAAGTTTAGACACCAGCATGGGCTTAACGCCACTGGAAGGTCTAGTGATGGGAACGCGCAGCGGTGATGTTGACCCAAGTCTGCACAATTACTTATCACGCACGCTAGGCTGGGATATTCAGCGCATTGAAAACGTTTTAACTAAAGAAAGTGGCTTGCTTGGTTTATCAGGCCTATCCAATGATATGCGTACTCTCATCGAAGCCAGCAAAAAAGGTGATGAGCGTGCCACATTGGCCATTGAAGTATTCTGTTATCGTTTAGCTAAATCATTGGCCGCTATGGCCTGTGCTTTGCCAACACTGGATGGCCTGATCTTCACTGGCGGTATCGGTGAAAACGCCAACTTAGTGCGCAGCAAAACCTTAGACCATATGCGTTTATTTAACTTTAAGTTAGACGAAGAAGCGAATGCTCAGTGCGTACGCGGCGTAAGCGGTACTATCAGTGCTGAAAATCATCCGCGTGTATTGGTTGTACCGACCAACGAAGAACGCCAAATTGCCGTTGAAACCTTGGCTTTAATCGACGCAAACGCTTAATAGAGGACACTTGATTCATGCACACTTTTCTACTTGCCCCCACAGGATTTGGTGTTGGTTTATCGTCAGTGAGCTTAGGTGTTGTGCAAACGCTTTTGCGTTCTGGCTTAAAAGTTGGCTTTTTCAAACCGATTGCCCAGCCACACTCTGACGACACAGGCCCAGAGCGCTCAAGCGCTCTAATGGAAGCCGCTCATGGTATTCGCCAACCTAAAGCACTGTCTTTAGCTTATGTTGAGCGCATGATTGGTAATGGCCAGCTGGATGAACTGATGGAAGAAATCGTCAGTATGCACCAGCAAATCCAAGCAGAATACGACATTATTATTGTTGAAGGTATGACGCCATCACGCCAAGCAAATTACGCTGAGCGTATCAACGTCCACCTTGCAAAAACCATGGACGCTGAAGTTATTTTAGTCAGCGCGCCTGACAGCGATGATCTCAATGTGCTGTCCGACCGCATTGAAATGCAAGCGCAGTTATTTGGTGGCACTCAAGATCCTAAAGTGCTTGGCGTCATTATCAATAAAGTTGGCGATACTCCTATCAATGGCTTTATTGAGCGCTTAAAAAGCCATTTACCAGCACTGCGCAAAGGTGATTTACATCTGATTGGCTGCATTGCTAGAAATGAAGAACTGAACAATGCGCGCACCAGTGACTTTGCTGAGTTGATCAAAGCTAAAGTGCATAACACCGGTGATATTGAACAGCGTCGCGTACAGAAAGTGATTCTTTGCTCACGCACTGTGGCTAATATCGTACCTTTGCTGCAACCGGGCGTCTTAGTGGTCTGCCCAGGCGACCGTGACGATATTATTTTAGCCACCAGCTTGGCTGAAATGAACGGTGTGCTATTGGCCGGCTTACTGCTAACCGGTGACCTCACGCCAAATCCAAGCATTATGGATATTGGTGAACGCGCACTGAAAGGCGGTTTACCGGTGATGAGCGTGCCAACAGGTTCATACGATACCGCTTACAATCTGACCCGCTTATACAAAGGCATTCCAATCAGTGATACCGAGCGTGCTAAAGCGGTCACTGATTATATTGCCGGTCAATTGGATCAAGAGTGGTTAGCCGCCCGCTGCCAGACCACCCGTCAGCTGCTGTTGTCACCACCTGCGTTCCGTCACCAATTGGTTAAACGTGCGCAAGCTGCTAATAAGCGTATTGTTCTACCAGAAGGTAATGAGCCGCGCACCATTCAAGCGGCAGCGATTTGCCAGAAGCGTGGTATTGCACGTTGCGTGCTGCTCGCTAAGCCTGATGAAGTGCATGCGATTGCTAAAGCACAAGGTATTGATTTACCGGCTGACTTGGAAATCATTGATCCAGAATCCATCCGTCAGCGCTTTATTGCGCCGATGGTTGAGCTGCGTAAAGATAAAGGTTTAACCGCGCAACTTGCGGCCGTACAACTGGAAGATACAGTTGTTTTAGCCACTATGATGTTGGCTGAAGACGAAGTGGACGGTTTGGTTTCTGGCGCAGTACACACTACGGCCAGCACTATCCGCCCTGCTCTGCAGTTACTGAAAACTGCACCGGGCTACAACTTAGTCTCATCGGTATTCTTTATGCTGCTGCCTGACCAAGTTCTGGTTTACGGTGACTGCGCAGTGAATCCTGATCCAGACGCCACGCAACTGGCTGAGATTGCTCTGCAAAGTGCTGAATCAGCGCAAGCATTCGGTATTGATCCGCGCGTAGCCATGATCAGTTACTCAACCGGCGATTCAGGTACCGGTGCTGAAGTGGAAAAAGTACGTGAGGCGACTCGTATTGCCCGTGAGCGTAATCCTAATCTGCCAATCGACGGTCCACTGCAATATGACGCAGCCAGTATCGAAAGCGTGGGGCGCTCAAAAGCGCCTGATAGCCTAGTTGCCGGTCGTGCTACGGTGTTTATCTTCCCAGACCTGAACACCGGTAACACCACCTACAAGGCCGTACAACGCAGTGCTAACGTAATCAGCGTGGGCCCAATGCTGCAAGGCTTACGCAAGCCTGTGAACGACCTATCACGCGGCGCATTAGTCGATGATATTGTCTTCACCATCGCGTTGACAGCCATCCAGGCTGCTAACCAAGCTCAGTAATACTGATATTAAGGGTCACTGTCGCAGCTCGCGCGGTGACTCTTAAGCCTGACGTAACACTTGCACTCCCCCGCTGAAACGATAACCATACCCAGACAACACTATATTTCTGCTGCGCTCGACGCATTGTTTTGAGGTATCGCTTTATGCTGCACCCTCTTCCGCACCTATTACGGGGCATCATTGCCTCATTGCTGCTGGTTCTCAACACTCTATTTTGGTGTTGGCCGCTGTTTATATTCGCCTTACTCAAGGTCGTCCTGCCCTTTGCACCCATTCAGCGCAGCTTACGCTTTGCCATGCATTGGATCGCCGAGTCGTGGATTGCCGTCAACTCCTTTTGGATGCGCTTAGTGCAGCCGATTGAGTGGGACGTCGAAGGTTTAGAAAAGCTTGACCTCACTCACTCTTGGATGGTCACCAGCAACCACCAAAGCTGGGTGGATATTCTCGCTTTGCAATACCAATTCAATCGTCGCCTGCCATTCTTAAAATTTTTTTTAAAAAAAGAATTGATTTGGGTACCAGTGATCGGTCTGTGCTGGTGGGCGCTAGAGTTTCCCTTTATGAAACGCTACAGCAAAGCCTATCTAGCCAAGCATCCAGAAAAACAAGGCCAAGATTTAGCCACCACGCGCAAAGCCTGTGAGCGCTATAAAACCAATCCTGTATCAGTATTTAATTTTCTCGAAGGCACGCGTTTTACTGCAGAAAAGCATCAGCAACAAAACTCACCGTTTGAGCATTTACTCAAACCTAAAGCTGGCGGTATTGCTTTTGTACTGGATGCCATGGGCGAGCAACTGCACGGCTTAGTCAACGTCACTATATATTACCCACAAGGTAAGCCGACACTCTGGGATCTGCTCAGTGGGCAGATTAAACGTATCGTGATGCGCATTGACATCACCCCGATCCCGCAGCAATTTATCGGCAAAAGTTATGATCAAGATCTGGACTACCGCGCCGAGTTCCAAAACTGGGTCAATCAGATGTGGCAGGAGAAAGATCAACAACTGGCACAGCTGATCATCACTGAACGTAGCAAGCCCCCTCTTTAAATAAGACATTGCCACCATAGTCGATAGCGCGCGACTGTTCGTTTAGCAGCGATGCGCGCTATACTTACCGGATTCTTAAAATATCTGCGCTGTGTGCTAAGCCTGTTTTAGCGCACACACTGTTAATTGATCCACACCGAGACTGCTGGTTAAAAGCACTTGATGTTCCCGCCCATAGAGGAGCGTTTCATGACCGTTATTAAGCAAGATGATGTCATTCAAAGCGTAGCCGACGCTTTACAGTTTATTTCTTATTACCACCCGCTCGACTTTATTGAAGCGATGCATGAAGCCTACTTGCGTGAAGAATCCGCATCAGCTAAAGATGCCATCGCGCAAATCCTGATCAACTCACGCATGAGCGCCACTGGACACCGTCCATTGTGCCAAGACACCGGTATTGTCACCGTGTTTATCCGTGTAGGTATGGACGTGCGCTGGGATGGCGCGACCATGGGCGTTGAGGACATGATCAACGAAGGTGTGCGTCGTGCTTACAACCTGCCAGAGAACATTCTGCGCGCATCAATTTTAGCTGACCCAGCCGGTGCGCGTCGCAACACTAAAGACAACACGCCAGCCGTGATTCATTACTCAATTGTTCCAGGTAACACGGTTGAGTTTGATGTGGCAGCCAAAGGCGGCGGCTCAGAAAACAAAGCTAAAATGGCCATGCTCAATCCATCTGACTCAATCGTTGATTGGGTATTGGAAACGCTTCCAGAAATGGGTGCAGGCTGGTGTCCACCGGGTATGCTGGGTATAGGTATCGGTGGTACTGCTGAAAAAGCTGCAGTGATGGCCAAAGAAGTGCTGATGGAATCCATTGATATCCACGAACTGCAAGCCCGCGGCGCACAAAACCGCGTTGAAGAGCTGCGTTTAGAGCTGTTTGAAAAAGTCAATCAACTGGGTATTGGTGCTCAAGGTTTAGGCGGTTTAACCACTGTACTTGATGTGAAAATCATGGACTACCCAACCCACGCAGCGTCTTTACCGGTGTGCATGATTCCAAACTGCGCCGCCACCCGTCACGCACACTTTGTGCTGGACGGTTCAGGCCCTGCAGTACTGGAAGCACCACCGCTGGACGCTTTCCCAGATATCGTTTGGGAAGCCGGTCCAACGGCACGTCGCGTCAACCTCGATACCCTGACACCCGAAGATGTACAGAGCTGGAAGCCCGGCGAAACTGTTCTACTGAACGGTAAAATGCTCACCGGTCGCGACGCTGCGCACAAACGCATGGTTGATATGCTCAACAATGGTGAAGAATTACCGGTTGATCTTAAAGGTCGCTTTATCTACTACGTTGGCCCTGTTGATCCAGTGCGCGACGAAGTAGTTGGACCTGCTGGCCCAACCACCGCTACACGTATGGATAAGTTCACCCGTCAAATCCTCGAAAGCACAGGCTTGCTGGGTATGATCGGTAAATCTGAGCGCGGCCCGATTGCCATTGAAGCGATTAAAGATAACAAAGCCGTGTATCTGATGGCCGTGGGTGGCGCAGCCTACTTAGTTGCTCAAGCGATTAAGAAATCACGCGTTGTGGCTTTTGCTGAATTGGGTATGGAAGCCATCTACGAGTTTGAAGTGGAAGATATGCCAGTGACTGTAGCGGTCGACACACTCGGTGAGTCTGTGCATATTACCGGACCTGCTCTGTGGAAGAAAAAGATTGCTGAAAGCTTAGCGGTTGAGATCCAATAACCTTAAGCCTCTATAAGATCTATCTAGGCCGAGACTCAGCTCTCGGCCTTTTTGTTTATTGCTAACCGTCTACCCCTAACCCAACCATTGCATCAGGGTCTAGACCTCAACCTTTGTGAGCTCCGCGTGGCCAATCGTCGTTACAGCTGCATTGCTTTAAGCAATCCAAAATCCCCCACCAATGTGGGCTCCATTATGCGTGCCGCCGGCTGTTATGGCGTCAACAGCGTCTTTTATACCGGGACGCGCTACGATCGAGCTAAAGATTTTATTACCGACACCAAAAAAGTACACCAAGATATTCCGCTGATCAATATTGATGATTTGCGCAAAATTTTGCCTCTGGGCTGCACGCCCGTAGCAATTGAATTAGTCGAAGGTGCCCGCCCGCTACCTGAATACACTCACCCTGATCGAGCGCTGTATATTTTTGGACCCGAAGATGGCTCACTGGATAAAGAGATTCGTGACTGGTGTACCGATGTGGTTTATATACCGACCCACGGTTGCATGAATTTAGCCGCCACCGTCAATGTGGTGCTCTATGATCGCTTAGCCAAAGGCTTAAATACTAAATCAGGGCCGCTGTTTAAATAACGCATAAGCGCTTTTACACAGTGATCATAGGCAAATAAAGCGCAATAAAAAACGGCTTGAGAGCAGCGTATTTCAACACCACCCTCAAACCGTTTATCTAGCAGCAGGAATTACAGTTTACGATGAAACTCAGCAATTTCTTCTTCTGCTTTTTCTTTGGTCAAACCATAACGCTCTTGTAGTTTACCGGCTAGATACTGACTATGGCCTTCAACCACATCCAAGTCATCATTGGTCAGCTTGCCCCAGCGCTTTTGCACTTGGCCTTTAAGCTGTTTCCATTTACCTTCAAAAATATCCGTATTCATAAATCACCTTTTATATTAAAAATATATTTCTTAAACTCAATATTTTGTGTGCTTAGTTTCTGGTTTTCAAACCTTGCGCAGCAACACCTTGAACGCCTTTGATTTCTTTGGCTGTAGCAATGGCTAAATCTCGCTCAACTGCCGTAGGTACTTCGCCAGATAGGGCAACAACACCGTCAACCGTTTCAACTTGAATCAGCAAACCACTGATATTAGCGTTGCTTAAAAAAACTGATTTCACTTTGCTGGTGATCCAGGTATCGGAAATAACTTCCTGAGCTT
>DATERS010000013.1:0-2623 GCA_035271365.1 Thiopseudomonas sp.
TTGAATTTCTTCGCCAGCAAAAACGACTTTACCGCCCGTGGGCTGATAAAAACCGGTTAAGCAGTTAAAAACGGTGGTTTTACCTGCGCCGTTAGGGCCAATCATCGAAACGACTTGGCCTTCTTTGATGGTTAAACCCACGCCATTCACTGCTAATAGACCGCCAAAGCGCATAGTTAAGTCAGAGACTTCTAAAATAGTCTTACTCATTGCGGCAACTCCACGTGCGGGCGTTTCATTGGCAGCAAGCCCTGGGGTCGCCAGATCATCATTAGCACCATCATTAAACCAAATAACAGCATGCGGTACTCATTAAACTCACGAGCCATTTCAGGCAGTACAGTCATGACAATCGCCGCTAGAATCACGCCGATTTGTGAGCCCATGCCACCGAGTACCACAATGGCTAAAATAATCGCCGATTCAATAAAGGTAAAGGATTCAGGGCTGATAAAGCCTTGGCGTGCAGCAAAGAAACTACCGGCAAAACCAGCAAAGGTGGCACCAATGGTAAAGGCGCTGAGTTTGATATTGGTGGGGTTCATGCCTAATGCGCGACAGGCAATTTCATCTTCACGCATCGCTTCCCAAGCGCGGCCAATGGGCATGCGAATTAAACGATTGATAACAAAGACGGTGATCAATACCAATACCAGCGCCAGCAAGTAGAGAAACATCACGCGGTGGTTGGAGTTAAAGGCAATGCCGAAAAACTCATGAAAAGTTTGTGAACCTTCACTGGCTCGGCGACTGAATTCCAGGTTAAAGAAAGTCGGCTTAGGGATGCTGCCAATTCCACGGGGTCCGCCGGTCAAATCAGTCAAGTTATTCAGTAAAATACGAATGATTTCACCAAAGCCTAAGGTGACAATGGCCAAATAGTCACCGCGTAGCCGCAGCACTGGGAAGCCGAGAATAAAGCCAAAGAATGCTGCCATAATGCCTGCAGCGACTAAACCGGTCCAAAAGCCGATACCAAAATACTGCGCCAGCATGGCATAGGTGTAAGCACCCACTGCATAGAAACCGACATAACCCAAGTCTAAAAGGCCAGCTAAACCCACGACAATATTCAGGCCTAAACCCAGCATCACATAGATTAAAACCAAGGTGGCTAAGTCAATTTGGCTGCGTGAACCCAAGAATGGGAAAATCAGCGCTGCAGCAATGATAAAACACCACAATAGACGCTGCACAAATTGGCGTTGGCTCAGCTCACGTAAGCCGGGCGATAGGGCAGGCTTGGGGATTAAACCCAATACACGCTCAATGGAATCGCGAAATAAATTATAGAAGAAGATCAGCGCACTGGCGGCAAAAATCTTCCACAGCACGTCCTGATCAGCGCCGACTAAGGTGAGCTCTGTGCCAACTTGCGTCAGGCGCACGCCGAGTAAAATCCCGCTTAAAATCAACACGACAATAGCGGAGAATACGGCGGATTTAATATAGAGGCGCATTACACTTTCTCCACTTCTGGACGTCCCAAAATACCGGTCGGACGAAATAACAGAATTAGGATTAACAGAGCAAAGGCTACTGCATCTTTATATTGGCTGCTGAAATAACCTGAAGTCATCGCTTCGGTAACACCCAGCACTAAACCACCCAGTACCGCGCCAGGAATACTACCAATACCGCCGAGTACCGCAGCAGTAAAAGCTTTCAGGCCGGCCATAAAGCCAATATAAGGATTGACTACACCGTAATACAAACTCAATAACACACCGGCAACTGCTGCCAGCATGGCACCAATCACAAAGGTAATAGCAATAATGGCGTTGCTGTTAATGCCCAGCAGGCCAGTCATTTTAATATCTTCAGAGCAGGCACGGCAGGCGCGGCCGGTGCGTGAGCGGGCAATAAAAATACTCAGCGCGATCATTGCTACCAAAGTGGTCGCGAAAATAATAATTTGCATATATGAGAGGCTGGCATGGAAGCTGGCTTCATCGCCAATGGTCACACCGCCTGTGACTAAACGCGGCATCGCCACATCACGCGCACCTTGGGCAATACGCACAAAGTTTTGCAGCAAAATCGACATACCAATCGCAGAAATCAACGGGATTAAGCGATTGCTGCCACGTAATGGCCGATACGCTACGCGCTCAATACTGTAACCGTAGGCACTGGTGACAATAATACTGAGGACGAAAGCGCCTAAAATAAGTAAAGGTAAACTTTCCAGACCCAGCATGGCTAAGCCTGTTAATGCGATAAAGGTCATATAACTGCCGATCATATACACCTCGCCATGGGCGAAGTTGATCATGCCGATAATGCCGTAAACCATGGTGTAACCAATGGCAATCAGCGCATAGGTGCTGCCCACGGTCAGACCATTCAGCAGTTGCTGTAGAAAATAAAAAAAGGCTTCGTTCATAAGAGTATCCAGCAAACAAAAGAGCCTCGCCGCTCATGAAATTGAACGGCGAGGCTTTAGACAGTTTTAAGTTACTCGCTTAGAGCGGTTTTGCTACCATCTGCGTGCCACTCGTAGACAACAAAGCTGAAGTTTTTCAAGTCACCTTTATCATCAAACTCAAGCACACCTGTCGGCGTATCAAAGCTGTTGTTGCGCAAAGCCTCAGCAACTTTGACTGGATCCTGTGATTTGCTG
>DATERS010000014.1:0-3244 GCA_035271365.1 Thiopseudomonas sp.
AACCACCTGATCCCATCCCGAACTCAGAAGTGAAACGATGTATCGCCGATGGTAGTGTGGGGTCTCCCCATGTGAGAGTAGGTCATTGTCAAGCTTAAACACCAAAACCCCAGATCAGCAATGATCTGGGGTTTTTTTATGCCTGCAAGAAAGTCAACAGCACAGAGCCACAGCACAAACGACCCTGGCGGGTTGCGTGTTGAATGGAAAAATCAGCTGCTGCAATGGGTCACGTAATCACCAAGTTTCCTGTGATGCATCATTTAGCGCCGTTAAAAGCCAACCTGCGTCACACTATTACTCTTGCTTGCGGATTGAAGTGGAGTTCTGTGAGCTGCTTCACAGGGCTAGGGGTGCAAATTTATCTCGATCTGGCATCATAGAAACCAATGCCACGGATGGCATATGAACGGCGATTTCATTAGCAAATGGATTTGCGTGTTTACGCTCTGCATAAATCCCTGGTCAGCAATGGCTAGGGGTTTTTATGTTTAAAGTGATTTTATATTGTTGCCATATGTATTGATATTCTTCGAGCGAGTACTTTACTGCTGGTATATTACAAAAAAGCCGTTAATTTAATCTTCGGTAATATATAACTCCTTGTCCATTATTGTGCTTTATCTGCTATAAACTCCTATGCCCTCAGCCAATCCGTCATTGTTTTTTGACAGGTTTAAGGCTCTTTATATTCTGCTAGGCAGAGAGCACTATAAACATGCCAGCTGTATAATTCAGTAGAGGCATTTTGTCTTTTTTATTTTTAATTGAAAAAGTGAAATTTTATGCGTGATTTATTAATGCTACTGGCTGATGGCAAGTTTTATTCTGGTAGTCATTTAGGGCTTGAGCTTGGAGTAAGTCGCGCTGCCGTCTGGAAAAGGATTCAGCGAGTTACCGAAGAATTCGGTATATCAATACAGAGCGTCCCAGGCAAAGGCTATCGTCTTGCGCAACCGCTGCAGCTTTTGCGATATGACGCCATAAAAGATGTGTTTCCATCACTGCCAATCTATACGTATGAGTCGATAGGCTCAACCAATGAGCAAGCTAAACAGTTATTGTCAGGTCAAGGCGCTCCTTTAGTGGTTATTGCTGAGCATCAGACCAGCGGTAAAGGGCGGCGAGGTAGAGAGTGGGTCAGTCCTTTTGCTCAAAATCTATACTTAACCTATGTGTGGCCTGTGGCTGGAGGCTTAAGTCAAATGGATGGTTTGAGTTTGGTTGTTGGGCTGGCAGTGTCGAGCGCTATTAAGCGTGTCACAGGAATTGTTGCGCCATTAAAATGGCCAAATGACGTGCTTATTGATGAGAAAAAAGTTGCGGGCATTCTTCTTGAGTTGGTCGGTGATCCGGCAGATTTATGTCATGTTGTGATTGGTGTTGGCGTCAATCTCAATATGACGGGTGTATTTGATGGTATTGATCAAGAGTGGACGTCCTTGCAAGACGCATCAAGAGCTGTAATTGATCGGACTCTATTTGCGCAAGCACTGCTAGAGGAATTGGATAGCTATCTACAAAAACAAAGTTTATATGGGTTTGCCGCACTTAGAGCGCAATGGGTTTCTTTGCATGCCTGGCAGGGGCGCAAAGGCGTTTTACAGATGGGCAGCAATGCTGTTGAGGGTGAGATTGTAGGCGTTGGTGATAAAGGAGAGCTTTGCCTCTTGGTTAATGGGGAAGAGCATAAGTTTATAGGTGGTGAGTTAAGCTTAAGGTTGAAACATGCTGCTGGAGATTGATTTTGGCAATACGCGGCTTAAGTGGCGCTTGCTTGATGTCCGTACATCTGAGCTTAAAGTTACCGGCACCGCGGTTAGTGGCGATGATTTACTTGTTGCATTGCTTAAAAGCGGCTGTAAAAAGCTAGATTTTTGCCGTATCTGTTCTGTGCGCACCATTGCAGATAATGCTCAGTTAGCAAGGCTAGTGGGAAATAGCTATGGTGTTCAACCTGTATTTGCTCGGTCAGAAGATAGGCTTGCTGGTGTGGAAAATGGTTATTTGGATGCAACGAAGCTGGGTGTGGATCGTTGGCTGGCTATTGTTGCTGCTTTTGAAAATATTAAGGGTGCGTGTGTTGTATTTGATTGCGGCACAGCAATCACTACTGATTATATTAATGCAGTAGGTGAGCATCTTGGCGGCTGCATAGCGCCTGGACTTAAATTAATGAGCAGTATGCTCAGAAATTGTGGCGGGTTGGCGGAGTGTGAGAGTGGCGGTTCTATGGGCTCTATGGTATTAGGCCGTACGACCCAGGTTGCTGTTCGTTCTGGAATTTATGGCATGGCTACAGGTCTTATTAAAGAAGCGTTGGAGTTGGCTGAAAATAAACTGAACGCAGATTTTACGGTTTTTTGTACAGGGGGGGATGCAGTGCTTGTTAAGCAAGTTATTCCGCAGGCCGTCATGGTGGACGATCTGGTTTTTCAGGGTTTAGCTATCGCATGTCCCTACATACGCTCTTGATCGGCGTAAGAGTTGATTAAGAAGGTCAGTTTGAGTCCTGTGAAGCTAGTCTATCAAGACGCTAGGATATGACTGTTTATATAGAGGCTCAGTCAGGTGAAGTTGATCATTATCCTCTAGAGTGTTGATTGTATGTTTCTTTTGGATGACCATTAATTTTACGGTTAAGGTATAAAATATACGGTTCAAATAGCATTTAAATTAAAAAGAGTGCGAAAAGTAGGTGTTATTGTAAATAATGGCTTGACATGGAATTGGATATAGATCATTATAGCGCCTCGCTTAAGGAGGGGTTCCCGAGTGGTTAAAGGGATCAGACTGTAAATCTGACGCGCGAGCTTCGAAGGTTCGAATCCTTCTCCCTCCACCATATTTTAAGCAAATGCAATGCGGGTATAGTTTAGTGGTAGAACCTCAGCCTTCCAAGCTGATGATGCGGGTTCGATTCCCGCTACCCGCTCCAATTGCCTTTGTAGTGATTCGCTCATGTAGCTCAGTTGGTAGAGCACACCCTTGGTAAGGGTGAGGTCAGCGGTTCGACTCCGCTCATGAGCTCCATAGTGAAAGCAAAGGCAGATATGTATATATCTGCCTTTCTTGTATGTGCTTATAAAAAATAAGTGCGCTTAATCAGAGGGTGGTAGCAATGGCTAAGGAAAAATTTGAACGTAATAAACCGCACCTGAACGTTGGTACTATTGGTCACGTTGACCATGGTAAAACCACACTGACAGCTGCACTGACTCGTGTTTGCGCTGAAGTATGGGGC
>DATERS010000015.1:0-18055 GCA_035271365.1 Thiopseudomonas sp.
GGCAATATGACACATAGACAGATAGTCTCACTCAAGTGCCTAGACTAAGCAACGCACTCTACACCCAAAATGGGTATGATGATTTTATTCAGTTTTAATACAGCGAATAACCTGATGCCATCAAGCTATGAAACAGTCACCCACAATTTTGGCCAAATCTTCCCGACTCATGTCAAAGCCTTATGTGAATTACTGATCATCTTGCGCCAACAGTTTTTTGGTGATCTAGACTTAATGCTGATTTTAGCCATTATCAGCTCGCGCGCTTTGCCTGCTCGTTACGCCAGCCAGATGACATATCAGCAATTTATCAGTGATAAGGCTAAGCAGCACGCAAACCAGCCCATTAATATTCAATCCATTGCCGAGTGCAGCGGTATTGCTCGAGAAACCGTGCGACGCAAAGTGCATAAGTTGCAAAGATTGGGATTTATTGAGCGCGATAACAGCGGCATGCTTACAATCACTGAGAAAGCAATTCAGCAATTAAAGCCCGCTACAGAAGCGAGCCTCGACTACCTGGTGACTTTAAATAAGAGTAGCGCAACAACGCAGAGTACAAAAGACAATAGCTAAGCCAGTGTCTTTTAACAATTTACACACACCTTGCATTTTACTTGCCATGGATTATGAACTACTCGTAACTAAAACAACCGAGTTTGCACACTGCATTTGATCAAGCCAGACTGAGCTCTGGCTCCGTGGCTGCAATTATTGGCTAAAAGTTAAGCATGCCCCTGCAATACAAAGAGTGGGTAGCTGCGACCATTTTTATGCTCAATGCTAAAAATCTCGCGGTAACTTAAATCTTTAAAGCCCGCCTTAGCCGCCTCTTCCATCAGATGCTGTGGATCAAAGCCTAAATGCACAACGCCTTTGGCCTTATTATCACCATGGAAACTGCCATCTTCGCTATACAGATCAATTAACACCAGTTGCCCAGCGTCGTTAAGGCACTGATGCATACAACTTAATAACTTAGGAATATCAGCCACATGGTGCAACGCCATACTGCTGATCATACCGTCATAGGTTGCGCTTAAGCCACAAAAAATATCATGCTCAAGTGTGGTGATATTGGCAATGTTTTTATCGCTGAGCTTAGCTAACATCGCTGCTGAGGTATCCAATGCTGTCACCTGGCCGACATGCTCAGCCAATGGCACGCTAGACGCGCCGGTACCGGCGCCAAAATCCATCCAATGTTGGCTTTTATTCAATCTTAGTAATGGAAAAATCTTATCCGTAAGCGCAGCCAACTGCTTAGAAATCGGACTGTGTTCAAATCGCTCAGCCGCGCGTACAAAATGCGCCTCTGCCAGCGTCTGTGACTTATCTATCATCAGAAACCCTCCCTAAAATAACTATACAAATATCGCAATTATTACATAACAGCCACTATAAGTCCGTTCTACATCGCTATTTTACTGCATCGCTAATCCAGTCTGAAAAGCCATCGGGCACAATCAGTTCATGCTGCGCGCGCGTGCAAGCGGTATATAAACTGGAAAATAAGCGCGCACGGCTGTCAGTATTTTGCTGAGCCGTGGGCAGCACTAACAAATCCCGTGACAGATACACACTGGCAAACTCCATATTTTTAGTATCACTGACTCGCGCCAAGGTGATCTCGCCGCCACCTTTGCGCATATGTCGATTAACAGCTGCTTCAAAGTCCGCCTGCGAGTAGCCTTTTTGCAGCATACGCTCAATCGCTTCAAAGGATGGATTGCTCGACATCGCAGCACTTAAAGCATCCCAGGTGGCATAGCGAAAAATCAAACCGTGGCGTGGTCGCGTGCCATTGCTGTACAGCTCAACACAGTCTTGAGCAAAGGTCATAAAGTCTTTAAAGGTCGAACGCGCTAAGCGAAAGGATGCGTTGGCATGACTTAAGCGCTGAAACCAAGCAAATAAATCAAATTCATCCGCCACGATAATAGTGGTCGCCCGCTGCGGAATTTGCCAGCCACTGTAGTGCTGCAAGTTTGTGCAATGATCAGCACGACCGGCAAACAACTCTTTGGTGACGCCAGGGTGCGCTTGAATCAATGGATTGACCACGTTTTCTACTTGCTTGCCCAAACGTATGGATTGCGCAATTGAGCGCTGACGGGTTATATCGCTGCGCACTGGCGCCATGCCACTGAGGTTTTGTAGTTCATCACTTAACGTAATCACCGCTTGGGGACTGCGGTCGAGAATTTGCAACATCGGTGTAGGGATATCATGCCCTTCATCGACAATAATATGAGTGTACTGGGTATCCAGCACCTCACCGGTTAATGACAATAATTTAATGCGGTGATAGCCGCGAATCGGCAAGCGAATATGCGGCTCAGAGGGTCGAATCAGTTCGCGCCAATATAGATTCACTGTCTCCAATAACACCGCTTTATCCACCACACTTAAGTGGCTGGCAATGGCGATTGGGAAATGGATAAAATCAAGCTCTTGCGCTGTGGTATTGCAATAGCTGGCCACGCTTCTCGCACAAACACTGGCGACTTCGGCCGGCGATAAGTGTGCAATGGCTGGAATATTCAACCATTGCGCAACCTGAGTGTGCGACACCTGCCAAGTTTGCTGCATGCGGGTTTTATCTTTTAAGCGCCAGCTATTGGCCAATAAATTACTGTCCAAAACCTGACCTGCCGCCTGGGCAAAAGTCATCGCAGGGAAATGCTGGCCGGCTCGAATTTTCAGCGCCTGCAGCTGCCCATAGGTTTGCGCCAGCAACAATGTGCGTTCAGGAGTCAGTAACTGTGCAAAGCGGCTAATTAAATGGGTCTTACCCGATCCAGCATAACCTTGCACATTAAAGGACTCATCGGGAGCAGCTAAAAACTCACGCAGCATTCTGTTCTGCGGATCAGTCACTGATAGCTCAGCTTGGTACTCAGCAAAGTACACTGGCTGCAAGGGTTTAATTTCAGCTTGATACTCAGCGCTAAAGGTATACAGCCACTGACCTTCACTGTCTAAATAGCGCGACTCCTCTACTGGGTGTTCATCATCGAGCAAGCTGACTTTAATTTTTGCTAAGTATGATAATCCAGCTGCAAACTGACTCGCAGAAAAGCGCTCATAGACAAGATTCTGAAAAGCCAAAGGCGCCAGTGTATTCGCTTGCTGCCCCGCACTGATCATCTGCGCTAATTGCCGTTCAATCGACGCCTGCGCGGCCTGCCCATCCGCCAATTTTGGTGCGCTTTGAATACATAACACCGCCGCCAGTTGCGGCACAGTAGCTGCAGCAAAAAAATCAGGTAAGCCGCCTTCAGATAAATCCTGAGCAACCGTGCGATAAAGGGGTAAAAAAACCATAGGTATCTCGCTTATGCTAAATTTTTTTCAATACGCTTGCACCCACTCAGCTTAGCCCACTGCCCTACAAATGTGCGCTTAAACAACCTCTCATTAATAAAAAAACCAGCACAAGGCTGGTTTTAAAGTTTTAGAACTGAAACACGCTGGGTGCTTATTGGCCACCTAACCTTTTGTAATCATCACAGGCGATTTTTTCAGCGCTATTGCATGATTTTGCATACCACTGTCTAGCGGTGGTATTACTTTTGGCAACACCTTGGCCCGACTCATACATAGCGCCCAATAGCGCTTGCGCTTTAGAACTGCCTTGCTGAGCAGCCTGTTCAAACCAATGTTTAGCGGCAGTAAAATCCTGCTGGATGGCGTCACCTTTATAAAACATCGCCCCGAGTGCCAGCTGTGCATCCATATCACCCAATTGCGCAGCACTATCAAACAATTGCGCTGCAAGCAGGTCGTTCTTAGGCACGGCATCACCCTCGTGCGTCATCCAACCTAAGCTGTATTGAGCTTTGGCATGACCACGTTGAGCCGCTTGCTCAAACCACTGTGCAGCACGGGCGCGGTTTTTACTTATCTTGTCGCCTTGGTAATACATCCACGCCAAACTGTATTGAGCATCAACATGACCTTGCTCAGCTGCTTTGGTTAACCACTGCTGTGCTTTGCTCGGATTTGCCGACACACCACGGCCGCCGTAATACATACCGCCTAAAGCTGCTTGCCCTTGAGCATGACCTTGTTCAGCCGCTTTGGTATACCACTGTACGGCTTTACGCTGATTTTTTTTGACTAGATCACCTTTCTCGTACATCCAGCCTAAGCTGTATTGAGCTTCAGAAAGACCTTGTTTAGCCGCTTTAGTCATCCACTTCTCGGCTAATTTAGCGTCCTTCTGCACGCCTTCGCCTTTATAATACAAGCGACCTAAAACTGCCTGATACTCAGCATCGCCTTGCTTCGCTTTATTGCTGATCGTATTAACATCAATAGCATTAGCCAGCGCATGACCTGACATCAATATAAAAACACTAAAAATAGCTGCAATAATTTTTCTCATAAACACCTTCTTTAAAATCCTTGGTAATTTTCACACTGCCACTTAAAATGTGGAGTTTAGCATAACAATAACGCGCCAAAAGACACGATTGCAGGTAAAGTGCCACAGCTTCATCTACTTATTTTATCAGGTATTAAAAACATGATCAGTTACGTAACTTTAGGTGTGAGTGATTTAACCGCCGCAAAAACCTTCTATAGCCAACTACTGGCCGATCAGGGTGCAAAAACCCTAATTGATATGGATCGCATCAGCTTTATTGGTAAAAGTATGGAACAACCCATGCTAGCCGTTTGCATACCCTTCAATAAAGAAGCCCCACAGCCAGGTAACGGTGTCATGGTATCTTTTGCACCCGGCAGCAAAGAAGGCGTTGACGCTATGTACAATAAAGCCATTGCCCTAGGTGCAAGCTGTGATGGCGCTCCAGGCGAGCGTGTACCTAACGTATTCTACGGCGCTTATGTCAAAGACCTTGATGGCAATAAGTTGTGCTTCAATCACTTTATGTAAGGTTGTCATAGCATGCAATTCAACAGCGACTTCAGTCAGCCTGTGGTCATCCAGCCTAATCAATATCAATTTATCGACTCACCCCTAGCGGGAGTGAGCCGTATGATACTTGAGCGCGCTGGCAATGAAGTCGCTCGCGCTACCAGTATTGTGCGCTATGCACCGGGTAGCGGTTATAGCGCACATACGCAATTTGACCGTCATATCCATGCCGGTGGTGAAGAGATCTTAGTGCTTGAAGGGATGTTCTGTGATGAGCACGGCCAATATCCGACGGGAAGCTGGTTAAGAAACCCAAGATACAGCGCTCACGCCCCTTTTACCTTAGAACAAGGCGCGCTGATTTATGTCAAAGTCGGTCACATCGACGCTGGTTTAATGGGCGACCGCTTTATTCATCCGCCAACCTTAGAAGAGTCAGCACAATGAATCAGTTTGATACCGCCAACCTATCCCGCATTATAGAAATGGCGTGGGAAGACCGCACACCCTTTGAAGCCATCGAGCACTTGTACGGCTTAAATGAAAGCGCACTGATTGAACTGATGCGCCGCGAGCTTAAAGCATCATCCTTTTGCTTATGGCGTACACGAGTCAGTGGTCGCAAAACCAAGCATCTACAACTGCGTCACCCGGATATCAGTCGCGGTTACTGCTCCACCCAATACAAAATGCGTTAACACGTTAGGGGCAGATTAAGGCATCTAAGCTTATCCGCATGGATGCCACAACAACGACCGACCAGACCTGATCTAGAATGCATGGCAACAGCACTGCCTGTGCCTGTGCCTGAATACTTGAGGCGATCAGAGATTATGAACTAGGATTGAGTGTTCTTGACCAATCATCAGCATCTATAAAACCTAAAATCTGCTGTTCAGTGGGACTTTCCACATTAATAAAAACCGATGCGCCGTACTCATAATCCACTTCGGCATAGTTTAAGCTTTCATTGGCCTCATCCATGCAGCTGCTGTGTGTGACTAAAACAAGGTTACGGCCAGGCACTTTCTTAGCCAGTGCATCCTGTACAAAATTTTCTTTGCATTGATATAGAAAATCCTCATTGGCCGTCGACTCAGGAAACAACAAACTGCGGGTTTGACTGGTACGCACCAAAGGACTGCTATAAATATCAGTGGCCGCAAGACCTAAACCTAAGAACTGTTCACGCAACTCCAGCCCCGCTGCGGTTGAGCGCTGGGTAATTCCTGTTGGCTCACCTAAACAAGCTGCATCCACACGACTGCAACGCTCTAAGTGACGCACCAGCACAATCAGATCACCGTCCTGCCATTCAGCCAGTAGGTTAGTCGTTAATGCAAAAGGGTTTTCTGACAAATCAACAGGCTTGGGGTCAGCCAATAGCTGACTCGTCAAGACAACTGCAGCTGCAGCTGCAGTAGCTGCAGTGGCAAGCACCGCAGCGAATAGCTGCTTTTTAGTACGCGGCATCAGTCGTTTAAAAGGTAGGCTGGACAGCATAATGTGTGCACTCAAAAGAAACAATAAACATTAGTCAGGCAAATCCACCATCAGTTCCCCCAAGTATTAATCTTTTAAAATGCGAGCCATATATTGCGCACAAGATTAGAAAGCAGCACTGACAGCATCATTTCGCTAGACTACGACCCCATTGTAAAATACAACTGTAGCATTTGCTCAGATCCCATAACCTTTTCACTTTGAGGTGCCTGCCTTGTATAAAGATTTAGCGTTTAATGATGATGACGAGTTAATCGATGAGCTGAGGGATTTAGACTACAACTCTGATGATTACTCCTTGTTTGATCCCGACTGTAGAGGCCTCAACTTTAGCGATGATTTTAACGATGAAGCCGATATTATTTTAGACGTGCCTTATGTACCCACCGATGAAAAAATTGTGCAGGCCATGCTCGATTTAGCACAAGTGACCAGCCAAGACATCCTCTATGATTTAGGCTGCGGTGATGGACGCATTGTTGTGGCAGCGGCTTTAGAGCGCAACACTCATGGCGTTGGCATTGATATGGACCCGATGCGCATCACTGAAGCTATTGAATACGCAAGCCATACGGGTGTTGAATATTTAGTCAACTTTTTTGAAGGCGATTTACTTGAGGCTGACTTTAGTGACGCCACAGTTGTGACTCTATATTTACTTGACTTAGTGAACGTACAGCTCAGACCGCGACTGCTGGATGAACTGCGCCCTGGCACACGCATTGTCTCGCATGCCTTTGATATGGGCGACTGGAAAGCGGATCAGCGCGAAGCCTGCGGCAGCATTAATCTCTATAAATGGATTGTCCCCGCTAAAGTGGCTGGTACTTGGCAGTGGCAAACATACAGTGGTCAAACATACCGCGTTGAGCTGAAGCAGAAATACCAAAACATCACTGGTAAAGCATGGATTAACGACCAAGAAGTACAACTCAAAAGCGCCTTACTTAAGGGTGACTTACTTGAACTGACTGTCAAAAAAGATGCGCAGAGCCGCCCTGTTAGCTTTTTAATGCGCTACGACGTCAAACAGAAACAATTACTGGCGGCTGAAGGCACTTTGCAAGCAACACCTGCGGTTAAAGTCACCAGCCCTGCTAAATAATAAAGAAATCCATCTCACCACTTGATCAGAAAGCAATACTTAACGCAACGCCTATTGTGTTAAGTATTGACAAATCATGGCCTTAAGTTCGAATTTAAATCTATTCTGACTTATTTACTTCTATTTAGTCACTTATGTTATTAAGCTGTGCGGTAAATAAAATGAGCTTGGCAGCGTACTAGGCTGAATCAAAATCATTGGCACATATTAAAAGATGCCAAACCTAATCATGCATCACGGCAATTGTATTTGTCTGAGGGAGTACGGCTTATGAGAAAGTGGCCATTAACTATAATTATCGCAGGGGTCGGTGGACTCGCAATTGCGTTTTCTTTGGCGCAAGTACTGCCAAGTTTACGCACCACTACCAGCGCTATTGAAGTCAACATTAACGATCCTGAACTGATCAAAAAAGGCGAATACGTTGCGCGCACAGCAGACTGCGTTGCATGTCATACCACGTTAGGTGGCGCAGACTTTGCCGGTGGCTTGCCGATGCTGACCCCACTAGGGGCAATCTATTCAACCAATATCACCCCAGACAAAGAAACCGGCATTGGTAGCTATACCTTTGACGATTTTAATAACGCCACCAAACACGGCGTGCGTCAGGACAATAGCGCGCTCTACCCTGCGATGCCGTACCCGTCTTACCAAATTATGCCAGACGAAGATATGGCTGCGATGTACGCCTACTTTATGTCAGGTGTAAAAGCCGTTAAACAAGAAAACAAACCCAGCGAAATGCCACCGATTCTAAACTGGCGCTGGCCGCTAGCGTACTGGCAAGCGATCTTTGCGCCAGAGCGCGAGTTTGTTGCCGAAACAGATGATGCCGTACTGGCACGTGGTCAGTATCTGATTGAAGGCCCAGGCCACTGTGGCTCATGTCATACCGAACGTGGTATTGGTTTCCAAGAAGTCGCCTTATCCAATGCTGACTCTGAAGAGTTTTTAAGCGGTGCAGTGATTGATGGCTGGCGCGCAAAAAGCCTACGTGGCGAGCATGACGGTTTAGCAATCTGGAGCACTGATGAGCTGGTCGATTTCTTTAAAACCGGCCGTACTGATATCACCGCTGCGTTTGGCGCAATGGCTGAAGTGGTTGAGCACAGTACTCAGTATATGACTGAGGACGATCTGTATGCGATGTCTGCCTACTTGAAGACTCTAAGTCCTAAACCGGGCGAGCCCGTCACTGTGCCTGCGAAAGTCGACGTGACCACACAGAAGCTGATGGATGGCGTTTACGATTCACGCGGTGCGATTTTATATGCGGAATACTGCCAAGTCTGCCACCGTGCTGACGGTAAAGGTGTCCCACGTATCTTCCCGGCACTAGAAGGCAACAGCGCGGTATATTCACGTGATGCTGACTCCGTACTGCAAATCACCCTAAGTGGTGGTCGCATGCCTAATACCAAGCATGACCGTATGGCCTTTACTATGCCTGAATTTATCAACCTCAGTGATGCGGACGTTGCTGAAGTGGTGAACTACATTCGTAATAGCTGGACCAACCAAGGCAGCAAGGTTGATGTGGATGATGTGGTGCAAATGCGTCACTTCCTCAGCAAAAAACCAAAAACAGGTACCGACGTTGCACCTGATCTTAGTATTCCTGCTGCAGGAACAAGGAGCCAAATGTGAACAAATCACTCTTAAATCTGCCTGATGTTGCCAACATAAGCTCTCTACGTTTACCGATCACAATGCTTGCAGCTGTCTGTGCATTTGCAATCAGTGGCTGTGACTCACCTAAGCCGATTGAGCGTAATGCAACAGAATTTGATCTTGTGGTCACTGATGATGCCAACGTAGACATCGGCACGTACATTCTTCCGCAAGATACCTCCATCTTGAAAGAACCCAATGCTGATCAGATTTTCTATGGCAAGCGCCTCTTAAATGAAACCAAGCGTCTGATGCCTGAGCATGTGGGTGCGCAGATGAACTGTAATAGCTGCCATATCTCACAAGGTAAAATCCCGCTGGGCGACCCGTACATCAATAGCTTTAATACCTATCCACGGGTGATGCCGCGCTCAGAGAGCATGGTTGATTTAGAGCAGCGCATTAACGGTTGCTTCCAACGCTCCATGAACGGCAAACCGGTCGACCGTGAGTCAGAAGAAATGCAGGCGATGGTTGCCTATATGGAATGGCTCGCACAAAACGTACCTAAGAGCCAAAAAGTCGATATCAATAATGCGGGTAAAGTTGATGAGTCATTAGTGGGCGACCCAGCACGCGGTGAGGTTATCTACAAAGTCCAGTGCGCAACCTGTCATGGCGACAACGGTGAAGGCATTAAAGACAGCCGTGGCGATATCGTCTTCCCACCATTATGGGGCGATGAGTCCTTTAATATTGGTGCCGGTATGGCGCGTACTTACAAGGCTGCGGCGTTTGTAAAATACAATATGCCCATGGGTATCCAAACCAAAGGTCTATGGGGTCACGGTAACGTGCTTAGCGATCAAGATGCGATTGACGTATCGGAGTTCTTTACCCACCAACCACGTCCAGACTTCCCAGGCAAAGTGAATGATTGGCCATCTGGTAAAAAACCTAAAGATGCGCGTTACTAAGCGTTAGACGGTGTGATCTAACGTTGCTGCCGAGCAAAACCTCAAGTGTGCTGATAGCACCTTGAGGTTTTTTTATGCTCAAAATCAGCGATTTAGGAACTAAAACAAGCGTCTGCGTACTAATCACAATGTATTAAAGTTTCTATATTTACGCTTGAACAATACTTTAGATAGGATCAGTTATGCCCAACAGTATTAGAAAATCAGCGTTGTATTTAGCCGCGGTCAGTATCGCTTTATTACTCGCAACAGGCAGCGCCTTTGCTGACAGATACTACTCCGGCGATCGTGACCATATTATTGATGTACTGGAAAATATACTGCGCTAAAACCATGCTTTAGCATCTCCCCAAAAAGATGTGACCCTCCAAACGACTGATGCAATGAGGGCCATAAGACAATCTACAGACCAAAACTAAAACAGCACGAAATCCCCGCCTAAACACCTTAATATCTAAGACTGACTTGCCGTTTGATAGGGCCTCAGTAAAATAGCCTGCCTATACAACAATCATTTATGGAACCTATCCTTTATGCCGGTTAGCACTGCTTTTCTGCTCGCATCTATTGGTGTACTGTCGCTGTTTTGTCAGTGGCTGGCTTGGCGCATTCGTGTGCCCGCTATTTTATTTCTGTTAGCGGCCGGCATCGCCTGCGGCCCAGTTTTACACTATATCAACCCAGAAGATGTATTCGCTGACCTACTCTTCCCCATGGTCTCCTTGGCGGTGGCCATCATTCTATTTGAAGGCAGCCTAACACTGCGGTTTTCAGAGATTCGCGGCCACAGCAAAATGGTGCGCAACCTGATCATGGTCGGCGCTGTTGTAACCGGTATTATTGGCACCCTATCTGCGCACTGGATTTTAGACATTCGCTGGGAGCTGGCTCTGCTATTTGGCGCCATCTCTGTCGTCACCGGCCCTACCGTGATCGCACCCTTGCTACGCTCGGTACGTCCTAGTTCCAAGCTGGCCAACATACTGCAATGGGAAGGTATCATTATTGACCCTGTTGGTGCCTTGCTGGCAGTGCTGGTGTATGAGGGCATCGTGTCCTGGGGTCAAGGTAACGTTTTTGGCCATTCCCTGTATATTTTTGGCACCACTATTCTTGTCGGTACTGTACTCGGCGCAGCTGCGGGTTATCTAAACGGCCAGGTGCTGCGCAAGCACTGGATACCACACTATCTGCACAATGCCGGTACCCTGACATTTATGCTCGGCGTCTACGCCCTCTCCAATGAAATCGCCCACGAATCTGGTCTGTTGACAGTGACTATCATGGGCATCTGGATGGCCAATATGAAACACGTCCAGGTCGACAGCATTCTGGAGTTTAAAGAGTCCTTAAGCGTACTGCTTATTTCAGCATTATTTATTATTCTGGCAGCGCGTATTGAGTTTTCAGCTATCGCAGAGCTTGGCTGGGGGCTCGCACTAGTCTTGGCTATTTTGATGCTGGTAGCGCGGCCCCTGAGTATATTTATATCGGCTATTGGCACCGATTTGAACATACGAGAAAAGCTATTTTTAAGCTGGATTGCGCCACGCGGTATTGTTGCCGCGGCAGTATCCGCACTGTTTGCGTACCAGCTAGAAAGTAACGGTTACGCGGGGGCTGAGACCCTGGTGCCCTTGGTATTTATGCTTATTATCGCCACTGTGACGGTACAAAGCCTGACCGCCCGTCCACTGGCAAAATTGCTGGGCGTTGCAGAACCTGCAGAGTTCGGATTCTTAATTTTGGGCGCTAACCCAGTCGCGCGCATGATTGCTAAGGAGTTGAAAAAGCATGAAGTACCGATACTGCTGACCGATACAAACTGGGATAACGTGCGTCAAGCGCGCATGGATAACTTACAGGTGTACTTTGGTAATCCAGTCTCAGAACATGCATCCAATCAACTGAATATGAGCGGCATCGGCAACCTGCTAGTAATCTCACCGTATAAGCATATGAACTCACTGGCCACCTATCACTTTCTTGACTGGTTTGGTGATGACGATAGTGTGTTCAGCCTTGCCGAAGGCGACCCAGATCAGAAAGCACGTCATCAGACCGCCGAGAAAATACAGCACACTCGCGGCCTGTTTGATGGTGTCAGTTACGCCAAACTTGCCAGCTTAGCCAGTCAGGGCTACACGATCAAAACAACGCAACTGAGCGATGAATTCAGCTATCAAGACTTTCTCAAGCAGCATCATAATCAAGCGCTGGTATTATTCTTTATTGACAGTAAAGAACACATTACCCCAGTTAAATCCATGGACACATTCAAGCCTGACGAAGAGTCTAAATTGATCAGCTTTGTGCCGCCTAAAGCTCCGGAGCAGCGTGGGGATCATAAAAATGAGCATAAAAAAACGCCGGTGCTGTAATGAGCAGCAACGGCGTTTAATAATTAACACAGCGACAATCTTTGCACTGACATATCAAAATAAGATATGCAACTGACTTTCAATTCATTCATTATTAAATACCGAGCCTGACAACTCGGTATTTAATAAACTAGACGCTAGATATACAGGTTATCTTGATCTAACAAATCATCTAATGGGTCGACAACAGGCTGTACATCGTAACCTGCTATATCAACAACAGAATTTTCTGTCGATGCTATTGTGAACGCTTGCCCTTCTTCTGGCTCAAGCAAGGGAGCAAAATCGTCTCCATCTTCAATGGAAAGAACATCATCAAAACTGACTGACAATGCAGCAAACTCTTGCTCCTCATCAATAGCAGAAAAATCTTCCACACCAGAAAGATCAATGCTTAAGCTAGAGTACTGACTGGCTAGGCCTGTAGCCATCGCTGTATCGTCTTTAGCTTCAACAGTAGCGTCAGACTCAGCTTTACCCATCATCATTATATCGGTGTCGTCATCTGCTTCTGCAAACAGGGCCTTGGATTTCGAGCCGCTCGGTACATTGGCCGACCCTTTAGGTGATACGTTACCTGCACTATCCATTTGCGTCGCTGTCAATTTTTTACCGCTAGCTTGTGGAATAACCAATGTAATATCAACTTGCCCACTGGCACCAATGATACCCACACCAATCGGGCTACCACCGCCACTTGGATTAACGACAGTCACGATCGCACCCACCTCACCGGTCACAGTCACTATTTCACCCGCACTATCAATCACTAACTCTGGAGCTTTAGGTGGTGTTGTATCCTTTGCAGTTACAGTTGATTCAGGTGATGTATGACCCGCAGTATCGGTTTGCGTTGCTGTTAAGGTTTCACCGTTGGTTTGTGGAGTAAGCAAGGTGATTTCAACCATTCCACTAGGGCCAATGTTAGCAGCACCAATATTAAGGCCTGTTGGATCTTTAATAACCACCTGAGCACCCGGCTTACCGGTTACCTTCACCACATCACCGGCATCATAAATGACTAATATAGGAGCCCCCGGCGCTGTGCCACCTGGCGCAATAACCGTTGCTTCAGGTGATATATTACCCGCCGCATCAGTTTGCGTTACTGTTAACGTTTCACCGTTGATTTGCGGAGTAATCAATGTAACATTCACTGTACCAGCGGCACCAACGGTACCCAGACCAATCTGAACACCGTCTGGATCAGTAATATCTACCTTGGCGCCAGGCTCACCCGTTACCTTGACTATTTTACTGGTAATAATCTCTAACTTTGGAGCTGTAGGGTCAGTAGTATCGTATGCAGTGACAGTACCTTCAGGAGACTCTTTACCACTACCGTTAATTTGCGTAGCTGTTAACTTTTCACCATTGATTTGCGGAGTAATCAAGATAATATCCACTGTACCTGAGGTACCAACGACACCCAGACCAATCAGAGCTCCAAAAGGCTCATTCGTAGTAATCATCACCTTGGCGCCTGCCTCACCCTCCACCGTCACCACTTTACCCGCACTATCAATTACTAATACTGGAGCAATAGGTGCTGCACCACCTGGCGCAAGAACCGATGTTGTCGGTGATGTATTACCCGCAGCATCCGTTTGCGTTGCTGTTAATTTTTCGCCATTGATTTGCGGAGTAATCAAGATCACATCGACTGTACCTGTATCACCAACAGTACCCAGACCAATCACCGCTTCCGTTGGACTCGTAATGCTAACCTTAGCACCCGGTTCACCGGTTACAGTGACTACAGCACCCGCATCATCAATCGCTATTTCAGGGGCTATAGGTGACGTTGTATCCGGTGCTACAATAGTTACTTCAGGTGATTTATTATCCGCCGCATCCGTTTGCGTTGCTGTTAACGTTTCACCGTTGGTTTGCGGAATAATCAAGATAACATCGACTGTACCGGTGGCACCAACGGTATCCTGACCAATCACCGCTCCCGTTGGACTCGTGATGGTCACCGTGGCACCCGGCTCACCGGTCACCGTGACCACTGCACCATCATCATAATCTTTATTAAACTTTAGTGATAACGTTCCAGGCTCTGTGGTATCTGGTGCAGTAAGAAAAGTGTCAGGCGATATCTTGCCTGTACTATTCTTTTGAGTAGCAACCAGTATTTCACCGTCAATTTGTGCTTCATACAAAGTAATTTCAAAGTTACCATCCCCTTGAACAATACCTTCACCCACGACCACGACCACGACGCTATCACTTGGGCCTTTAATAAAAATAGTAACGTCTGCACCAGGCTGACCGCGACCTGTGATCACAGTACCTTCATCATTAATGGTTAGATCTGTTAGCGCTTCGGGCGCACTACCATCATCATAAGCAAACTCATTATTCGAAGAACTGCCGCCGCTACTCTTACTGGCTGCGATTCCACCTACGGCCAATGCTGCCAATCCAATTTTAAGCCAACCCGGAACACTACTGGCAAAGCCTGCGACTGAATCAGTAGCAATATCAAGACTTGCAATTTCTGTGAAGGTAAACTCCCCAAGAACAGGGTCAAGTTGAGCCGACCACAGCACACCATTTTCGTCTTGCAGTACAAGCTCGTTCAGCTCATCTTCATAACCAAATAACGTAAAAAAGTCTTGTACGGTAACGGACTCACCCGACTTAAGATTAATAATTAAATCTTCACCATTTGCCTCATAAGACCCAACGCTTTCTGGACCAAAAGGCATTTTAACGACACTGGTAGATTCTAAAGCAACGCTATTAGTCCATTCTAAAGAAACGGATTCGCCACTTGTTTTCTCTGACACCCCAATTGACTTACCAATCATTATGATATTTTCCCTAGCGAAATAATAGCTTGTCCTTCAGTGCGTATTAAAGGATGCCTAAAATGTTGATTTCTAAAATTAATTTAACAATTAAATCGAGTATAGCAGCCTGTGTGATTGTACGGCTTTAAGTCTTCAAATAACCTATCAAAACCCCAAAAATGATACAGAAAATTTCTATGCAATCAACCATTGATAGACAGCTCGCAACGACTAAAAAAGTATAAGGTCAACGGCGAGCCAATCTCAAGCCAACGACCTTTGAGTTATACGCCATTAGAGTAAGCGCCCTTAAATCAGCATCTTTCATCGCGCATTATACCGTTTCAAACTAATACCTGTCTTTTTGAAAGGGGTATTGGTGATGACTTCACAGGAACGCCAGCAGTTTTGGCAGCAGCATATTGGTGCCTGGCAAGCCACTGACTTATCCGGCGCGGCTTTTTGTAAACAGCATGATTTGAATTACCCGCAGTTTAATTATTGGCGTAAGAAATTTCAGGTAGCTGAGGGCGCTGAAAAGCCTGCAGGCTTTGCTAAGGTGACACAAGTAACGGCTTCGCACAGTCGCTCTCATGATGAGCTGGGTGTCCATTTGCCTAGCGGTGTCAGCTTTTCAGGAGTCAATGCAGGCAATCTGGATGTTGTTTTGGCGCTGCTGAGGCAGCTGTAATGAAAGTGCGTTATTTGCGTCCAGCCAAGCAGATGCCAGAAATCTATTTGTACCGTGCGCCGGTAGATTTTAGAAAACAGGCCAATGGTTTGGCGTTGCTGGTGGAGCAAGAGTTGGGGCATAACCCGTTCAGCGGTGCGCTGTATGCCTTCACCAATCGCCAGCGCAACAAAATCAAATGCGTGATGTGGGAAGATAACGGCTTTGTTATGTATTACAAAGCGCTGGCTGAAGAGAAATTTAAGTGGCCTAAACCTGCTGACGAGTTGCTGGCTTTGAATGGTGAGCAAATAAATTGGCTGTTAGATGGCTATGATATCAGCCTGTTTAAGGGTCATAAAAAGCTACAGTACGACAGCCTTGGATAGCTTGATTTTATTAGGTTTTAGCTGCTTTTTAAGGTGTTTTTCAGGGTGGGTTTTGCTATAGTTTGGGCATGAAAAAGCAGCCCGAGCCAACCATTAAAACCCCTGATTTAAGCAGCCTGAGTGCTGCTGAATTACGTTTGGTGGTGGCTCAATTTCAAGCTGTTGTAGAAGAACAAAACACAAGTTTATTAGAGCAAAAGAACGAGCTCAAAGCAGCCCATCGTCGTATCGAGCTACTGGAAGAAATGAACCGCCTGCTGAAAACGCAGAAGTTCAGTGCCAGCAGCGAAAAGTCCAAGTTCCAGTTAAACCTCTTTGATGAAACAGAGCTCGAAGCTTTGCTCGATGAGCTGTTTGAAACCTTGCCTGAAGCGTCTGATGAAAACGCAGAGCTGACTCAAGCGCGCAAAGTACGTCAAACACGTCAGCGTGGTTTCTCTGCAAATCTAGTGCGTGAGCGCATCGAGCACACTCTGACTGAGCTGGAAAAAGCCGGTGCCGAAAAAACCTTCTTCACCAAAGTAAAAGAAGAGCTGCACTACATTCCTGCGCAACTTAAAGTGCTGGAGCACTGGCAAGAAAAAGCCGTTTTTCCCCCTAAAAACAGTACATCAGAAGAACAGATCGTAGCCGCGCAGCGACCAGTACATCCCTTTGGAAAATGTTCGGTAACCACTTCACTGATTGCTCATGTTATTACGGATAAATACCTGTACGGCATGCCGCTGTATCGTCAGGAAAGTAAATTCAAAGGTTTAGGTCAATCGATTTACCGCAACAACATGGCGCAGTGGTGTATGCGCTTTGCTGACGAAGCCAAACCTTTATTGCGTTTGATGCGCGAGGTGCAAAACAGCGGCAGTTATTTGCAAGCTGATGAAACCCGTCTGCAAGTGCTCAAAGAAGACGGAAAAACAGCACAGTCTGATAAGTGGATGTGGGTTATCCGCGGCGGGCCGCCTAGCCAGCTTAGCGTACTCTTTGAATACGATCCTTCGCGCGCAGGCAGCGTGGCTGTGCGCCTGCTCGATGATTTTGAGGGTGTGCTGCAAGCCGATGGTTATTCTGGCTATAGCGCAGTCTGCAAAGCTAATTCGATTACGCGTATCGGCTGCTGGGATCACGCACGACGTAAGTTTGTTGAAGCCGATAAAAGCGCTGACTCTAAAGCTAAATTCAAAATAGGCACCGTGAGTAAAGCGGATGTAGCGCTGGGCTATATCCGCAAACTCTATCGAGTAGAAACTAACATCGCGGATAAAACCGACGAAGAGCGTTTAAAGGCGCGACAAGAAATCAGCATGCCGGTACTGAATGAATTTAAGCTGTGGCTTGAGAAAAACGCTGCAAAAATCATGAAAGGCGGCGCTCTGAGAAAAGCTATCGACTACACCTTAAACCAGTGGCAATACTTGGTGGGCTATTGTGAGCGCGGCGATCTTAAGATCAGCAACGCCCTGGCCGAAAATGCCATCCGTCCCTTTGCTATTGGCCGTAAAAACTGGTTATTCGCCGACACTCGAAAAGGCGCAGACGCCAGCGCCGCTTGTTACTCATTCATCGAAACCGCAAAAGCCAATAACCTAGATCCGCAAGCCTATATCAAACATATTCTTGACCACATCGCGACTGCTGGCACACTTGAAAAGCTCGAAGCACTACTGCCTTGGAACGTGGAGCTGGGTTAAACTGAGTAATCGTTTTGCAATGGTGCTGATTTAAGGGCGCTTACA
>DATERS010000016.1:0-12535 GCA_035271365.1 Thiopseudomonas sp.
AGACAGCACTACATTTAGGCCAGGAGCATGGATTTTACTGGCAGCTTGGCGCGCTTTATCCAGCGTATTGGCGCGATTAAGCTCATAAAACGCATCTAAAATAGGGTTTTCAGTTTCTAAATAGGACCACCACATGGCAATGGGTGTATCGCTTGCAGATGTACTTAAAGCATCGGTAATAATCGGCCCATACGCTGAGTGGTGCAGGGTGAGCTTTTCTGGTTCTTGGTCCTTAATCACAATCCACTGCGTTTGCGTATCCAGTGTCTGCCACTCATCATTTTGCCAGACTTGTTGTGGGTTTTCAGGGTTGGTTTTCAGTGCAATAAAGTCTAAATCATCATTTTGAAACATGGTGATGGACCAACCAAAATCATGGTTGTGACCCAGTAGAGCAAAGGGATTGAGCGCTTGAAAATGCCCGTACAATTCAAAATCAGGGGTTTGCAGATGGGCTTCATACCAGACTGCAGGTACTGAGAAGTTGATATGGGGATCACCGGCTAATAGGGGGTTTCCGCTGGCCGTTTTTGCGCCACTCATCACCCAAGCGTTACTGCCTTCAAACTGCGGTAAGCCTGCATCCAATAGTGCTTTTTGGCTCAATTGTGCAATGGCGTGTAATTGTGTCCAGTCCTTGCTGCTCAGTTGTGTTGTTGCGGGGTAGGGGACTGCTGCTGCGCTGGGCGTTTCTAGATCAAATATAGCGAGATAGTCTTCGCCGAGTTCTTGGCGGATATAGCTGAGAGTGGGTTCGGTACGAAATGCAGCAGCAAAGCTATAGGCTAAATAGCCGGCAATACTGAGGGTGTCTTCCATCGTATAAGGGCGCGGATTAATCCCCAGCACATCAAACTCAACCGGTGTGGCACCTTGGGCTTGGAATTGGTTAATACCATCTAAATAAGCCTGCAATGCTTGCACTGGAGCACTGTTATGGTCGAGTTTTTGTACATATTGTTGCGCGTGTTGATGGAGGCGTAAGGTGCGAAATAAACGGTCGAGCGGAACGGTTTGTTCGCCTAGGATTTCGGATAATTCACCGCGTGCTAAACGGCGCATGATTTCCATTTGAAAGAGACGATCTTGCGCATGTACGTAACCCAAAGCTCGGTAGGCATCCAGCTCGTTTTGCGCCTGAATATGCGGTACACCGCGCTCGTCATAGTGCACGTCAACGGGGGCAGACAGCTCAGTTAACTCTAATGAGCCTGAACGTTGCGGCAGTTTTTGTTGGATATACCAAGTGGCGGCCAGTCCAATACAGCCGAGCAGGACAGCACAAAAAATAAGAAAGCGTTTCATGGTGATTGAGCCTGTGTAAAACATGAATATATGGATCAAATAGCACTTAATATGGCCTAAGTGCGCTAAAGATAACCGCATAGCTAAAAGGCCTTGTAGGCCATTGTCAAACTATATAAACCCTTACTTTAATTTTACCAACCAAATAAGCACCGCACATTAGTGCTGGTATGTGCAGCAAAGGTGGCAGCACTGACGCCATAAATCTGCGCCAGATGATGACAGATTCTGGGTAAGTGTTCAGGGCTATTGCGCTGCCCAGCTAACCATTCAGGAGACATATCAGGGCTGTCGGTTTCTAGGGCGATACTATCAAGTGGCAGGCGCTTTAATACTGATTGTAAACGGGTGGCGCGTGACCATGTCGCAGCGCCGCCAAACCCCAGTAGAAAACCCAGCTTGATATATTCCATTGCTTCTTCATAACTGCCAGAAAATGCATGGATAATCCCTGCGCGCGGCAGTTTGGCTTTTTTTAAGATGGCCGTGACCTGCGCATTGGCGCGCCGCGAATGGATAATCACTGGTAGATTAAACTCGGCAGCGATGGCCACTTGTTGTTCAAATAGATGAATTTGTCGTGCAGGATCTAAATCTTTGAGAAATAAATCTAAACCGATTTCACCGACTGCACAGAGCTTAGGGTGATGCTGGTAGCCTTGCAGTTGTTCGCGCAGGGCTTGCAGATCAGTGTCTTGATGCTCCGCGAGAAAGTAGGGGTGCAGTCCGAAAGCGCCATATAGACCTTCTGTGTTGCTAACAGTGTTCCACAGGCGTGGCCAATGCTGGCGCGTAATGCCGGCCACCACCATCTTTTGCACCCCCAGCGTTTGACTGCGCGCAATCACTACTTCGCGATCATGATCAAAGTCGGGGAAGTCTAAGTGGCAGTGACTATCAATCAACAACATAAAGCGCTCCAACAAAAAAGCGCAGGCTAAACCTGCGCTTTTAGGATGAGACTCACTGTGGAGTAAGTCCAGTATTGTTGCTTGAACTTAGTGTGATTCACGCGCCGACAAGAATTTAATATCCGGCCAGCGCTCTTCCATAATGCTTAAGTTGACACGGGTTGGCGCTAGATAAGTCAAATGCCCACCGCCATCAATAGACAGATTTTCATGGGCTTTGTCTTTAAACTCTTGCAGCTTTTTCTTATCGTCGCACTCAATCCAGCGCGCTGACCAGACGTTAATGTTCTCGTAAATACATTCCACTTTGTATTCTTCTTTGAGGCGGCTGGCGACCACATCAAACTGCAGCACACCAATGGCACCGAGAATAATGTCGTTGTTGCGCTGTGGGAAGAACACCTGCGTTGCACCTTCTTCAGCCAATTCTTGCAGACCTTGGCGTAGTTGCTTGGCGCGTAATGGATCAGACAAGCGCACACGGCGGAACAGTTCTGGGGCAAAGCGTGGCACACCGGTAAAGGACAGCTCTTCGCCATCAGTAAAGGTGTCGCCAATTTGAATGGTGCCGTGGTTGTGTAAACCAATAATGTCACCGCCATAGGCCTCTTCTAAGCGCTCACGCTCACTGGAGAAGAAGGTTAGAGCATCGGCAATGCGGATCTCTTTATTGATGCGCACATGCCGCATTTTCATGCCTTGCTCATATTTACCTGAGCACACGCGCATAAAGGCAATACGGTCGCGGTGGCGTGGGTCCATATTGGCTTGGATTTTAAACACAAAACCGCTGAATTTTTCGTCCTCTGGGCGGACTTCACGCTCCAGTGCCATACGTGGCTGTGGCGCTGGCGCCCAATCCACGAAAGCATCGAGCACATGGTCCACACCAAAGTTACCCAAGGCAGTACCGAAGAATACCGGCGTCATTTTGCCTTTCAGGAACTGCTCATGGTCAAACTCATGGCAAGCACCTTGCACCAGCTCCAGATCCTCAACAAAATCATCGTAGAGGTCACCAATGTGTGCGCGTGCTTCAGCGCTATCGAGACCTTGAATCAGTTTTACATCGGTACGTTCATGACCATGACCTGCGGTGTAAACATAAATCACATCATCGGTGAGGTGATACACGCCTTTAAATTCACGGTAGCAGCCAATTGGCCAAGTAATCGGCGCGGCTTTAATACCCAATACCGCTTCGATTTCATCAAGCAACTCAATCGGGTCGCGAATATCACGGTCCATTTTGTTGATAAAGCTGATAATCGGCGTATCACGCATCCGGCAGACATTCATCAAGGCGATGGTGCGTGGCTCAACCCCTTTACCGCCGTCGATCATCATCAGCGCACTGTCGACCGCGGTCAGCGTACGGTAAGTATCTTCGGAGAAGTCTTCGTGACCTGGGGTGTCGAGCAGGTTGATCATGTGTTTGCGGTAAGGAAACTGCATCACTGAGGTGGTAATGGAAATACCGCGTTGCTGCTCCATCGCCATCCAGTCTGAGGTGGCGTGGCGGTCGGATTTACGTGATTTAACCGTACCCGCGACAGAAATGGCCTGTCCCATCAGCAATAAGCGTTCGGTAATGGTGGTTTTACCGGCGTCCGGGTGGGCAATAATAGCGAACGTACGACGTTTCGCGACTTCGGCAGCCTGTTTGCTCATGCTGATAGCGCCTCAAAGAAAAAGAGTTCAAAAATTAGCCGGCAATTATAGCGGAGATACTGGGCTAGGTGGAAATCGCGGTGGTATTTAAGTTTGCAAAGCCTTATACGACTTGCATACAGAGACAAATAGATACTCTTGGGCGCACCTCGCTACTGTCGTTTTTCCCTTAACGAACCCATCCGGGGTTCGATGCGGGCGCTACGCCATCCATGGCTTCGCTCGTCACGACAATAGCGAGGTACTCTTAACCATAGGCAGTGTATGCGAGTTATATGAAGTAAAGCTTAGGAGCGCTTGCGAGTTGTCTGTGCAAATCTATACATACTTGAGCGCATATAAGGTGAATAGGCTGTGCAGTTAAGTAGTTTAAAATAGTAACAGCTCGAGAGACCCTTGATTAGGTTAGAATAGCCGTCTTTATTGCGCTGTGTTGTAGCTGCGACTTGTGCCAGCGTGAGTCCCTTTTTAACAAGGTATGTTATGTCTTGGTTTGCATGGTTTGAGCGTCGAATAAATCCCTATCCAGAAGAGCCTTTAACTCCAAAAAAATTAACCCTGTTCCATTTTGTCAAAGCCTGTGCACGTGGCTCATGGCCGTGGTTATTGGTATTGGTGTTGTTCAATGCCGGCCTTGGCATCTTTGAAGCAGTGCTGTTTCAAATGATGGGCTTGATTGTCGATTGGCTTGGTCAATATAGTCCGGCGCAGTTGTGGGCAGAAAAAAGTACGCCCTTGTTAGCGATGCTGGCGTTGATTGTGCTCAGCCCGTTGTGGGTGTTGTTGGCCAGTAATGTGCGTTTTCAAACCCTGCAAGGAGTATTGCCGATGCGCTTGCGTTGGCAGTTTCACCAGATACTGCTCAGCCAAAGCATGCAGTTTTACCAAGATGAGTTTGCTGGGCGTATTTCTGCCAAGGTCATGCAAACTGCTTTAGCGGTACGTGACACCATTATGATTTGCGCAGAAATGCTGGTCTATGTGGTGATTTACTTCCTCACGACCTCCATTATTTTACTGACTTTTGATGCCTGGCTCTTAGTGCCTTTTGTCGCTTGGTTAGTGATCTTTATCTTAACTTTACGCGTGTTTGTGCCGCGTATGGCTAAGCTGGCGAGCACTCAAGCCGATGCGCGCTCGCTGATGACCGGGCGCATTACTGATGCCTATTCTAATATCGCCACAGTCAAATTGTTTTCGCATGGCGGCCGTGAAGCGCGTTATGCCAAACAGGCCATGCAAGAGTTTATGGGTACAGTGCATGCGCAAATGCGCTGGGTGACTTATTTGGAGCTACTCAATCACACTTTGAACATGCTGTTAGTCGGTGGTACTGCGGCGCTGAGTTTGTATTTGTGGCAGCAGGATTTAATAGGTGTCGGGGCGGTAGCGGCAGCGATTGCTATGGCGCTACGCTTAATTGGCTTATCCCATTGGATTATGTGGGAAGCCACCATGCTGTTTGAAAATCTGGGTACGGTGCAAGATGGTATGAATACTATCAGCCAGCCAGTCAAACTCTTGGATGCACCGGATGCCACAGAATTGCAAGTACCGCACGGTGAAATCGAGTTTAAGCAACTGTGTTTTGCTTATCGTAATGGCAAACCCTTGATGAGCGACTTTAATCTGCATATTAAGGCCGGTGAGAAAATTGGTTTAGTCGGCCGCTCCGGTGCGGGTAAATCCACCTTAGTCAATGTGTTGCTGCGTTTTTATGATGTCAGCAGCGGCCAAGTACTGATTGATGGCCAAGATATTGCCAAGGTCACCCAGCAATCATTGCGCCAACATATTGGTATGGTGACCCAAGACACCGCGTTAATGCACCGCTCGGTACGCGACAATATTGTCTATGGTCGCCCTGACGCCTCTGAAGAGGAGGTGCTTCAAGCGATTGAGCGTGCGCAAGCGGCGGAGTTTATTCCATCTCTCTCGGATGCCAAAGGTCGTGTGGGTTTGGATGCGCATGTCGGCGATCGCGGCGTTAAGTTATCTGGCGGTCAACGCCAGCGCATTGCCATTGCTAGGGTGATGCTTAAAGATGCGCCGATCTTATTGCTGGATGAAGCCACCAGTGCCCTGGACTCGGAAGTTGAGGTGGCGATTCAAGAAAGCCTGTATGAGCTGATGGCTGATAAAACTGTGATAGCGATTGCGCACCGTTTATCCACCATTGCTGCTATGGATCGCTTGGTGGTGATGGATCAAGGGCAGATTGTCGAAGTGGGTAGTCACCAAGAGTTGTTGGCGAAAAACGGACTCTATGCACGTTTATGGAATCGCCAGTCGGGTGGGTTTTTGGGTGATGAGTAGTTGGTCGACTGCTTAAGTAGAAAGGACGCGCTTTAATATGCCTGTTCAGGATTTTTAAGGTCACTACATCATGAGTTTTACGATACTACTAGCTTATATCACGGCGATTGTTTTATTAATTGGGACGCCGGGGCCTATCGTTGCTTTGGTAATCAATGCTGCATCTCGGCATAGCTTTAAATATGCGTTGATTACGGTACTCGGTACTAACCTAGCCTCGTTAGTCTTGTTGGTTGCAGCAGCCTTAATTATTTCTGGAGTGATTGCCCTCGATGGGCATAGCTTGCAGTGGATTAGTCTGCTGGGTTGTGGGTTTATTGGCTGGATGGCTTTAAGCGGTTTGCGTGCAGATTTAACTCAGTCCAGCGCCTTAGTGCAAATACCTTATGTGACAACTAAGCATCACTCAGCCTTTCTCAATGGCTTTTTTCTTGGGGTCTCGAATCCTAAGGATATTATTTTTTTCGTCGCGTTTTTTCCTCAATTTATTACGGTAACGACAGATTTTAAGTTGAGTTTATTGGTATTGACTCTGGTTTGGGTTTTCTTCGACTTTGTTATTTTACTGAGCTATGCACTACTGATGCGAGGAGGTTTCTTTCAACGCTATAAACGCAAAATATCATTATTCTCTTCTGTGTTCTTATTAATGATTGCGCTTGTTGGTATGACCTACACTGTGCTTACTTGGCAGGGCTAGCGCAGCCCTTTCAATGTCAAATAGGGTCATCAAAGCCTAGCTTAGGCTGGCACTGGTATCGTATATGTCGATTTTATTTAATACAGAGAGATCGGTTTTTAGCATACAATTACTGTATTAAAGTACGACTTAAGTCTGCCGATAGAATAAAGCGCTTAATAAACGAGTCAAGCACCCTCCATAAAGAGTACAGCGTGACTTTTGAAGTAGTTAACGCGTTTTGCTAGTAAGCAATTCATCAGCCTCAGCGTATGTGCAGGTTAAATCAGGGACAACGCTAGCGGTTTTTATGATCAGTGATGGTAATTAAGTTCCGAAGCTCAATTAGCAAGCACATGAGTTAAATAAGTGTATTCAAGGTGGCCGTTATGAACAAAAGTCGATCAGTAACTCTGCGCGAACAAAAATTCCCCCCCAGTGAAAAACTAATTTCAGCCACTAACTTGGAGGGCGTCATTACTCACTGTAACGATGCTTTCGAAAAAATCAGCGGTTACTCGCGCGATGAGCTCATTGGGCAGCATCATAATATTGTTCGCCACCCAGATATGCCTAAAGAAGCATTTGAAGTGATGTGGCAGCATCTTCAGGCTGGGCGGCCTTGGATGGGCATGGTCAAAAACCGTTGTAAAAATGGTGATCATTATTGGGTCAGTGCTTATGTCACACCTGTGACCGAGAATTCCCAAGTTGTAGGTTATGAGTCAGTACGTTCTTACCCTGCTCAAGCAGATATTGAACGAGCGGAAAAGCTCTATGCGCGCATGAATCAAAAACGTCGCCAGCTACGAGTCCCTGTGTATTTAAAGCAGCTGATGGTGGCTGTGGCTTTTATCATTCCTGCGTTAATTTTAGGCTATAGCGTCTCTCCTCTAGCCAGTAGCTTATGGTTGATCGTTTCATTATTAACTTTTGGTGGCCTGCAGTACTTGCAGTACAGGCATGATTTGCAGTTGATAACGAATGAGTTGCAAGGCGTGTTTATGCACCCGCTGGCGACCAGCACCTATACAAATCAGCATGGTATGACCGGTAACGTGATGGTTGGAGTTATGAGTTTGCGTGCGCACTTGGATGCCGTTTTGACGCGTATTGAGGATGCTTCGCGTCAAGTGAAAGAGCAGTCGCACCGAGGTTTAGCCTTAACTGAAACAGCGCGTGAAGAAATTGTTAATCAAAGCAAGCAAACAGGCTTGGTAGCTACAGCCATGCATGAGATGTCTTTAGCGATCCATGAAATCTCTGAAAACGTGCAAAAAACAGCAGGGCAAGCAGACCATTCCAGCTCTTTAGCCAACCAAGGTGTCGAGATTGCTTATGTCACTCGTACCTCTATCGAGCAACTGCGTAGTACAGTTTTAGATATTGGCCAAGCTGTTAAGCAGTTGGCAGACCAGACTGACTCTATTGCAAAAGCCGCTGCATCGATTGAGACCATTTCAGATCAGACCAACTTGCTTGCGCTCAATGCGGCGATTGAGGCAGCTCGCGCAGGAGAGCACGGTCGTGGATTCTCTGTGGTTGCAGATGAAGTGCGCTTGCTTGCGTCCAATACTCGCGATTCAGCCAAGAATATTGGTGAAATTGTTTCAGGTCTCAGTAAGCAGGCAACGGCGTCTGTGCTTGTGGCTGAAGAGGGAGCCGCTGATGCTGAATTGGGCTTGCAGCGAGTTGTTGAGTCAGAGAGCATGTTGTTGGGCATCGTAGAAGCTGTGAGCCAGATCACCGCTATGTCTGAGCAAATGGCTACGGCTGTGGAAGAGCAGGCCATGGTGTCACAGGAAGTGAATAACCAAGTTGCAGAGATTTCAGCACTGGCCGAGCGCAGCTTGCATCGTACTGATGAGAGCGCTGAAAGCATTCGCAGTTCGCAGCGTGTATCTGAACAATTATATGAGCTGGTTAATCGCTTTAAGTCTTAATTAACGAGATTTTTAGCAGCCAGCACTTGCCGCCTGTAACGGCCGTAAGTGCTGGCTTGTCTAGCGCTAGATGTATTTTGCTTGGGTATTTATTACCTGTCAGTACGATATGTAAATTCCTTATAGTAATTTAATCTTAAAATACGTTTTTTAAGGTTGCTATCCTAGAGTCATAGCCCTAAAGTGCGCGATTAGAACGCTCATGCTGAAACGATCCATCCGGCTCAAGTACTGACGACGAGAGGTATATAGCTTTAATGCTATGCATCATCGGCGACATGCCTTGGGAAGTAGGCGAACCAAAGTGGGGAAACGGATTCAGCGTTCAGATTTAATCCCTTATTTTCTTGATTTGCCATGACCCAGATAGGAGTCCAGCTATGTCCATTAATGTGGAAGATTACTTCGCGCCTGAAACTTTTAAAAAGATGAAGGCGTTTGCTGATCAGCACGAAACCCCCTTTGTTGTGATTGATACCGCAACCATCGCCCGCGCTTATGATGAAATTGCTGAGAATTTTCCGTTCGCGAAAATTTATTATGCCGTCAAAGCTAACCCAGCTATTGAAATTACTAAACTGCTGCATGAAAAAGGCTCGAACTTTGATATTGCCTCGATCTATGAGCTGGATAAGGTGATGTCATGCGGTGTTAAACCTGAGCAAATCAGCTTTGGTAACACCATTAAAAAAGCCCGCGATGTACGTTACTTCTATGAGAAGGGTGTGCGTATGTTCGCCACTGACTCAGAAGCAGATTTGCGTAATATCGCTAAAGCAGCACCCGGCTCTAAGATTTATGTACGTATTCTGACCGAAGGTTCCGCCTCAGCGGACTGGCCGTTATCGCGTAAGTTTGGTTGCCAAACTGATATGGCCATGGACTTATTGGTGCTGGCGCGTGAGTTAGGCTTAGTGCCGTACGGCGTATCTTTCCATGTGGGTTCACAGCAGCGTGAAATCGGCTCGTGGGATGCGGCGATTGGTAAAGTGAAAATCATCTATGAGCGCTTGCGTGACGAAGATGGTATTCGCTTACAGATGATCAATATGGGTGGCGGTTTTCCTGCCAACTATTTGAATAAGACCAATACTTTGCAAGCTTACGCTGAAGAAATCACCCGTTTCTTACAAGAAGATTTTGGTGATGAAATGCCAGAAATCATTCTGGAGCCAGGTCGTTCGCTGATTGCTAACGCCGGCATTTTGGTCAGTGAAGTGGTGTTGGTATCGCGTAAATCACGCACTTCTGTTGAGCGTTGGGTGTTTACCGATGTGGGTAAGTTCTCGGGTTTGATTGAAACCATGGATGAGTGCATTAAGTTTCCCATCTGGACTGAAAAGCAGGGCGAACTGGAAGACGTAGTGATTGCAGGTCCAACCTGTGACAGTGCCGATATTATGTACGAAAACTACAAGTACGGTTTACCTCTGAACTTAGCCAGCGAAGACCGCCTCTATTGGTTATCAACCGGTGCTTATACCACCAGTTACAGTGCAGTTGAATTTAACGGCTTTCCACCGTTGAAGTCTTACTACCTGTAAGGCATTTAGAATGCAAAAGCCCGCTCACAGTGCAGATTGTGAGTGGGCTTTTTTATGTCTACAAGGTTGTGCTTAGAACTGGTAGGTGGCCGACATCCACAAACGACGACCTTCTTCGATCGAGCCTGTGGTGGATTTGCCGGAGTGGCTGTAGTCGGTGCCGTAGGCGATATCACCTTTATCTGTTAGGTAAGATCTGCCTTTAACAAAGTCCTTATTGAGCAGGTTATAAACGGTTGCGTTGAACGCTAAAGCGTCTGTAGCTTGGTATGAGCCGCCGAGGTGGAACAAAGTATAGGCTTTGGTTTTGTTACCCAGTGTTGTATAAATATTCTTTTCTGTAGCGTCGAGATTGTCGTATTTGCTAGTAAAACGTGAGCGCTTGCCGCGGTACTCAGTGTTGAGCCATAGATTAAAACGGTCATTGGCTTGCCAGTTTAAGCTGGCATTGGCCAAGTGGCGTGCTGTATTGGTGAGTTGAGCACCTTTGTCTTTGCCGCTTTTTTGCTCACTGTCGGTGTAGGTGTAGTTACCTTTAATACTCCAATCGTCAGTGAAATACCATTGCGCAGCCAGCTCAACACCTTGGGTGACCGCATCATCAACGTTGATTTTTTGTGAACAAATACCGCCATTATATGCACAGGCTGTATCTGGGCCTGAGTTGATTTTGTCTTTAAACTTATTATGGAATAGTGTCGCATTGGCATTAAATCCTGCCAGATTATCAAAGTACGCCGCCAGTTCTGTGCTGGTGCTTTTCTCTGGTTTTAAGTTTGGATTACCAGTCGTAATGGTCTTACCTTGTTTGGTGACACCATTGATGCCGCTGTGCAGATCATTCAGACTTGGAGTCTTATAGCCTTTACTGACGCCACCTTTCAGCGTCCAATTGTCTGTCGTATTCCAAACTAAATAAGCACGTGGACTGGTATGGCCACCGAATGCCTGGTGACGATCATAACGCGCGCCTAACGTCAGGGCTAAATCATCGGTCATACGCCATTCGTTTTCAGCAAAAACCGCAGCTGACTCTTGTTTAAACTTACTGGTGGCAATACCGTCTTCTAATTGTGCATCTGCGTACTGGCCACCAATGGTGCTGATTGTGCTATCAGTGAGAGCAGTTACAAACTTAGTATCGATAACCAAATCTGTTGATTTTAATGCACGTTGATTGCCGCCGACAATATCGGGGAATCCAACATAAGCTGTGCCGATGGTACCTGGAATAGTACGGCCTTGTGTTTCTGTGGTTTTGTAGGTGACGGCGCTATCTAAGGTACCCAGCTCAAAGCGACCTGTATGAGTTAATGCATACTGAGCACGTTCAAATTTTTGCTCATCAGTGTAACCATTGGCTTTAGTGAAATCGTCAACGGTACAGCCATCGGTAGCATCACCACCTTGTTTGCCATCTAAAGTACCCAGCTGGCAGCTATCGTTATTGTACTTCTGGCGACCTTTTTCAAAGTCTAAAGCGAAGTCATGATCATCATGCGGGGTCAAATTCAAACGCGCGCCAAGGTTAAAGTTTTGACCTTCAACGGGTGAAGCGCCGCGTTTACTAACGTTGACACCACGGGCGTAGGTTAAATCTGATTCTTGGCGATCAATAAAACTGCCGCGCATATTTAAGCCGAGTAAACCGTCTACCAAAGGACCGCTGGTATAAAAGCTGGTGCCACCGCTATCACCAAAATCACGCTCTTCTTGGAGCGTGTAATCAGCCGTCACACTACCTGTCCACTCTGTACCGACTTTCTTGGTGATGATATTAATCACGCCACCCATGGCATCAGAGCCATAGAGTGTCGACATTGGGCCGCGGATCACTTCAATGCGCTCAATGGCAGACATGGGCGGCATAAAACTGGTGGAGGTTTCGTTAAAACCATTTGGAGTGACATTGCCTGCTGGGTTTTGACGACGACCATCAATCAGAATCAAAGTGTAGTCGCTGGGCATACCGCGCATACTGATATTTAGGCCGCCGGTTTTACCGGTGCCTTGCTTTATATCAATACCTTCAACATCGTCCAACGCTTGCGCGAGATTGCTATAGCGTTTTTTTTGCAGATCGGCATTGCTCACCACAGAAATACTCGCTGGCGCATCAGTAATTTTCTGTTCAAAACCGGATGCGCTGACTACGGTAGAAGCGAG
>DATERS010000017.1:0-20427 GCA_035271365.1 Thiopseudomonas sp.
AATCCGACCTTTATTAACGCGCACTTCGCCTTTACGCAAAATACGATAAATCATGGTTTTCGGCACACCCTTTAAGCGCGCCAATAAAAAATTATCAATGCGCTGCCCTTCCAGCCCCGCCGACACCTCCAGCAACTGCACACCCGTCGCTGTCTGCGAATCCATCTTCGTCATAAAACTACACACCCAAAAAAGTAACTAACAATCAATCGCACAATGTTAACAACAATCCGCCGATGGAGTGCACCCCTTTTTTTGGACACCTAAACGTAAGAGCTGGCCATGCCTGCGACCTTGGCATTGCAGTCTATACACTGCCCCCAGGAGCACTGCGTGACTGCCAGATTGCATGCGCTTTATGGGCATTTGTAAGGCTGATAAGCAGCAGTCGCAGGCATGGCCAGCTCTTACCGGTGAACACAACAGCAGATTCCAGACCATAAATTAACCGCAGAAACACTCAGAGCGCCCACTTTTTCTGGACTCTTAAACCTAAGATGGAATACCCCCTTTTTTGGACACCTAAACGTAAGAGCTGGCCATGCCTGCGACCTTGGCACTGCAGCCTATATACTGATCTCAGGAGCTCTGCGGAACGGCATTGAGGAAAAATCAGCATGAATGAGGCGTGAATACGCACAATATCCCTAACAGCCTGCAAGATGCCGGCAGCACTCGCCAAAATCGCTATAAAACCCAATACGCAATGCGCATCAGCACCGACTTATTCATTGAAGAAAAGCCCACTTGCTGCTATATTCAGTCGGCTGCATAAAGCAGTCAGATTCAAGCTCACGCTAAAAGAATTTAAAACAAAACGTCAGCCGACAATCTGGTTACAACATTATTACAGGTCACAAACACCTCGCTAAGCAACACACGACTTAGCTAAAAGTGTATAGAAACATAATCCGCGCTCGCCTATTGCGATCGCATTTTTATAAACCCGCTCACGAACACAACGAGCGGCACCCGAATCAACCTAGGGAAACGTGAAGGGTGGAGATGCACAGTTGATAAGCCCGCGTAGCCACACGCTTTGATTCAGACGTTTCATCACGTCCGCGGCTTATACCTGATTCCTCCTCCTGAAACACATGTGCTGCAAGCTACTTTTACATTGCAGCCAACTGGAGACGCTGTCGCGATATCGGCTTATGACCCTTGATCGCTAGACACGGTTATTTTTTAACTGCGCGACCCCAACACCGACCCAGCTTGTCGCGTGTGCCAATTAAGTGATCCGTGAACACGGAATATATTGGTAACTCATGAAAAGAATGCTAATCAACGCCACTCAACCTGAAGAGTTGCGTGTTGCACTCGTAGACGGACAACGCTTATTTGATCTCGATATCGAGTCGGGCGCCCGCGAACAAAAGAAATCCAACATTTACAAAGGTCGTATTACCCGCGTAGAGCCTAGCTTAGAAGCTGCTTTTGTTGACTTCGGCTCAGAGCGTCACGGTTTTCTGCCCCTGAAAGAAATTTCTCGCGAATACTTCAAAAAGACTGAAGGCAACGGCCGCGTTAATATCCGCGACGTATTGACCGAAGGTCAAGAAGTTATCGTACAAGTTGAAAAAGAAGAGCGCGGCAATAAAGGCGCAGCCCTGACCACCTTTATCAGCCTCGCTGGCCGTTATATGGTGCTGATGCCGAATAACCCTCGTGCCGGCGGTATTTCACGTCGCATTGAAGGCGAAGAGCGCAATGAATTACGTGAAGCTCTGAATGGTCTAAACGCTCCTGCTGATATGGGTTTAATCGTGCGTACTGCCGGCTTAGGCCGTAACAGCGAAGAACTGCAGTGGGACCTCGACTATCTAGTACAGTTGTGGACTGCGATTAAAGAAGCAGCCGAAGGCCGCAGCGCGCCATTCTTGATCTATCAAGAAAGTAACGTGATTATCCGCGCGATTCGTGACTATTTACGCCAAGATATCGGCGAAGTATTGATTGATAGCGTCGATGCTCAAGAAGAAGCACTCAGCTTTATTCGTCAGGTGATGCCGCAATACGCCAATAAAATCAAACTTTACCAAGACAGCGTCCCACTGTTTAATCGCTTCCAAATCGAAAGCCAAATCGAAACGGCGTTCCAACGTGAAGTAAAATTGCCTTCCGGCGGCGCATTGGTGATCGACCCCACTGAAGCTTTAGTTTCAATCGATATCAACTCCGCGCGCGCTACTAAAGGCAGCGACATTGAAGAAACTGCACTGCAAACCAACTTGGAAGCGGCTGAAGAAATCGCCCGCCAACTGCGTTTGCGTGATATCGGCGGCCTGATCGTTATCGACTTTATCGATATGACGCCTGCGAAAAACCAACGTGCTGTTGAAGAACGTATGCGCGAATGCCTGGAAGCGGACCGTGCACGTGTGCAAGTGGGTCGTATTTCACGCTTTGGCTTGTTGGAAATGTCACGTCAGCGCCTGCGTCCATCACTCGGCGAAACCAGCGGCATGGTCTGCCCTCGCTGTAATGGTCAAGGTATTATCCGCGACGTTGAGTCATTATCACTGGCGATTCTCCGCTTAATCGAAGAGGAAGCCCTGAAAGACCGTACCGCTGAAGTGCGTGCACGTGTACCTTTCCAAGTCGCAGCCTTCTTATTAAACGAAAAACGTAATGCCATTACTAAAATCGAACTGCGTACCCGTGTTCGCATCTTTATCCTACCGGATGAAAGCTTAGAAACACCGCACTTTGAAGTGATGCGCTTGCGTGATGACAGCCCAGAAGCGCTGTCAGGCCAATCCAGCTATGAAATGGCCCCAGAAGAAGCTGAAGAAATTCAACCGGTGAGCGCAACTCGCTCATTAGTACGCGAAGAAGCTGCAGTGAAAACCAGCAGCGCTGAACGTGTCGCTCCTCCAGCACATACACCTGCAGCTGCCGCTCCAACTGCCGTAGCAGCTAAGCCAGTTATTGCTAAAGCACAGCCGAGCTTGTTTAAAGGTCTAGTGAAATCACTGGTCAGCTTATTTGCCAGCGAAGAAGCACCGGTTGAGCAGCCGAAAAAACCTGAGCAGCCTGAGCGCCCAGCGCCGACTCAGCGCAACAATGAACGCAACAATGAACGCAACAACGATCGCAATCAATCGCAAAATCGTCGCCGTGAAAACCCACGCAACAACCGCGATGAAGAGCGTAAACCACGCGACAACAATCAGCGTAACAACACCGCTGAACGCGATACAAGTCAACGTGATAACACCACGACCGCGCGTGACAACAACAGCACGCAACGTGATACCTCAAATCGCCATGAGCGCGACAAGACCAGTGACAATCGTCGTGAACGTGCGCCGCGCGAAACACGTGAAGAGCGTCCAGCACGCACTGAACGTACAGATCGCAACGAACGTAACGATCGTCCAGTCCGTGAGCTACGTCCTGCGCTGGATACACCAGAGCTACGCAATGCGCGTAACATTCCAGCACCAGAGCCGGTAGTCGAGGAAGATAAGTCACATTCAACACCTACACCACGTGATAACCGTCAAACTGATGAGCGCCCGATTCGCCCTGAGCGCCAAGAGCGTGCACCGCATCCTAAAGCCGCTGTAGAAGCGGAAAAGGAAGAGCTGGATGCAAACTTGCCAGAGCAAAACGACGAACAAGATGACAACAACGCCAACAATGATGAGCAGACACCCCGTCGTCGTTCACGCGGTCAACGTCGTCGCAGCAATCGTCGTGAGCGTCAACAAGTCGATGGTGAGAACGGTACTGATAACGCTGAGAATAATGTAGCTAACACGGATGCACCAGCAGCAGATGCAGTCGCAGAATCAACCGATAAAAAGGTTGAGAATGTGACTCAAGCTGACAGCACTACTGATGCTAAGCCTGTTGCAGAGCACAAGCCCGAAACGACAGAGGCTAGCAAGCCCGTCGTAGTCGAAGCTCAAGCTGCACCTGCTAAAGCTGAGCTTGCGCACAATGCTGCAGCCGGTCGTGGTGTAGTCGCTACTATTGATCCTGTACAAGCAGCCGGCTTACCTGCTGAGCAGCCTTTGATGCAAATCTCTGAGCCAGTAAAAGCACCAGCAGCAACCGAAACGAAAGGGGCTGCAAAGCCTGCTGCAGTTCAAGTTGCTGAAAAAGTAGAAGCTGTGCCAGCACCGGTTGCTAAGCCCACTGCCACAGAAAAACCTGCAGAACAGGCCGCCGAGCCCGTTAAACCGGCCTCTCCAGCACCTGCTAAGCCTGCTCCTGCTCCTGCTCCTGCTCCTGCTCCAGTTAAAGCTGAGCCTGCTGCTAAAGCACCTGCTAAGCCCAAAGCTGAAGAGAAACCACAAGCACCTGCGCGCCCTGCTGGCCGTGCCGCAAATGACCCGCGTGAGCGTCGTCGTTTAGAGCGTTTAGCCCGTGAAGCAGAGACTGCCAAAGCATCAGAGCCAAAAGCGACTGAAGCTAAAGCCGAGGTGACTCAAGCTGCACAAGCTGAAGTCACAGCTACTGCACCGGTTGAACAGGCTAAGCCAACAATCGAGGCTACAGATGTGGCACCAGCTCCTGCACCGACAAAACTGCCGGTAACAGACAGCCCAGCGAGCTACGGTGATAAAAAACCTGCTGATAACGTACCAGCAACTGAAGTACGCAGCGAAGAGCGCGCAACCTATAAAGTTGCTGACAAAACAAACGCACCAAGCGCTACTGCAGAAGATGCAGCCCCTGCGCACCATGAAACAGCAGCAAAACAGGAGCCCGAGTCACACAAAGACAACGCCCCTGCTGCCGAGCAGGATGAGACTAAGCCAAACGCTTAATCTGTACCTGTGACACAAAAGGATGCCCTACACGGCATCCTTTTTTTTGCCTGAACGCTAGAAATCGCTAGAATAAAACTGCCCTCACCCACTCCTCTAAACAGCATAATCCACGTCCATTCAAGATCGATCGACAGCTCAATATGCAAATAGGTTTGCGCCTGTCTCGCGGGTCTTCCATAATATGCGGCTAATGTAGTTACTTGTAGGCGCGTTATCTTATGGCTAAAAAATTGTACATCGAAACCCACGGCTGCCAAATGAACGAGTATGACAGCTCGCGCATGGTGGATTTATTGGGCGAACATCAAGCCATAGAGACCACCAAAGATGCAGCCGAGGCCGATATTATTATCCTCAACACCTGCTCCATCCGCGAACGTGCACAAGATAAAGTCTATTCACAACTGGGTCGTTGGCGCGAACTGAAACTGGCCAATCCTGACCTAATGATTACCGTTGGCGGCTGTGTGGCTAGCCAAGAAGGTAAAGCGTTACGTGAACGCGCACCCTATGTTGATGTGGTCTTTGGCCCACAAACACTGCACCGCTTACCTGAAATGATTGATGCAGCACGCAGCACCGGCAAAGCCCAGGTCGATGTGTCCTTCCCTGAGATTGAGAAATTCGACCGTTTACCTGAACCGCGCATCGATGGCCCAACCGCCTACGTATCTGTGATGGAAGGTTGCAGCAAATACTGCAGCTTCTGCGTTGTTCCTTACACGCGCGGTGAAGAAGTCAGCCGTCCACTCAAGGACGTGATTAAAGAAGTCCAACACTTAGCTGAGCACGGCGTACGTGAAGTCACCCTGCTCGGCCAAAACGTTAACGGTTACCGCGGTGATATTGGTAACGGCGATATCGCTGACTTTGCTGAATTGCTCCGCTTAGTGGCTGAAATCGACGGCATCGACCGCATTCGTTATATGACCTCGCACCCTCTGGAGTTCTCTGACTCGTTAATCGATGCGCATGCCAATATTCCTAAGCTGGCTAAATACCTGCACTTACCGGTGCAGTCCGGTTCTGACCGTATTTTGGCAGCGATGAAGCGCAACCACACTGCTTTGGAATACAAATCACGTATTCGTAAGCTAAAAGCTGCGGTGCCTGATATTTTAATCAGCTCTGACTTTATCGTCGGCTTCCCCGGCGAGACTGAAAAAGACTTTGAGCAAACCCTGCAATTAGTAACCGACGTCGACTTTGACTTCTCCTACTCATTTATCTACAGCCCGCGCCCTGGTACGCCCGCTGCAGAGCTGCGCGACGACACCCCGGAGGAAGTCATCAAGGAGCGCCTCGGCCGGCTACAACACCGTCTACAGCAGCAAGGCTTTGCCCATACACGCCGCATGGCCAACACCGTGCAACGTATTCTGGTCAACGACTATGCGAAAAAAGACCCGGGCTTGCTGCAAGGCCGTAACGAGAATAACCGCAACGTTTACTTCCGCAGTAATAACCCTGCATTGATCGGTCAGTTCGTTGATGTGTTTATCGAAGAAGCGAAACCCTTCACCTTGCATGGCCGTCTGGTTGAGTAAGATATTAGTCCTCTAGACCGCAAAACCGCTCAGCAAACGCCAGCCTATTTTTTAATAAGCTGGCGTTTTACTTTGCATTCTGGTATGTTCGCCCGCTTGTGAGCGTAGAGGTGGTTATTCAGGGAACTGATTAACGCTTATTACGCAGTGATTTAGAGCGTTTGAGAGGCGGACCTATGCCCAAGACAACAGAAAAACAAAGCAGCCAATTAGACAATGCTTTCGTACCTTATGAGTTAAGTAAAGACGAAGAGTATATGAGCGAAAAGATGCGCGCTCACTTCACCAACCTTCTAAATATCTGGAAACAGGAATTAATGGAAGAAGTGGATCGCACCGTGACTCATATGAAGGACGAAGCGGCAAACTTCCCAGATCCAGCTGACCGTGCCAGCCAAGAAGAAGAGTTCAGCATTGAGCTGCGTACACGTGACCGTGAACGTAAGCTGATTAAGAAAATCGATGAAACCATCGAGCTGATTAAAGATGATGATTACGGCTGGTGTGATGCCTGCGGCGTAGAAATCGGCATTCGCCGACTCGAAGCACGCCCAACAGCGACACTGTGCATCGACTGCAAAACATTAGCAGAGATCAAAGAAAAACAAATGGGTTCCTAATACACCCAAGTAACACAACAAAAACGGAGCCTAGGCTCCGTTTTTTTATGCCTGCAAACAGCGTTACCTATACCGACACCAACGTAGGGCGGGCACTTGTGCCCGCCAATCAACAACATCAAGGCACACCGCGGGCATAACGCGGGCATAAATGCCCGCCCTACGATATTGTAAGCAGAATCAACTCAGCCATCTGTAGCTAACGCGTAAAAACGGGACCTAGGCTCCATTTTTTATGCCTGCAAACAGCGTTACCTATACCGACACCAACGTAGGGCGGGCACTTGTGCCCGCCAACCAACAACATCAAGGCACCACGCGGGCATAACGCGGGCATAACGCGGGCATAAATGCCCGCCCTACGATATTGTAAGCAGAATCAACTCAGCCATCTGTAGCTAACGCGTTACGTAACTCGGCTAACGCCTCCGCGCACAGCTCGTCACTGCTGTACTGTGAGCTTTGCGCGATGCACTCATCATCCAGCCAGATACTCAGCTGCTGATCCACTTGGCGGATATCCAAGTCGTCTTGTGCGGTTTGTACATGCTTGGATGCCATACCTGCACCACGGCCATCAGCAAAGGCTTTAGACAGGAGTAAATCGTCACCCTTGCTACTGAGAATACGAAAGCGAAAGCCTTCATCATCTCTAAAGCTCACCACACGGCTGGCTTTCTTAGCTTTTTTCTTACTGCTGGTGATATCCGCACCTTGCACAGCGAAGCTACGCAGACCCACAGCCTCACGCAGTTCTTGCAAGAAAGGCGTTGCCACTTTGCGTGCTTTGACTGCACCGGCCTGTAAGATCTCTTCCATCTCATTGGGTTGCGCCATAAACCCATGGTAGCGCTCACGTGGCTCAGCCAACTGCTCATCCAACAAGGTAAACAAGCGCTGCTTCGCTTCGCCCCAAGCCAAACCTGCTTCTAAATCAGCACGCATAGCGATTTGCTCAGCACGCGTCGAGAAGGCTTGATACAGAGTAAACAAGTGCGAGCTATCCGGATCTTTCGCTTCACCGGGCAATTTAGAGTCAGTAACAATCCGCGAAATAGCGCTTTTCAGCTCTTTGCTGGATGAGAATAACGGGATGGTATTGTCGTAACTTTTCGACATCTTACGGCCATCTAAACCAGGCAAGGTGGCGACATCTTCTTCGATCACCGCTTCTGGCATGGCAAACAGCTCTTTGCCCTTGCCAAACAAATGGTTAAAACGCTGACCAATATCACGGGCCATTTCCACGTGCTGCACCTGATCACGACCCACCGGTACTTTATTAGCATTAAAGAGCAAAATATCCGCCGCCATCAATACTGGGTAACTGAATAACCCCATAGTGATACCAGCATCTGGATCCATGCCCGCGGCTTCGTTTTGATCAACCGAGGCTTTATAGGCATGCGCACGATTGAGCAAACCCTTAGAGGCCACACAGGTTAACAGCCAGGTCAGCTCAGTGATTTCTGGAATATCCGACTGACGATAAAAAGTCGCACGCTCAGTATCTAAACCGCCCGCCAGCCATGTGGCGGCGATCTCTAAGCGCGAACGCTGAATACGGGCCGGATCATCGCACTTAATCAGCGCATGATAGTCAGCTAAAAAGTAAAACGACTCAACGTTATCGACTTGGCTGGCCGCAATAGCCGGACGAATCGCGCCAGCATAGTTACCTAAGTGCGGCGTACCTGTGGTGGTAATTCCAGTTAAAACTCGCGTGCTCATAATCACTCAATCAATATTAAAAATTAAAGGCGTTCGGCGACCAGCTGTTTCAGCTCGGGCAGTCGACCATGGAAAAAGTGTCCACATTCTGCCACTTTTAGCAGCTCATGTGGCTGAGATAATGCAGCAGACCACTGATACACCAGTTCAGGATCAATCACTTCATCGTCTTCAGGCTGAATCACCGTGAGTTTACAATCACTGCACAAAGGATGTTCTGCCTCAAAACGCATCACCGCCGGTGCCACTAAATACAGCTGCTGCACGGCAACACCGGCGTGCTGTAAACGTCCGGATAAACTACCGGCAACAAAACCACCAAAGGAAAAACCCAGTAAATAAATGGGTAAATTTGGATGTTGCTCTTGCAGCCAAGCTAACGCAGCTTGAGCATCATCCACTTCACCGCTATTCATATCATGCTCGCCTGCGCTTTTACCCGCACCGCGATAATTAAAGCGCAACGTAGCTAAACCACTGTCACGCGCAGTGCGCTGCAGGGTAGAGACCACCTTATTGAGCATGGTGCCGCCTTGACTGGGGTTTGGATGGCAAACTAGAGCAATGCCTCGTGCATCAGCGATCGGCAAGTGCAGGCCTTCTAGCGCGCCAACAGGGCCATTGATCAGAACAGGATTTTCACGCATAAACAAAAAGGACTCCGTGACCCCTTTTGGGGTAAATTCGTCTAGTGGCAAATATTGGCAATAAAGCAGATACTGTCACATATCGGTGCCTGCTCGAAGCTGTACAGAACAGGCAGAAGTGGTTAACGTAAAGCAAAGCCGTTTAAAGAGGAAGTCTTGTGGAACAGTCACTCCCCGTTTGGTTAATTCCAACACTCACCTTAGTCGGTGGGATTATTATTGGTGTTATTTTAGCACGCGTATTGCAACGTAATGCACCTGGTAAAACTCAGAGTCAGTTGGATGAGCTTCAGGAGCGTTTTGACAGCTACCAAAGTGAAGTGGTGACGCATTTTAATACCACAGCATCATTGGTTAAAAAACTGACGCAGAATTATCAAGATGTGCACCAGCACCTCTCGTCTGGTGCTGAGCGTTTAGCGCTGGATGAAGTAGCGCGCGACCGTTTACTGGCCAGTCTGGCAGATGATTCACTACCGCGTGAGCGCATTAAAGCCCCGCAAGACAGTCAGTTTGATACGATTGCTGAGCCACCGCGTGATTACGCGCAGAAACACGATGGCGACCCCAGCACCCTATCTGAAGGCTACGGCCTCAAGCGCTAAGTTGCTGACAATAAAAAAGGAGCCGTATAGGGCTCCTTTTTTATCACTGACAGATCAATCCGACGGTGGCCGCACACCAATACTGGCCGTCAAGGTCAGCGCCTGACCATTACGCAACACGGTAATATCAACCGTAGCGCCAGGCTGCATCAATGCCACTTGATTCATCGAAGTGCGTCCATCCTTGGCATCCTCATTGGCAATTTTTAGAATAATATCACCGGGCTGCAAACCGGCTTTCGCCGCAGGACCATCGCGATACACTCCAGCGACCAGCACTCCTGGGCTATTGAGCAAACCAAAAGACTCAGCCAACTCCGGCGTCAATGCCTGCACCTCAAGCCCTAACCAGCCGCGCACCACTTGCCCATGCTCCACAATCGAACGCATCACATCCAGCGCCAACTTGACTGGAATAGCAAAACCAATCCCTTGCGAACCGCCCGAACGTGAAAAAATCGCGGTATTAATCCCCAATAAATGCCCCTGCGCATCGACCAAGGCACCACCGGAGTTACCGGGGTTAATCGCCGCATCGGTTTGAATAAAGTCTTCATAGGTATTGAGACCCAACTGATTGCGCCCCGTGGCACTGATAATCCCCATGGTCACCGTCTGCCCAACCCCAAACGGATTACCAATGGCCAAAACCACATCACCAATACGAATCGAATCCGAACGACCCAAGGTAATGGCTGGCAAATCAGGCAAATCAATTTTCAACACCGCTAAATCCGTCTCTGGATCGCTACCAATCACTCGCGCCAGCGTCTCACGACCATCTTTGAGCGCCACCACAATCTGATCAGCACCGGCGGTGACATGATTATTGGTTAATAAATAGCCTTCTTTACTCATCAGCACCGCAGAACCCAAACTCGATTCCATACGTTTTTGCTGTGGCAAGTTATCACCATAAAATTTCTTAAAAGTGGGATCGTCATACAATGGATGCTGCGGTTTACTGACCAATTTCGCCGTATACAAGTTTGCTACCGCCGGCGAAGCGTGGCTCACTCCATCTGCATAGGATACTGGCCCAGCTTTTGAGCGACCGCTTGAACGCTTATTCGCAGGCGCTTGCTGCACATAAAAATCAATACTGGGCAAACCCACCCAATGCGGAAAACGCTCAATCAGCAATAATGCCACCAGCAAACCCACCACCAACGGCCAACCATAACTTTTAAAGAAACTTTGCATAACGCATTCCAAACTCAAAATTCACAAAAGATATAAAATAAAACAACCCAAACCCATCCGCCTATCCACAGCACAGATATGCATTGTGCCGCAAATACTGTTTTAATCGTATTTAGAAGCCGCATTATAGAATGCACTCCGCGATTAAAGTACCGCGCATGACTCTTAAGGAATAATTATGTCTGTTGACCGCACTCTTCTTCTGCATGACATCGAGCAGTTTCTCAATGTCAGCGCCATCAGCGATTACTGCCCCAATGGTTTACAGGTGGAAGGTAAAACTCACATTAAACGCATCGTCAGCGGCGTCACTGCCAGCCAAGCCTTAATTGATGCGGCGATTGAACTGCAAGCTGATGCCATTTTAGTGCATCACGGCTATTTCTGGAAAGGTGAAGATCAACCTATTATAGGAATGAAACAACGCCGCATTAAAGCCTTACTCACGCATGATATTAATTTACTGGCTTACCATCTACCACTCGACGTGCACCCTGAAGTGGGTAATAACGTACAACTGGCGCAGCGCTTAGGTATCACCGTGACTGGCCCGCTAGAACCCGACAACCCGCGCAATGTCGGCTTAATCGGCGAACTTGACGCACCCTTATCCGCCAGTGAGTTTGCCGCACGTATTGAGAAATCTTTGGATCGCGCACCCCTGATGATTGACCATCAGCAACCGATCAAACGTGTGGCGTGGTGTACTGGTGCGGCACAAGGGTATATCGAACATGCGATTAGCGCCGGGGCCGACGCCTTTATTACCGGTGAAGTGTCGGAGCGCACCTTTCATGAGGCACAAGAAAACGGTATCAGTTTCTTCGCTGCCGGCCACCACGCCACCGAACGCTACGGTGTACAAGCGCTAGGCGAATGGCTGGCGGCGCGCTTTAATATCGAACACCACTATATTGAGTGTCCAAACCCAGTTTAAATCGGCTAACAATGACCTGCCTCTTGATTCATAGCGTGATATACGCGACAAGAGGCAGCGTCAGACACGCCGCTTAATACGGGTTAAAGCACGGGGGATTTATTGCGCAACAAATTTGGGTAACTCAGCTAACTCAACGGTTTGGGCTTTGCGCGGCGCGATAATTAACGCCTCACCATCGACGACAATCTCATCACGCTGATTGACCACACGCGTCATAATACGCACACGGAACTTAGGTAATTTCTCTAGAATTTCCAATTGCACGGTCAATTCATCATTCAACTTCACCGGCAATTTAAATTCCATTTGCTGACCTAGGTAAATCGTACCCGGTCCTGGCAATTCACAGGCTACTGCGGCACTGATCAGCGCACCACTGAACATACCGTGAGCAATACGCTCTCTAAACATGGTACCCGCAGCGAACTCGGCATCCAAATGCACCGGATTACGGTCGCCCGACATACTGGCAAACAGCATAATGTCATGTTCTGTCACCAGCTTACTGAATGTGGCTTTCTGGCCCACTTCTAAACTGTCGTAGGGGGTACTTGTGCTTTGTGTCATGAGTCTTCTCCAAATCAATCTGTCGATGTAACGTCGGGGGTTATAGCGCGTTGGCTGGCTAATGCCGCATTCAGCCAATGCATAATATCTGCTGTCACTTCAGCATAATTTGTTTCTTGCAGTACTTCATGGCGCGCTTGCTCATATATTCGAATATCCACAGCTCGGTTACCGGACTCGCGCAGCGCATTGGCCAAATCAATTAAGCGATGGCCATGGTTAATCGGATCAGCATCACCACCAATAATCAGCAGCGGCAAATCATTATCGATTTGTACCAGATTCTGCACCGGAGTGACATGCTGCAAACCACCCAACATATCCAGCCATAACTGAGTTGTACAGGTAAATCCGCATAAAGGATCAGCAATATACGCATCCACCTGCTGCGGGTCACGCGTCAACCAGTCCCAATCGGTACGCCGCGCCTTAATCGCACGCTGATAGGGATAAAAAACCACAGTATCCAAGAGCTGACTGCGCCCTTTCGCACCTAAGCGCCAGCGCTCAAAACGCGCCAGTGCCATCGCAGTGCGGTAGCGCAAGGAGGTCTGCAAGTAATTGGAGCCGGATAAAATAGCGCCCTGCATACTGCAACTGTGCTGCATTAAGTAGGTGATAGCGATGTAACTGCCCATGCTATGACCCAATAAAAAAATCGGCGTCTGCGGATACAGCATACGAATATGATGATTGAGACAACTGAGATCATTCACCACCAAGTTCCAGCCCTGCTGATCAGCAAAGTAGCCCAGCGTGCCATGGGTTGCCGTATGACCGTGACCGCGCTGATCCAAGGCAAACACTGAGACGCCTTGCGCCGCTAACGTCTGCGCAAACCGCGCATAACGCTGACTGTGCTCAGCCATGCCGTGGGCAATCATCACAATAGCGCGCGGCGGCCCGTCACTGGACCAGTGATTAACATACAACTGAGACTCATCATTGGCAGTTAACCAAAAGGCTTGATGGTGCATGCTGGCCTCCTCCTTGGTGCGGGCATACAGGCTATTGTAATGCCAATCCTGGTTTTTTGGGAGGCGCAGCACAATTGACCGCTTAATTATAAGACTAAAAATCACTACAAGATCAAAAAGTGACTGGAAAGGCATCTTCTGTTCTAGCCGAGCATTTATAAAGCTGCTAATCTCAGGTCGTTTGCTAAACAATAAGAACACAGCAAAACCCATCATTTATAGAATGCTTGGCGTGAAACAGTTGACAAGAGCATGCATTTACGTGACTTTTAAACACGCAATTGTATTACAAACAGGTATCCTCCGCAGCCGCTGGCGTCTACCTGCCACAGTGTTATCTAAGGATAATGCGCCCTTGTTAAATACTTTCACCCAGCAATACGAGCCATGGCTTTGGAGTTGACTTGCATGAACGAAAACTTCTGGAAGGACAAATACCCTGAAGGTATTCCCACCGAAATCAACCCCGATGAATACCCCAATATTCAAGCGGTATTAAAAGCATCCTGCCAGCGTTTTGCTGACAAACCTGCCTTTACTAATCTAGGTACAACCATCACCTACGCTGACCTGTACCGCATGTCAGGTGACTTTGCCGCGTGGTTACAAAACTACACCGACCTACAGCCCGGCGACCGCATTGCCGTACAACTGCCCAACGTGCTGCAATACCCTGTTGTGGTGTTTGGGGCGATTCGTGCCGGCTTAGTCGTGGTCAATACCAACCCGCTGTATACCGCACGCGAGATGGAATATCAGTTCAACGACTCAGGCGCTAAAGCTTTAGTCTGCCTAGCCAATATGGGCCATTTAGCTGAAATTGTGGTACCTAACACTGAAATAAAAACAGTGATAATGACCGAAGTGGCTGATTTCTTACCGCCCTTAAAGCGTTTTGTGATCAATAACGTGGTCAAGTACGTGAAGAAAATGGTCCCAGCATTCCATATTCCTAATTCACTGAAACTCAATGACGCACTGGCACTGGGTCGTAAAAAAGCGGCGCGCAATACTGATCCTGATGGCAATGATGTTGCCGTATTGCAATACACTGGCGGCACCACTGGGATTGCTAAAGGTGCCATGCTCACCCACCGCAATCTCATTGCCAATATGCTGCAAGCTCAAGCCTTGATGGCCTCCAACCTCGGGCACGGCACTGAAACCATTGTTGCGCCGCTGCCGCTCTATCATATTTATGCTTTTACCTTTCATTGCATGGCGATGATGATGACCGGTAATAACAATCTGCTGATCACCAATCCACGTGATGTGAACAGCATGCTCAAAGATATGAAAAAGTATCCCTTTACCGGTTTTGTTGGGCTCAATACGCTCTTTGTGGCCTTGTGCAATAACGAGAAGTTTCGCAGCTTAGATTTTTCTAAACTCAAACTGACCATCTCCGGTGGCATGGCACTGCAAATAGCCACCGCCGAACGCTGGGTTGAGGTCACCGGCACGCCGATTTGTGAAGGCTACGGCATGACTGAAACCAGCCCGATCGCCACAGTGAATCCGATTCAAAATATCCAACTGGGCACCATTGGCATTCCCGTGGCATCCACGCTCTGCAAAGTGATTGATGACGATGGCAATGAACTGCCCTTGGGTGAACCCGGTGAGTTATGTGTGAAAGGCCCGCAGGTGATGAAAGGCTATTGGATGCGCGTGGAGGACACACAAGAGGTGCTGGACGCCGAAGGCTGGCTGCGCACCGGTGATATCGCGATTATTCAAGAAGATGGTTATATCCGTATTGTTGATCGCAAAAAAGATATGATTTTAGTCTCAGGCTTTAACGTTTTCCCCAATGAAATCGAAGATGTCTTGGCAACCTTACCCAGCGTATTGCAGTCGGCCGCCATTGGCGTTCCCTGCGAAAAATCCGGCGAAGCGATTAAAGTCTTTGTGGTGGTGCGTCCAGGGCAAAGCTTAAGCAAAGAAGAAGTGATAGCGCATATGCGCAGCAACTTAACTCGCTATAAAGTGGCGCACGACGTTGAGTTTCGTGATGAACTGCCGACCACCAATGTGGGTAAGATTTTACGCCGGGCATTGCGTGACGAGGTACTGAAAAACGAGAAGCTTGCCGACTGTTAAAGCAGCGCTAAACCACAGCCTGTGTAACAGTTGTTTAAAAGCGCGAGTGCCCCTCGCGTTTTTTTATATCGCTATTCTGTATATCGGCACTCCAGTTACAGAAAAACTCTAAAATATAGACGCGCACACAAAAACGCGCCATCAGCCACAACCTTTATTAAGGTCAACTGATGACGCGCAGGGATCTTTTATGTATTTTTAGCTTTTTGCTGCTGTTGCAGCCTTAGCTGTAGATACTGGCAATTCTGCTGGTTTACGTGTCTCAGGAGTTGAGCGACGGAAATAGCTGACTTGCTGCTGACCACTTAAACCGCGGGGAACTTCTTCAATTTCACCGCCTTTCTTTAAGAACGCAGCAGTTTGCTCTGCAAGTGTGTTGCGTGACGTGACTGCTTCTTCTGGCTTTGAACGATTACTTGAGCCTTTAATACGCATGACGACCTATGACCTCCTCAAACGTTTAGGTTCTAAATAATACGACAAAAACCTATAAAAGTCAATCCCATATAACTTTAAGCTATAAAAAACAACTGTCATTGTTGCCTAATTAGCAATTTTTCTTTTTAGATACTTTTCATATCTCTATCAAAAACCATATGCTTTTTAGTTGTAAGCATTGAACACCATAAAAACACCACAGCCTGCTCATTCCCCGCATATACCTATGCTATTTAGTTCTTAATAACCATTTCATTAGAACCAATAAGCCATGCTAAAGTGCCTCGCATCTCTTCAAAAAGAATAGAAATTTACAGCCCCACGAGGCGCAACATCTATTAAAGCGAGCACAGCATGGCCGACACCCTGACCCACCTGAAACAACTCGAAGCCGAAAGCATTCATATTATTCGCGAAGTCGCCGCCGAGTTTGATAACCCCGTTATGCTCTACTCCATCGGTAAAGACTCCGCTGTAATGCTGCACTTAGCACGCAAAGCCTTCTATCCCGGCAAACTACCTTTTCCAGTGATGCATGTGGATACCCGCTGGAAATTCCAAGAGATGTACAGCTTCCGCGATAAAATGGTCGCTGACTTGGATCTCAATCTGATTACTCACACCAACCCCGACGGCATCGCCCAAGATATCAATCCCTTTGTGCACGGCAGCGCTAAGCACACCGACATTATGAAAACCGAAGGACTCAAGCAGGCTCTCGATCAATACGGTTTTGATGCGGCTTTTGGTGGTGCCCGCCGTGATGAAGAAAAGTCTCGCGCTAAAGAACGTGTGTATTCCTTCCGCGATAGCAAACACCGCTGGGATCCAAAAAACCAACGTCCAGAATTGTGGAACATCTACAATGGCAAAGTGAATAAAGGCGAATCCATCCGCGTATTCCCATTGTCGAACTGGACTGAACTGGATATTTGGCAATATATCTATTCAGAAGGCATCCCCATTGTGCCGCTGTATCTGGCCGCAGAACGCGAAGTGATCGAACGTGATGGCACGCTGATTCTAATCGACGACGAGCGCATTCTTGAGCACCTCAGCGCTGACGAAAAATCGCGCATCCAGAAGAAAATGGTGCGTTTCCGTACGCTCGGTTGCTACCCGCTGACCGGCGCGGTGGAATCAACGGCGACTACGCTGCCAGAAATTATCCAAGAGATGCTGCTCACTCGCACCTCAGAACGCCAAGGCCGCGTCATCGATCACGATGGTGCAGGCTCAATGGAAGAAAAGAAACGTCAAGGCTACTTTTAAGGAATCCGTACTATGAGTCATCAATCTGAACTAATCAGCCAGGATATCCTTGCCTATCTGGCCCAGCACGAACGCAAAGAATTACTGCATTTTCTCACCTGCGGTAATGTCGACGACGGCAAAAGCACCTTAATTGGTCGCCTGCTGCACGACTCAAAAATGATCTACGAAGACCATCTGGAAGCCATCACCCGCGACTCAAAGAAAGTCGGCACCACTGGTGATGATATTGACTTGGCCTTACTGGTCGACGGCCTGCAAGCCGAGCGCGAGCAAGGCATCACCATTGATGTGGCCTACCGCTATTTCAGCACCACCAAACGCAAATTTATTATTGCCGACACCCCAGGTCATGAGCAATACACGCGCAATATGGCCACCGGTGCGTCGACCTGTGATTTAGCCATTATTTTGGTGGATGCCCGTCATGGCGTAGAAAACCAAACCCGTCGCCACAGCTATATTGCCTCGCTGCTGGGGATTCGTCATTTAGTGGTGGCCATCAACAAGATGGACCTGAATGGCTACGATGAGCAGGTGTATAACGACATTAAGGCTGATTACTTAGCCTTTGCTAAGCAAATCAATATCGATCCTGCATCACTGCACTTTGTACCGATGTCGGCGCTGAAAGGCGATAACGTGGTGAATCGCAGCGAGCACACGCCTTGGTACGCAGGGCAAACTTTGATGCAGATTCTGGAAAGCGTCGATGTTAGCGGCGACCTTAATCAGCGCGATATGCGCTTCCCGGTGCAATACGTTAATCGCCCCAATCTAAACTTCCGTGGGTTTGCCGGTACCTTGGCTTCAGGCTCACTGCGTAAAGGTGATGCGATTACCGTATTACCATCGGGTAAAAGCAGCCAGATCAAATCCATAGTTACCTTTGATGGCGAACTGGAACAGGCGATTGCCGGACAAGCTATTACCCTGACCTTAGAAGATGAAATTGATATCTCCCGCGGCGATTTAATTGTGCATGCGCAAGATACTGTGCGCAGCAGCGATCATTTTGAAGCCATGCTGGTCTGGATGGGTGAAGAGCCGCTATTGCCCGGCAAACGCTACGACTTTAAACGCGCCACCAGCTATATTCCCGGCAACGTCTCAGCAATTGAGCACCAAGTTGATGTGAATACTCTGGCGCAGAATGCTGCCAGCAGTTTGCAACTCAATGAAGTGGGCCGCGTGAAAATCAGTTTAGATGCGCCTTTGGCACTGGATGATTACCAAGCCAACCGCACTACCGGTGCCTTTATTGTAATTGATCGCCTGACCAATATTACTGTCGGTGCAGGGATGATCATTGCACCGGATAGCAGCTCAAGCAGTAAACGCGTGATAGGTAAAAGCCGAGTCAGTAGCGATGAGCGCCATCTGCGTCTCGGTCAACAACCCGCCACAGTACTCTTTAGTGGCTTATCCGGCGCAGGCAAAAGCACGCTGGCCTACGCGGTAGAGCGCAAGCTGTTTGATACCGGCCGTGCGGTGTATGTATTGGATGGCCAGAATCTGCGTCATGATCTGAATAAAGGTCTGCCGCTGGATCGCGCTGGACGTACGGAGAACTGGCGTCGCGCGGCGCAAGTCGCACGTCAATTTAACGAAGCCGGCATTATCACCCTCGCGGCCTTTGTCGCTCCCGACGCCGAAGGCCGTGAACAAGCCAAAGCCTCAATCGGCAAAGAGCGCCTGATCACCGTGTATGTGCAAGCCTCACCGCAAGTCTGCCAAGAACGCGACCCACAAGGTCTCTACGCAGCAGGCGAAGACAACATCCCCGGCGAATCCTTCCCCTACGACGTGCCACAGGATGCTGACCTCACCATCAACACCCAAATCAGCACAGTCGAAGAAGGCGTACAACAAGTCCTACAATTACTGCGCGAGCGCGAAATCATCTAAACCCTCCATAACCGCTGGCTGCGCCTACGATATAGGCCAGCCAGCCACCAAACCCACGCCTCGTAAGAACTGGCATACCTGCGACACAGACCATCCAGCCACCACAAAGCCACCAAACCCACGCCCTCCGTAAGAGCTGGCCATGCCTGCGACACAGACCACCAAACCACCACAAAGCCACCAGTCCCACGCCCTCGTAAGAGCTGGCCACGCCTGCGACACAGACCACCAAACCACCACAACGCTACCCAACCCACGCCCTCGTAAGAGCTGGCCACGCCTGCGATTTTGGCCATCCAGCCATCACGATGTCATCGGTTACACACAGATGGGCTGGGGGCTTTGAGCGTTGTGTTTGCAGGGTATAACAGGGTTGCAAGGCAGCGGTCGTAGGCATGGCCAACTCCTACAAAAGCGACCTAACCCGCACCTCCGTAAGAGCTGATCGGTGCCTGCGACATAGACCATCCAGCCACCACAAAGCCACCCAATTCACTCCCTCCGTAAGAGCTGGCCATGCAGCTACTAAAACGCCACCAAATCTAAGCGCTTGATAAGGTCTTCACTTGCTCAAGAGCAAAAGGCATCGCCCTATAGCGGTAAGAGTCCTAGCTTGAACAGGGTGTGCGGGTGTCAAAAATAAATAGCATTCCAAAATGGGTAATCAGCAACACGTTGGACTAAGCCTGCGCGCAAAGGGTTGGCCACGATATAACGCGCCGCTGCAATTACAGCCTCTTCATTGCGCATGCCGCGGTCATGATAAGAGCGAGCCCACACTTGCCCTTTATATCCAGCATGACGAACGGCTCGCGCTGATGCAGACTTCATTGTGCCTACCAACGATCGTAAATCACGCTCATCTCCAAGCTGCAACAGCCAATGCACATGGTCAGGCATTAAAACCCACGCCAGCAACTGCGCATCTTTCAGCACACCCTCTTGCGTGAATGCCCGTATAGCCGCATGCGCATAACACCACTCAGAAAAAACCGGCGTCCGCCGCCAAGTCACACTGGTGATCAAGTACATACCATTTTCTTGTGAGGAACGCCCTAAGCGAAGACTACGATGACCTTTTG
>DATERS010000018.1:0-13046 GCA_035271365.1 Thiopseudomonas sp.
ATACCCAATGGCTCCGCAGCCTGCGCTGCAGTTTCCCAATCAGCACACAGCTGTGTGGCAAAGTCTGGTTTTTGGATAGGACTGCTTTCCGTTAACACCTTCTCACCACCATCACCGTACCAACCCACCGCCGAGCCTGAAATCAATACCTTAGGCTTATGCTCAAGTGTGGCCAGCCAGCTGACAAGGCGCTCGGTTAAGGCGATGCGACTGTCACGCAACAATCTACGACGGGCCTTGGTCCAAGGTCGATCAGCAATGGGTGCGCCAGCTAAGTTAATCACCGCATCCAACTGCACTGCATTCAGCTCGCTCAATTCAGCAACAGGCTCTACAGCCTCACCACACAGGGCTTTAACCTGCTCAGGCCTGCGACTCCAAACATAGAGTTCATGACCTTGCGCCAACCACAACCGGCATAAATTACGGCCAATTAAACCGGTACCACCTGTTATTAAAATACGCATCGTTCAGATCTCCTGCAGGGTGTGCTGTCGAATCGAATCAGCCTATTCAATCGCACGGAAGCGCTTAATAAACAAAACGCTATTGCCATCATTAGACTATAGATAGACTACAAATACTTGTACAATCAATTTAATTTAGTATAAGTATTTGTTATACACGGATGTTTAATATTCGTACAACCTATTTGTGTGCAAGGAATTTTTATGTCGTCTTCTAAAATTGCCATTATTGGTGCTGGAATGGCCGGAATCACTGCTGCCAGAACCCTGACAACTGCAGGGCATAACGTGCAAGTCTTTGAAAAGAGCCGTGGCAGTGGTGGGCGTTTAGCCAGTAAGCGTAGTGATATGGGACGCGTTAACTTAGGTGCACAAAGCTTCAGTACTGACGACCCTCTATTTCTTGAGGAATTGCACAGCTGGCAGCAAGCCGGTTGGGTCGAGCACAGCACTGCTAATCCAACACAGTGGACGGGCATACCCTACATGAGCGCCCTCACCCGTAATCTGCTCGGCAATATCACTACCCACTTTGCCTGTGAAATTCATAGGCTGAATCACAGCAAAAACGGCTGGTTATTATATGACCAGCACGAACATCAGCATGGCCCCTTTCAGCAATTGATCGTGGCGATACCTGCACCGCAAGCGCAGATCTTGCTCAACGATTGCGCGCCCTATCTAGCAGAGCACGCCGCCACAGTCGATATGCAGCCGGTGTGGATGGTGGCTTTAGGCTTTAAACAGCCTTTATCTAGCACGCCGAATATGACCCATCACAACGCCATACTGGCCGATATCATCCACACGCCACTGGCTGAAGATCATCCGATGCAGACTTGGATGTTACGTGCCAGTGTGGAGTGGAGTATTGAGCATCTAAAAGATGAACGCGAACAGGTGATTAACGCACTGACAGATGCTTTTGCCGCTTTATTTGATACACCATTACCAGAACACGACAGCGCATTTGCGCATCGCTGGCGTTATGGCTTAGGTGCACTGAAAACGCCTGTGGATAACTTGGCCGACCCACAACGCGGACTGTATATCACCGGTGACTGGTGCAGCCATGGCGATGTCTACGGCGCTTGGCACAGTGGTCAACACGCAGCTCAGCAGATACTCAACAACCTTTGACGGCCTCTGCGGCCTAAAGAGGCTGTCACACATCGCTCAACGACAACACCAATAGACTCCTAAACAAAGATAACGGCAGCCAGCAGCAAATTATTCTTAGCTGGCCGCCGTTGTTTGCTAAAATGCCCAGCCTATTGAATTGACCGCCCTCGTAGGAACTGTCGTGATTGAAGCTGTATGGATTGTATTTGCGTTTAGCTTAGGCATTGGCGTGCGCCTCATCGGACTGCCGCCGCTGATCGGCTACCTTGCTGCTGGCTTTTTGATTGCCGGTTCAGCTGACTATCTTGGCTTATCTGTCGATAGCACCGCAGCTCTGCAACATATTGCGCATCTGGGCGTACTCTTATTATTATTTACCGTAGGTTTAAAGCTTAAAGTCAAAAGCTTAGCGCGGCCCGAAGTGATGGGCGGTGGCTTACTGCACTTTCTCATCAGTATTCCAATCCTTGCCCCAGCCTTTGTATTTTTCTTAGATATCAGCTGGTACACCGCGCTGATGCTGGCCATTGCCCTGTCCTTTTCCAGTACCGTATTGGCCGCTAAGGTTCTAGAAGGCAAGCGTGAACTGCGCGCCTTCCACGGCCGTGTTGCCATTGGCATCTTGGTGGTACAAGACTTAATTGCCTTGTTTGTGATGAGTGTTGCCAGCGGAGAAACGCCTTCAATGTGGGCCCTAGTGGTGTTTGGTATCCCACTACTGCGCCCACTGATTTATCGCCTAGTGGATTACAGTGGTCACGAAGAGCTCTTGGTTTTACTTGGCTTACTGCTGGCCCTAGTCGTCGGCGGTTATGGCTTTGAACAGGTCGGTTTAAGCTCAGAGCTGGGCGCTTTAGCCTTTGGTGCCTTACTGGCCAACCACCCACGCTCCAGTGAATTATCCAAAGCGCTGTGGAGCATTAAAGAAATCTTCTTAGTGGGGTTCTTTTTACAAATTGGCATTGGCGGTTTACCCGATCAGCAGGCGATTATTTTTGCACTAGTGATGGCCGTTGCCTTGCCCCTTAAAGGTGCACTGTTCTTCGGGTTGATGGTGCTATTTAAGCTTCGCGCACGCAGTGCCTTTTTAACCAGCTTAAGCCTGACCAACTACAGTGAATTCGGCCTGATTGTCGCCAGTATTGCCATCCCTGAATGGATTGTACCGCTGGCGATGAGTGTGGCATTTTCTTTTGTGGTGTCAGCACCACTCAATCGTTTTGCCCATACCCTGTATGACAAGCTCAATAAGTACCTGACTGTCTTTGAACGCAAGGGCTATCACCCTGATGAGCAGCCACTGCATATTGAGGATGAAATCCTAATTGTCGGTATGGGGCGTACCGGAATGGCGGCCTATAACGCACTCAACGAGAAGGGACATACGGTGCTGGGTATCGACTCTGACCCGATCAAAATCGAGCAGCAAGCCTTGGATCATATCAATAGTCTATTTGCTGATGCCGAAGACTCTGTGTTCTGGAAACGTCTGCGTGCACCGCATTTGAAATATGTGATTTTAGCTGCGAACGATTTAGAAGCGAAAACTTTAGCTGCGCAAAAGCTGCGTGAAAGTGGCTTCAAAGGTACGATTATCAGCCACTGCTTATACCCTGAGGATGCGGACAGTATCCGTGCCGCTGGTGCTGACTTTATCCATAAAACCTTTTCAGAGACAGGGTTAAAGCTGGCAGAGCATGTTCTCGAACACTCTCCACATAAAGCATAGCTTGAAACAGTCTGTGGCTGAACTGCCACAGACTGTAGCGGGTCAGTTATTCCTCAGCGATAGGCAAGGCAACAGTGAAACGCGCACCATGTGAGCCATTTTCAACAGTCAACTTACCGCCCATAAGGTTAATAATACCGTAGCTGACTGATAAGCCTAAACCCGTACCTTTACCTACTGGCTTAGTCGTTAAGAACGGCTCAAAAATACGATCAAGCAAATCTTCTGGAATTCCCTTACCGCTATCTTCAACAATGATATGCACCATTCCACCAACAATCTTGCTAGAAACATGAACCCAAGGCCGCTGGCCTGTCTCCGCGGTTGAACGCAAAGCTTCATACTTAGCATTTAAAAGTAAGTTGATCAGTACCTGCTCAAAACGATCATTGTGTCCTTTAATTTGCGGCAAAGGCATTAAATCCATACCAATCTGTACCGCATCTTGGTCCATACCTTCACGCACCAGTGCAACAGCCGCTTCAACAGAAGCTATTGGATCAAATAGAGCACCCTCAATTTCCGAGAGACGCCCAAACACGCGCATATGATCAACCACTTTAGACACGCGCATCACCTGACTTTCAACACGCTGTAATTTATCTAAAAGATACTGTGGATCAATCGTATCAACACTATCGAGGCGCTTTAAGATATTGGTTAATGCCATACGCATCACGGTCAATGGCTGACTGATTTCATGAGCTAAACCCGTCGCCATCTCACCCAATGTAGCCATTTTTGAGCTTTGATACATTTGCTGGCGGGCATTATGCACCTCAGTATTATCGCGACCGACACTTTGGATCTCAATAATATGACCTTGTTCATCAAAAGTAGCTCGATCTGCCCATACCCACCAAGCATGTACATTTTCTGAAATATTCAAAATAAGTTCAATACTACCGCCTGGATTTTCAGGGGTCAGTTGCATATAGCGCGTAAGTAATTTTTGACGGTTCGCAGGTGACATAAAATCACCAAGATTCACTTTCAAGTCAGCACCCGAATCAGGATCAAGACCTAAAGATGTCAGTAACTGCCTATTACTATAAACAATACTTAAATCAGGTAAATAGCGGCAAATAATCGCCGGCGCCTCCTCAACCAATAAACGATAGCGCTCTTCACTTTCACGCACTAATTCGGCAGATTCTGTTGCTTCAGTCACATCGATGGACAGACCCACAACTTCTTTTGGGCGTCCGCGTTCATCACGCAACAGTTTGGACTCGTCAAGAACCCAGTGATAGCAATTATTATGATCTCGAACACGATAGCGGCGGCTAATGGAACCTACACGCAGTAGCTCTCTTAAGCCTTGGTAATAATCCTCGCGATCGTCTGGATGTATAATTTCACCCAGCGGCATTGTGCGTAACTGGTCATAAGTCCACCCCAGCATCGTTTCAATACTGGCACTACAAAACTCAAGCGTAAAGGTATCACTTGCGTAGTTTAAAATATAAACAATCGCGGGCGCGTTATAGATCAGCCCCTCTAAACGAGCTTGAGCATCATCAACCGCATTCTCCATCTGTCTGAGATCGTCAATATTCATCGCATAGCCGACTAAGCGCTTACCTTCAGCAACGCTGACCACAAGGTCGCCGAGCATCCGATACCAAGACGACTGACCATTGACACGCACACGTACCACCATACTCAGCTTGAGGCCTTCGTACACCGCACGGTTGAGACGATGGCGATATTCCATTTCATCAAGTGGATCAATCACTTGCATAGCAGTTTCAAAGTTAACACTGCCATCAGTACTTAAATCCAAGCCCAATACATCGGCAAGACTTGAATCCATATACAGCGTTTGCTGCTCAGGGTAATACTCCCACCAACCTGAGGCTAAAATTTTCTGCAGGTACTCATTACGCTCAACAGTACGACGCATACTTTTATTACGTTGAGTGGAGTAGAAAGGCGAACCAAATAAATAAAGAATCGCCAGCCAATCCGACTGATCTAGACCATGAATTGTGCCCTTATCACCCCCATCGCTCATCACCAGCCAAAGATGCACACCATCTTGTTCAGTGTAAGGAATAAGCACGACTGGAGTATGATTCAAACCCACCACAAGACGAATTGGAGCGCGAGTTTTAGGGTGTAAATTTAATAAAATATCTTGCAGTTCATCGATAATATCTGCAGTCGAATTTGTTTCAGGTAACGCCGCTGTTGCATAGGTTTGCCATTGTGTCGGCTGCTGCGTTAGCAAATATAGCCAAGGTAAACGCAAACGCAACATCAATCCTTCGAGCCACTCTTCTGTCAGATTTTGCAAACGCTCACTGGATGACGAGCTGATATAGCTTGCTTGAAGAATGGTAAAATCAAGCGTTTTACGGCGCAATTGCTCATGCGAGTTACGCACCACAAGTGAGGTATTATCAATTAAAACAACACGCCAATCAGGCGCGTCATAAAACAGCACACCCTGCATATAGAGCGTGCGTGCGTCCTTACCTAAAAACACCAAAGAAATCTGACTTGGCCATTGATCGACTGGCAAAGTAATTTCAAAAAACGGTGCAGCAAGAAAATCTGATAATTCTGACGGGAGCTTTGGAGCAGAAACATCTAATAAAGATTTTAAGTCTCGACTTATATCAAGCACTTGTCCCTTCTTATCAAGTTGCAAACTCAAGCCTGACAACGCCTCATTCACTGGCGAAGCTGCAGCTATTTCCCTTTGCGAAGTGTCTCGTTTACGCCAAAACATATATATTAAAACCCCAATTTACAATGATTAACTCAATCTAATGAGGCGGCTTTCAGCCATTCAAATGTATCAGTGAGCAGATTTAGACTATCCTAACCTCACTGGCATTAAAGACACTAGTCACCTATGCACGTGATTGAATATATTATCACTTATTAATTCAAAAATAAGATTTAGGTGAGTATTTTTTGTACAAACAACTAAAGTCTTATTAGTACAAGTATCGTAATAAAAACAGGTATCGAAACCTGCTCAACTGACAGAGAACTCCTGATTATAATAAATCTATAACCAGACTATGGATAGCAGAGTGATTTTATAAAACCCTTTATCTATAATCAATTTCTACACTCGAATCTGAAAAAGTTAATATACTGTAACGAAACTTACTTAAACCCATAATGGAAAAACAATGATCTCTTTATTAACACACGCAGGGCTATTGGTGTGGGGCATAATCTGCGCAACACAAGATATGCGTTCAAAAAAAATAAGTAACAAACTCACCCTAGGCTTATTTACTGTTGCTCTGGTTTATCTTTTAATGACAGGTCACTCACTGACTCAATCAACTACAGAACAAGCGATAATGGGCCTAGTGTTTGCCATTGCATTAAGTTTGCCTGGCTATATCACTGGAAAGATGGGAGCTGCAGATGTAAAAATGCTCTGCGCAATAGGACTGGCGACACAAGGTCATTATGTATTGATCTGTGTTATTGGTGCAGCAGTATCATTAGTCATTTGGTCTTTATTAAAACCGCTATGGTTAAAGTTACCAAAAACAGTACATAAAACATTTCCGTTGATGAATCCAACGACAGGAAAACCGCTGCCTTATGCACCGTTTCTATTTATAGGTATGCTCTTCGCAACACTATTAACACATACTCTTGCTTAACGCTTGAAGTCTCCACCATCAGAGTCTTCAAAGTACTCTGGAATAGGGTGTTTATAACTCTCTAAGAAACGCTGCATAGCCAACTCACGTTCAGTTGGCGTTGCAGTTTGTACATGCTTAGATTTTAAAGTGCCTTCACGCTGCAGCTTCAACCACAGTTCTGTTTGCAGATCAGGGCTATCTATCAGGCCACGCTGGTCAGGTTTAGCAGCAACCTGACCACTGACTAAGCTAAATAGAACAACTGAAAAGATTAACTTTATATTCATAACATAACTCCATGTAAATCTATTTAGCTATTAATAACCTGTGATCGCTTCAATAGGCCGTGGGCCTGTCGATGGCGCACGTTTAATCCCTTGAATTGCTCCGCCAGCTGCTGAATTTGTAGCAGGCTGCGCTGATACTGGAATCGGACGCGGAGCACTAATGTTCTGCTGAGCCGAGCGTTGCATTGTTGCTTGTGGTGGCGCTGAAATAGGACGTGGAGCAGCTACTTGGCGCTGTACAGGTGCTGCGGCTGCAGGACGCGGTGCTGGAACTGGCCGTGGCGCTACAGTTTGAGGCTGCGCTGCTACCGGAGCTGGGCGCTGAACTGGAGCAGGACCTGGAGCTACAGCTTGAGGCTGAACTGCTACTGGAGTCGGACGCGGTGCTGCAACGCGGGGTTGAGCTGCGACTGGCGCTGGACGCTGAACTTTTTGCACAGCAGTCACAGGTCGTCGAACAGTTGCTGGACGCTGAACTGCTGCTTTTGGTGCCTCTGAAACAGGACTTGGAGCCGCTACTTGTGGCTGTACAGGCGTTGCTGCCGGACGCTGAACTGCTGGCTTTTGAGGCATCGGCGCTGTGCGCTGAACCGGAGCAGCAGGGCGTGGCGCTGTCGCTTGTCGCTGTGCAGCTACAGGCGCTGGGCGAGAAACCGGTTGTTGAGCAGCAGGCGTAGTACGTGCAGTATTATGTTGTTGTGGAGTCGTTTGCACTTGCGGTGCGACTGCAGGTGTTTTCACCTGGTCACGTTGATTACGCTTAGGCTGAGCATCAGCTAACTCTGCATGCTCTTGCTTGAGTTGACTTGCACGTTTTTCGGCATCACGAAACTGTGCCGTAGTTAACTTTTTACGGGTCACCAAGTCACGGGCATGATTCCACTTGTCTTGATAAATCAAGAGTGTCAGCATATTTTGCGCAGCACGTGTATCCGACTCATTAAGTTCCATGGCCGTCATCAGCTCAAAGTGTGCTTCAGGCAAGCGCTGCATATTCAAGTAGGCAACACCTAAGTCATTACGCATTGCATCATTGGCGGGCGATAAGCTGGTTGCTTTACGCAAGTGATCCAATGCTTCAGGATAATTTTTACGTGCAACTTGCATCTGCCCTAAACCATGATGAGCATCAGCAACTAAACAGGTCTTAACCAAGTCGGTATACAGTTGCTCAGCCTCACTGCGGCCAAGTACGCGTAACAATTGCGCTTTACGCAAACGTGCTTCAGGCAAATGAGCAGGTAAACGCTCAAGGTTGGCTAATGCCGCATGCAATTTGCCTGAGCTGGCCATTTCTTGTGATATACCCAACACCAACTCTTGATCATCAGTCAAGGGATCACAATTTTTTGGCTGGCTCTGCTCACGCTTGACCAACCAAGGTGAAGAAGACTCTGTAGCGCACCCAACTAAACTTCCAGCAAGCAACAATATTACTACGATATGTTTCATCCCATATCTCCCAAGGCTTGGATAATCGCAAGAAAACCGGGGCCTGCTAAGACAATTAACAGCGCCGGAAAAAGAAAAAGCATCATTACAATAGACATCTTAGCTGACATTTTCGAAACTTTTTCCTGAAGAGCAGTAATGCGCCTTTCATCAAGAAGCTCCTTCAGTGATAGCAAAGAACTCATCCCGCCGCCACCTTGATGTATCAACTGCTCAAGAATAGTAAAAACATCAGTTAAATCCTCAACCTGTAGCAAAAAAGCACTTTCACGCAACTCTGCTCCAAGCTCTAAACCTGCATCAACACGCTGCAAAATATACGTCAATTCACGTGTCAATTCAGGCAATATTTTTTTACCACCCTGCATCAGTACTCGTAATGCTTGCTCAACAGTCATACCCACTTCAAACAACATACGCAGCAGCGGGATCATCGTTGAAACTTCGATACTGAGTTGTTCTTGGCGATTTTTAGCAGCTTTTGAAATATAGCGCTTGGGGATTAAATATCCAATGCCAAAAACAAACAGCAGTACAATCCAAAACATATTGCTGCCCGACTCAGCAGAATCACCCATCCAAGTCTGGACAACAGCAGCAAGTACAGTCAGTAAGATCGGTACAGCAAGCTGTATAGCTAAAAAACGTGTTCTATGTCGAGCGCTGCGCCAACCTAATTGATTGAGAAAACCAATAGCTTCATTATCAAAAAACTTACTGTTGGACAGTACCGCACTGTTGGTCAAGGTCTCTAAAGCACTGATAGAGCCATCACCACCTAATCGTTCAACAATATGGCGCATAGCCATGTGTCGACGAATCACTAAGCTAAGCAGCAGTACCGCAGATGCTAATAACAATAAAGATGCCACTATTAAAGCATTCATACTTAAATACTCTTCATCATACGCCAGAGCAAGAAGCTACCTAGAAGCTGCAAGCCAAAGGCAAACAGCAGCAGCATCTGACCAGTGCTTTGCTCCCACATACCCAGCAGCAGTTCAGGACTACTCAGAAACAGATACCCAGCCATAGCAATAGGTAATCCACCCAGCACCAGTGCACTCACACGAGTTTCACCGGTTAAGGCACGTAACTGCCGTGAGGCTAAATCTCTATCACGAATTAACGTAATAAGATTCTTTAGTACTTCACTGGCATTACCACCATAGCGTTGGTTCACTGCAATCGATAACGCCAGCATATGGAACTCTTCGCGCTCATAAAGATGAGCAAAATCATTAATAGCATCAGTGAGCGGCATACCGCGCTGAATACTATTGCGCGTACGCAAGAAAGCACCCTGTAAAGGATCTTGACTATTCTCAATCGCTAATAAGAAACCATCACCTAAGGTGCGGCCCGATTTTAAACTGCGAATAATATGATCCAGAAACTGCGGTAACTGGCTAATCATCTTTTGTAAACGGCGGTGAAAGCGTATCGCTAAGTAGGCACGTATAAGAAACAAAGAGCCAATCAGTGTGATAGCAGAAACCAACACACCGCCAACAAGAAAGGCCAAAGTTAAAATAAGCAACCAAACCGAGAGTATAAAGATCAACTTACCTGTCGTTAAACTGACACCTGAACGCAACAGTTCACGCTGTAAGAAACCCATATACACTTTATCATTGCGTACAAAACCACCACTCAAGCGCTCGACAACCTTTTCGGACGCGCCTGCATGCTTACTACGTCGGAAGAAAAGCAATCCTCCAACAAGTAGCGCTATTGAGAGAATGATTGGAAAATTTATCATCTCATTTTACCTGTCATCCTTGATATCGATTAGGGCGACTCGTCTGCGTACCACCAGCCAAAGTAGCCTGGCTTGCAGAACCACGTAATGTCTCATTACGCAACTTATCGCCCGCCATATTGATTGCTTCGCGGATAAAACCGCCCTGTGCATTTGGGGCCATGCGGAACAAGGTGTTGGTCACATACTGACCGTCTCGTAAACCTACAACCTCTAGGATTTCAGAAACACAGCGACGCCCATCCGACAAACGTGTGAGTTGGATAACAATATCAACAGCAGACTGTATGGTTTGTCTCAGTGTCTGCGGTTGGATCTGCAATCCAGAAAACCCAACTAAAGTTTCTAAGCGCAATAAAGCATCTGCTGCAGTATTGGCGTGCACAGTTGTCATCGAACCATCGTGACCGGTATTCATCGCGGTCAGCACATCAAGTACTTCTACGCCACGTATCTCACCCAAAATCAGACGGTCAGGACGCATACGCAAAGCATTTCGGACTAAATCACGTGCTGATACATCACCGTGACCATCCGCATTAGGCGGACGCGTTTCCAGACGAACAACATGACTGTGCTTAAGTTGCAGCTCTGCAGTATCTTCAATGGTCACAATACGCTCACGCTCATTGACCAGCTGACTGAGCATATTCAACATTGTCGTCTTACCGGTGCCGGTACCACCACTGACGAGTACGTTACAGCGCTTGTTCACCATCAAGGTAAAGAACTCAAAGATCTTCTGATCAATCGATCCTGAAGCAATTAAGTCGCCGCTATTCATCATCTCGCGGCTAAACTTACGCACTGATAAACATGGACCATCCAAGGCCACCGGCGGGATCACCGCATTAATTCGGCTACCATCAGGCATGCGCGCATCAACCATCGGTGATGACTCATCTAAACGACGACCCATGGGCGCAAGAATGCGCTGGATCACACGTAATAGATGGTTATCATCCATAAAACGTAGCTCACTGTGGTGCAAAACACCGTGGCGCTCAACAAAAATATTATGCGGGCCGTTGACCAATATTTCTGAAACAGAGTCATCACGTAAGAGAACTTCCAGTGGACCAAAGCCAGTTAACTCATCAACCAATTCTTCGGTCAAACGGTCAACTTCATAACGTGAGATAGCCATTTGTCGGCGACGCGTATAGTCATGCACTTTATCGCTAACAAAATGAGATAACTGAGCACGCGGCCCATCAAGAAGATTGTCTCTATCTTCTTCAAGAGCATCAATAATAAATCTATGCAGCAACGCCTTCAGATCTTTATCAACACCTGTAACGTGCGGAAATCCTGATCTACGACTCACTTGGTGCTCCCCATCAGACGAGCAAATAAGCCTGTTGATAAAGACTTCTGCTGACTATCAGCCTTCAACAAACTCAACAAACCCTTGCTTAGAGGATCTCGAGGTAAAAGCATAAACACTGACTGGCCTTGGTTGATGGACTGTAAACGCAGCTCAGGGTTGTGCGGCAAGGTCCCACGTAAAGGCATAGCAAAAGTTTTACTTAAAGTCCGCGAGTCGGGCGCAACTTGGGTCGAGTAGCGGTCAAGAATAAGCTGAGCTTTCTCAAGCTTTATACCACTGTCACGCCAATGCGCTAATAAATCTAAATTACGACGGCAGGCTGAAACACTGGTATTGGAGTACCAGTTAATTTCATCGGCAAAGCCCACTAAAGTACGCAGTGCTTCACAATCTGTTTGACCACAAATATTGACAAAAACTTTATCAAAATTCTGGCGCAAAGCTGACATCAATAAAAACAGCTCTGATGAATTTGAACTACTCAGCACGCTACCATTATCACCTGCCGGCAATACAGTTAAGCCTGATGACTCATGCACAACAAAAGCGTTATCAATTAAACTGCGATCAATACGGCGTAAGTTACGCATCGCATCGTCAAAGGTAAAACCTAATTCCAAGCCTAAAATATCTAAGCTTTCACCATTGGGTACGCCTAGATCAACCAAGAGTACGCGTTCACCTTGTTTCTGCATCAGCAACGCTAAATGTACTGCAACAAAGGCAGCATCAGCATCGGGCTGATTACCACACATCACACTCAGCTCACCGCGCTCACGGCGCGATTGTAACTGTGGCAAACGATCGGTTATGCGTCGAACTAGGCCTAGAACCTCACTGCTGCGTTGACCGTAGGTAATAAAATCGCGTGCACCTGCGCGCATTGCAGCAATCACCAACTCATTATCAAAACCATCCCCCACCACCACTACAGCGGTTAAGGGACGTGCTTCTAATAAGCTCTCAATCAATGCGCACTGATTAATCAGGTTATTGCGATCAATATTCACAAAGACTAGCGTTGCGCCTGTTGCCTCAATTAACCCCAGCAGAGAATCAAGATTTTGCGGTGTACGCAATACATGACCCACTGTAGCAATACTGCTCTGCAGCCAGTTAATATCTTCATCATCTGCCACACAGGCAAGAAATGTCTGTTCCATCATAATCGTATCCTTACCTTACCTTGACAGGCCATTACGCTTATCGAAACTACCATTTTCCAACAACAACATTTCAAATGCCGAAGGGTCATATTCGCGCAATGATTCGCCCGG
>DATERS010000019.1:0-5203 GCA_035271365.1 Thiopseudomonas sp.
CGGGTGATTGCCAGTGTAATAACACACAGCCTGTCGGGTGTATCACCCATGATGCGCCCAAGTCAAAGTTATGCCCGCTAAAACTGCTGCGCTTTGAGTACTTAGCATCGCGGGTGTGGCTATTACCTGAGTTCTGGCCGAGACTCAATCATCAAATAAAAACCGCATCAGGACAGATCAGCGAATGATCAACTCATTGATTTTTATTTCATCTCAAAATTATAGTTTTATTCAATTTTTTACAGCATAAAGATAACAGATGAACCTTTAATCTGAAGTTATCCATTATTAAGGGAATGCTATGTATCTCGAAATTCTTATTGTTGTTGTGCTGATTGCTCTAAACGGACTCCTTGCCATGTCAGAACTTGCCGTTGTCTCGACGCGGCCCGCTCGGCTCAAATTACGCGCAGCTCAGGGAGAAAAAAAAGCAACTACAGCGCTGAACCTAACAGAGGATCAGGGGCGCTTTTTGGCCTCCGTGCAAATTGGCATTTCTTTGGTCGCCGTACTCTCCGGTGCTTTTTCAGGGGCCACCCTCGGCTTGCGACTGGTCAGCACGCTCTCTAACTGGGGCCTATCCGACAGCATAGCGCAGCCATTAGGGATCGGACTTGTGGTCGTTGTTATCACCTATCTTTCACTGATTTTTGGCGAACTTGTACCCAAACACATTGCTCTGCGCGCGCCTGAATCGGTTGCGATGCGGGTTGCTCCATTAATGCAGTTTATTTCCAAGGTCGCGGCCCCGCTCATTTGGCTCTTAGATCGGTCTGTAAATGTAGTATTGCGCTTGATTCGTCAAGCCGACAAACCCGATGCCGCCGTCAGCGATGAGGAAATTCATATGCTGATCGACGAAGCCGAGGGTGCCGGCGTTATCGAGCAAGAAGAAAGCCAAATGATCATCGGCGTGATGCTGACCGCTGACCGAACGGCACGCGGTATTCTTACACCTCGCCACGATGTAGAGATCGCCGAGGTGGGTGAAACTCGGCAGCAAATACTTGAGCGTTTTCAACGCTCTGGACACTCACGCCTACCGCTGCGTAATGGAGGGCCTGACGATCTGATCGGTGTCATTAATGCGCGCGATGTCCTCACCGAACAAACAGAAGACACCTTCAATCCATTAGCCGTCATGAAATCGGTACCCATGATTCATGAAAGTCTGCCTGCCATCGAGGTCATCGATAAGCTGCGCAACTCAAAAGATCATATGCTGCTGGTCTTCGATGATCACGGCCACTTCAGCGGCGTGATTACGCCCATGGATATTTTAGGCGCGATTGCCGGCGGATTTGACGCAGATTATTTTGATGAACCCAACGTAATAGAACGCGAGGACGGCAGCCTGCTTGTCTCGGGCTGGATGCCTGTTGATGAGTTTGCTAACCAGCTAAAGATGACTTTAGAAGACGATCTGTCTTTTGAGACCGTCGCAGGCTTAGTGATTGATCGCGTAGAAATACCGCCACATGTGGGACAGCATATCTGTGTGGACGGCTGGAATATCGAAATCGTAGACATGGACGGTAAACGAATCGATAAGCTGCTGGTGAGCAAAGCTATTCCTCATACTGACAGCGAAGCCACTGATTAGCCATCAGGTAAAAGCGGCTCAGGCTTTAGAAACGGGGCCGGATCAACGGGGCCACCAGAGTAAATCCCAAAATGCAGATGAGGTGGCGTGGTTCTCGCGTTACCCGTGTTGCCAACGTATCCAAGCACATCGCCTTGTTTAACCGTATCGCCGGACGCAATCGCAAATGAATCTAAATGGGCGTAGTAATAGCGCGTACCTCCGACTCCAAACATGCCACCCGACAGCCACACATGATTGCCGCCAATGCCACCTGTACCGGTTCGTGCACGGCCAGTAACGACCGCTGTGACGGGTGTACCCTTTTTAGCAAAAATATCCACACCGTGATGCTGACGAGCACCGCCATCACGAGCGACACCGAAGCGGCTGCCTATATCGTGCTGCGCTGCGCCTTCTACGGGAAACGGCAATGAGCCGCCAGTGGCAATAGCCAGCGAATACTTCACCTTGGCGAATAACTCAGGTTGCAAGACAACACGGTAATCGCCCGATTGGGAAATAACTCGGCGACTGATCGCCCCATCTGCGTTCAACTGCGCAACGGCTGACCAGTTTTGACCAACACTTTCATACCGCTCCAAACTGGCAAAAAACCGATCGCCTGAGCTATCCAAACGAGAGAGTTGCCATAGCAGCGTTTCTCCACGCTCAAGCGACACTTGATAGACGTGTGCCTCAATCTGATCATCGGCAAAGACGTTAGAAGTACGGTAGCGATGACCAACGCGCACAGGTTTCTCACCCGCCCGCTCAACCGCCCCGCCCCATTGCTGACCCAGCGGACTGTCTAACAGTCCTGCCAGACGTAAACGCCAGGTATAGATTTCTCTTGGTGACCAGCCCAGCAGATCGACAGCAACGTAACCCACTGCTTTTTCGCTACTTTCGACTGCACTTTGCCGCAGGTCATCACGAATAGCGAGAACGACGACCAGCACAATTAATAGCCCAAAAAACAGCCGAGGCCGCATGGCTCGTACTATTTCCTGCTTCCTGTCACAAGCAGTAAACCACCGGCAAAGATTGCCGCAATACCGAGCCACATAGGAATATTGACTGTTTCTTTTTCTTTTGCCGTCAATTCAACAGAACCCAACTTAACCACAGTCGTATCTTTTGTGTAACTAAACCCGCCATAAGCCAGACCCAGAGTGCCAGCAATAATCAAAGCGATCGCAAGAGTTCTTATTGTGTTCATTTTTTAATCCTTTGGTTATATGTCCAAACCTCAGCGCCGAAGGCGTTTGGGCGAACGAGTGCCTGACCATTAAAGCATGCTTTGATCTGCGTGCGCACAGCAAAACACTCAGCTTTACATCAGTGGTTTTTCAGTGAAAAAATGCGCCATCAAAGAGTCAGACTTAATAAAATATAGCATCTAACTTTAATGCTATATCTCACAACACGTATATAGATACAAATCCATCCACTGAACCTAACGCAACTTTACGGTGTCTCAACAGTACAGGCAAACTGACCAATCGGTCATATTTCGTCTAGACATCTGAAGAGAGGATACGTCATGAAAAAGACTGCATCAGCCCACTGGGAAGGCGACCTTAAAAAAGGTAAAGGGACGATCTCAACCCAAAGTGGCGCTCTGAAAGAAAACCCCTACGGCTTCAATACTCGTTTTGAAGATGCTCCTGGCACTAATCCCGAAGAGTTAATCGGTGCTGCCCATGCTGGCTGCTTCTCAATGGCTTTTTCCATGCTGCTCGGTGAAGAAAACTTTACTCCAGACAGTATCGATACCAAAGCCACGGTGACGCTAGAAAAGCTGGATGATGGCTTTGCCATTACCGCCGTTCATTTAAAAATGAATGCTCGTATTCCAGGTATTGATCAGGCCAAGTTCGAAGAGATAGCAGGCAAAGCCAAAACGGGTTGTCCTGTATCCAAGTTGCTCAATGCAGATATCACGCTAGACGCCACGCTACAAAGCTAAAGCGCATCGGGTGTCTAAAACAGGCACCCACATTTGAGCAACTGCTTAGCCAATGGCCCCATTCACTATGTCACTACAGCTTTAGTAAAAATGTCGTTTATGAATGATATGAGGTACATACAATGTCTGAGCATAATGTATTAATGGGGGAAGATTTCCCCCACAAAGTGAGCATGCAATACAACAGCCAAGAATCAGCTGAACAAGCAGTACAACGACTGGTCGACAACGCTGGATTACCGCGTCATCAGTTGCGTATCGTGCATCCACATGACCCTGATATGGCGCGCAAGATTCAACCGGAGACTAAGGGAATTGAAAAGACGCTAGCGAAATCGCACACCGTACTTGGTATAGGAGGTTTGGTGCTCGGCCTAGTGGTCGCAGCAATCCTAGTCGCCATGGGTCCTGAAATGACTCGCGCAAGCCCTATGTTCACATTTATCGCGCTGGGGTTTCTGTTCACTTTCTTAGGTTTGATCCTCGCAGGCGCAATATCCCTGCGGCCCGATCATGACCCCTTGATCGAAAAAACGCGTACTGCGACCGATACCGGCCACTGGACTGTTATCGCGCATTGCACCGACCCCGAGCAACAAACGCGAGTGACAGACAGCATTGATCACTCGGCGCAAACATTGTGATATTTTTTATATTTCGAACCCGAGTAGGTTCGACTATTCTCAGTAGTGCTCTAGAGTCATGAGGGACTTGTAGAGCTTTAACACCCGACTCGCCTATACAAAATAGAACACTGCTATCGACTGTGAGCGATATTAAGTCACTGCTCTCAGGCCATAAACCTCAATCGGATGCTCCTTTTAAATGAAGGAGTTGCCGATTATTGTATCGACATCTAAAAGTACGCATTCTTCTGCTCGTTATTAACCATTAAGCTCAGCGTTTCTGATCTATTCCTTGACTTGAACACCTTCGAGCAACGTTATGATCGTACGGTTGTTATTGAGTCTTGCTAAGTCAATAAGGTAGCTTTTCTCAATATCCAGCATCGATCGATTTCCCAATAGCTTTTCCACCAACTCTTCCTCTCCATTGACGATGGCGCTTTTCAAGGCCAAATAGTTAGCCATACTGTGCTTATTTTGATCAGTCATATGAGACTCCATTTATTAGGTTAATTTTTATTGTTAAATATCATAGTTCGCTGTTAGCACTGACAATATCACCCTATATGTGAATTTTAAGCTTATCCCATCTTCAAGAAATTTGGCGTCAGAGCCCAAGTTAACAGGCTTTTTTATAATAGTTTATGATGAGTAGCCAATTTCAACACTTTGATACAAAGACTGACCATGATTTTTATAAGCAATAGCATCAGCCTAGAAGACAATGAGGTCGAGATTAGCGCGATACGCTCACAAGGCGCGGGCGGACAAAACGTCAACAAGGTCTCATCTGCCATTCATCTACGCTTTGATATCAACGCCTCAAGCCTGCTCGACTTTCAAAAACAGCAGTTATTAGAAAGCAAAGACAGCCGTATCACTAAAGATGGCGTGCTGATCATTAAAGCGCAGCAGTTTCGTACTCAAGAAAAAAACAAGATCAATGCCTTTGAGCGCTTGCAGCAATTTATAATCGAAGCCACTTACATTAGTAAAACGCGCCGGCCGACTAAACCGAGTAAG
>DATERS010000020.1:0-3433 GCA_035271365.1 Thiopseudomonas sp.
GACACAATCCAATATATTGATCTTACAGGTCAAACCAGGTGAGCAGCGTTTAGTAGCTCTCAATCATCCTTTGCACAAAGGTTACAATGTTGAGGCGCGTTTTGCTGGTGGTGAAGTGCGCGAGTTTTGTGCCAATCGTACGCATCCAGATCGCAAGCAGCCCTTGGTGTTACAGCGCTAAACGTTATAATTCTTACTGAGTTTTAGCGCTAACTCGGCTTGATAGGCTGCTTGTAATATCAGCATATATTGCCGGATTGGGTTAAGGCTTGGTGCAGCGCGTGTTGCCAAACGAGTCTTTACGGCATACTGAGCCATTGCTGCCGCGTACCGTACCGAAAGAATCAGTGCGCCAAGTATTGCCGTTATTGTCACGCACCGTACCAAATGAATCCTTGCGGTATGTTGTGCCATCGCTATCGCGCACAGTTCCGAATGAATCAGTTCGCCATGTTTTACCATTATTGTCACGCAGGGTTGCAAAAGAATCTTTTCGGTACACCGTCCCATCTGAACAACGTTTATTGCCAAAGCCATCAACGCGACAGGTTGTATTGGCAAAGCTTGCCAAGCTTATAGTTGCAAGTACAGAAAAAAGTAGCGCAGAGATCATTCTTTTATCAGCTTTGCGCGAAAGACCCCGTACTTTTAGTACGGGGATGGATAGCGTGGAAAGCCTAGCTTTCCCTTGGGTTTAACGTGCAGAGCTGGTAATATATACAGCATGAATAGGCACACTAAAACGCTCAAAGTTCGAGTGAAAGACAAGCATATTCCACTGCTCAATAACATGGCGCGGTCGGTGAACTTTGTCTGGAACTTTGTTAATGAACTGAGTCAGCGCTCAATTAAAGAGCGTGGTAAGTTTTTGTCAGCCTACGATTTTCACCCTTACACAAAGGGTGCAGGTAAAGAGCTGGGCTTGCACAGTCAGACCTTGCAGTGCGTTGCTGGTGAATATGTAACACGCCGCAAACAGTTCAAGAAATCACGCCTTAACTGGCGTAAGTCTGGCGGTGTGCGCCGCTCACTTGGCTGGATTCCTGTCAATACCGCTGCTGCTCAGTGGAAAAATGGACAGGTCTGTCACAACGGCCACTACTTTGGTGTGTGGGATAGCTATGGCCTCAGTCAGTATAAATTTAGATCGGGTAGTTTCAGTGAAGATGCCCGAGGCCGCTGGTACTTCAACGTGGTGGTTGACGTAGAGGTCGCAACACCCGCAGGCCAAGACCGTATCGGTATTGATCTGGGGCTAGCAACTACAGCCACCTGTTCAGACGGTGAAACGCTGGAAGCATCACGCTTCTATCGTGGCTTGGAAAGCAAGCTTGCTGTGGCGCAACGCGCCAGAAACAAGCAGAGCGTTAAAACCATTCACGCCAAAATCGCCAATCGTAGAAAAGACGCATTGCACAAATTTAGCCGCACGCTGGTCAATCGCTGTGGTGAGATCTATGTGGGCAATGTCAGTAGTTTAAAACTCGTTAAAACCAAAATGGCCAAATCAGTGCTAGACGCTGGCTGGGGCCAATTAAAAACAATGTTGGACTATAAGTGCGATCACGCAGGCATTGTTTTTAAGGAAGTCAACGAGGCATACACCACCCAAACCTGTAGCAGTTGCGGCGCATTGCCCGACAGCAGGCCGAAAGGTATCGCAGGGCTTGGAATAAGAGAATGGAGGTGTGAGTGTGGTGTCACTCACGACCGCGATGTTAATGCGGCAAAGAACATTCTCGCGGTCGGGCATGGCCGTCTAGCTGTAGGAATCACCGCCTCTTTAGGGCGGTGAGGATGTCAAAGGGTATTGTTTAGTTTAGCGTTATGGTGAAAAATTAGAGAGTATTCAATGTCGAATAGTATTGAGTATGGCTGGAGAATGACATGCATATCGGCGTTATGACCCTCACTTTTTCTCTGCCTGGCTGCGGCTCTTTAAAAGAAAAACGCCAGCGCATGGGCGGCATGCACGAACGCTTTGGCCGCAATCCAGCGGTGGCTGTGTGTGAGAGTGGCGAACTCAATCGGCACGATGCCAGCGAGTGGTCATTCGTAGTGGTGGCGACTTCTAAACGTGAGATTGAAGCGTTGTTGAGTCAGATTGAAGACAAAATACAGCGCACTGTCGAGGCACGGGTGATGGACGTGAGGCGTGAGATGCTTTAGTTCTGCAGTACAGCAACATTTCATAGCTCGTCTGTGTGCGAGTATGACTTATCACTGCGGTTGGTGAAGATGCACAGACGTCATTTTATTGGGCAAAGGTAAGGGGGCGTGGTCATTGGCGAAGCGCATCGCTTCGTCTGGATTGAGTGCATCCAACACACGGTAATCCCCCTAAAATTAACTGTGTTTTCACGCCATAATGTTATGGCCCGCATCAACATAATACACACTACCCGTTATACCAGATGATAAAGAGCTCACTAAAAATGCTGTTACGTCGCCAACTTCTTCTATAGTACATAAGCGTTTAAGAGGAGATTTTTTTATAGCGCTTTCAACCAGCTCACTAAAGTTATCAATACCTGAAGCTGCTCTTGTCATCATCGGGCCAGGAGAAACGCAGTTGACTCGAATATTACTGCTGCCTAGTTCAGCAGCAAGGTAACGTACAGAACTTTCTAATGAGGCTTTAATCGGCCCCATCATATTGTAGTTATCAACGACTTTATCTGCGCCGTAGTAGCTCATCGTAATTAAAGAACCACCATTTTTCATTAAAGGTTCTGCAAGTTTTGCCATACGAATAAATGAGTGACAAGAAATGTCTATTGCTTTGCTAAAGCCTTCGCTTGTGGAGTCTACAACACGGCCATGAAGCTCATTAATAGGAGACCAAGCAATCGAATGAATCACAAAATCAATCTGCCCCCACATGTCTTCTACGGCCTTAAAAAACGCTTCTAATTCACCTTGCCTAACCACATTACAAGGCATTAAAATTTTGGCATCAACCATTTTTGCTAAAGGCTCTACAAAAGGTAGTGCTTTCTCATTTTGGTAAGTCATTGCAATTTCAGCACCTGCTGCATGAAGCGCTTTAGCACAACCAAAAGCAATACTTTGATCATTGGCAACACCAACAATAATTCCTTTCTTTCCCTTTAATGATAATGACACTCTGTCTCTCCACAATTTAAAAGAACCTGGGTTCAACTCTCAAGTGCAACTTATCAGGTTTTGCGCGAAAGACCACGTACTTTTAGTGCGGGGATGGATAGTGAGGAAAGCGCAGCTTTCGCTTGGGCTTAACGTACTGTGCTGGTATTATGTACAGTATGGCCAAGCACACTAAAACACTCAAAGTCCGAGTCAAAGACAAGCATGTTGCGCTGCTTAACAATATGGCGCGGTCGGTGAACTTTGTCTGGAACTTTGTGAATGAACTCAGTCAGCGTTCAATTAAAGAGCGCGGTGTGTTTTTGTC
>DATERS010000021.1:0-153267 GCA_035271365.1 Thiopseudomonas sp.
TAACGCCAGCGGCACACGGGTTGTTTTACCGGCACCTGGGGGTGCTTGCAGCAGTACAGTCGTGGATTGCTCTAGTGTTTGCTTGAGTTGAGGGAGAATTGAATCGATTGGGAGCACGGTTGGAGTTGGCCTGAAGAGTAAGTTTTATCAAGTATGCCGTAAAACTTAGCCCTTTAGTGCGAGGATCTAGGGTCGCGTCCGAGTGGAATCGTGTATGATCTTAGCTCTACACAAATAAATACGAGTAAAAGATCATGGCTAAAGGTACTGTAAAGTGGTTTAACGCTGACAAAGGTTTCGGTTTCATTACACCTGAAGACGGCGGTAAAGACCTGTTTGTTCACCACTCTGAAATTCAAGCGGGTGGCGGATACGCAACATTGAACGACGGCCAAGAAGTCGAGTTCGAAGTTGGCGAAGGTCAGAAAGGACCTTGCGCAAATAAAGTTGTTGCTATCTAAGTAAAATAGATAAGACATGACTTAAGGGCGTTTACATTCGCTCACTGGATAGCCTCAACCTGTACAAGCGGATTGGGGCTTTCTTTTTTTCTGACTTAAATAAGATGTTTATATAGCGACAGGCTCAGAGCTAACTGGTCAGTCACCTTGCAATGAATGTTTCAGTCCGTATTATAGGCCGCCAATTTTCAAACCCACATTGGACGTAATGTCTCATTCCGCTCGTGCTTCTCAATCCGCAGTACCTGACCCCGTTGTAAAATCCTCCTCTCACCGTTTTGGTGACCCTGTTGTACTCACTTTGACCATGGGCTTTATTGCTCTGTTTGTTGGACTCTAGATTTATGACTCCGCCTGGCTGAGATTCGTGCGTTCTGGGGTGCTGCGATGGCAGTGATGGCGGGTATCTTACTGTATTTAGGTGAGGGCCAGATTGGCGTGTTGCAGCAATTTATTGTGCTGACAGCCATTCCCGTTTCAATCATTATCTTGCCGTCTTTATGGACTGGTCCGCAAGCCGCCATGGTCATGGCGCGTGAGCAGAAGTTGCTATGATTTCACTAGCAACGCAGCAATAAAAACGCCCCAGCAGATCAGTTCTGTTGGGGCGTTTTGCGTTTAGATTCACGCTGGCGTGGAGTAGATGATGTTTTTTGGATAAATTGCGCGTTTGCAGACTGTTGGCTATATTGAAAGTTATTCGAAGTATAAATATATACAGCTCCATCATTTTAATATTGAGTAACGAGCATGCCAGAGCTATATGCATGCTAATTAATATAACGTCAGGGACGATCCAGTGATAAAAATAATTCTTTTACCCATTGCGCTGCTGTTGACCGTCGCGGGATGCACACACATACCAGCACAAACAGTGCAAAATAATTCTGCGGACTCTCAATATGAGGAGGTGTATAGATATGCCTATATGGCCTTGCTGGAAGGCAACTGGCCTGCCTATAAAAAACTGATGCGTAAAGTGATTAGTATGTCGACCAGCAGCGGCGCTCCAGCAGAACAGCGCGCTATTTTTTGGTATGAGTATGGGCGTGCATCAGGTGTAACCTGTGAATGGAAAGAAGCGGAGTTTGCGCTCACTGTTGCATATAATTTAGATGCTAAGACCGAAGGGCCGACTCACACTTCTCTTAATGAGCTTGGCAGGCTGAACAGCGCTACGCAACAGTATAAGAAAGCAGTTCAACATTTTATTCGTGGTTCTGATGCTTTTGCGAAGTACCACGAGCAGCACCCAGATATGGAGATCAATCTGTCAGCTAGCGCACAAGTGCTTGAGGATTTTGCTTATGCCCTTGAGCAGGTAGGAGGCCAATCAGTTGATGTGAAAAAATTGCGTGATGCAGCTGTTAAAGTGCGTCAGCAAAGTATTGAAACAGGAGAGGTTAATGAGGACGTTACCCCGTATGGAACACAATGCAGTATTAAGTGATAACTGATCCTTTATTGCTTGAGGATAGGGTGATTTGTGGTTTATGCGAATCAAAGTCCAAGTCTAGTAATCTAGAACTATCAAAATGTTTCGAATCATATTTTTCAGTGTATTTGCCTATCTTGCAGGGTGCTCAAGCATCACGCCGTTAGAAACAACCTATATACCCTTTGAAAATACAGGGTGGAAGGTGGGTTATGTTACTGACACGCGATATCTGACTTTGGTTGAGTTTGTTCCGGTCAATGAGACGGTATTAAATTGGTCAAGGATGCTCACTATTCAATTCTTTGAGGGTGTTCGTAAGCCAGTACAACAGGTTATGCCTGTTTTGATGGCAGGCATACAGCGTAGCTGTCCTGACGTTACTTGGTTTGTTCTATTTGAGGATTCAGCGTCAGTGACCTATGAATGGAGTGTTGAAAACTGTGAAGGGCAGGACGACCAAACTGAAATTGTTCGCTTATTACAAGGCAATGATGGTGTTCAACGTATCGCCTTTGTGTGTAAGAGTGAGCACTGTGATCCGCAGGAGCAGGCTATTGTTCTAGATGATTTTTCCAAGGCCTATGTTGAGAAAAATGGAAAAAAGATCATTCTTAAACCTAAAGTGTTATTTTAAATAAACCGCTCCGCAAACGGTCATGGCACGCGAGTAGAAGTTGCTAAAATCGTGCTTTTTTACTCTGGCGTTGCTGTTATCCGTTGGCTTCGATCTGCATGGCTTTTTGATAGCTGGCAAGGCTTTCAAGGTTCTCAAGATAGCTTTTAATATGTGGGTATGTACTGTCACATTTCAGCATTTTCAGTGCAGCTTGTACAACAAAAGCCAACATAAAGTCTGCTCCGGTCAGGCGCTCTTCGACTAAGAATGTCTTGCCATTTAGATGATCATTTAAATATAAAAAAATCTTGTTGAGTTCTATTTCAGCGTAGTGATCGAGAAATTTTAGTGAGGTGCCAGATTGGGTTTCATATCGATTAAAAATTTTTAATAAGAACGGTAGCATGGCTGAACTTTCTGCAAAGTGAATCCATTGCAAGTAATCACTATATTCTGGTGATAGCTCATTAGGCGCTAGGTGCGGCGCGAACCTCTTAATCAGTAACTCGACGATTGCGCCGGACTCAGCAATGACTTTGCCATCCAATTCGATCACTGGAGATTTGCCCAGCGGGTGGATAGCTTTGAGTGATGCTGGCGCTAAGTGGGTTTTAGCATCGCGTTGGTAGCTGATCAGTTCATAGGGTTGGCCGATTTCTTCAAGTAACCAAAGGATGCGGATTGAACGTGAAGCATGCAAGTGATGAAGTTTGATCATGGTCGTGAATTCCTTGTTAGCGATGACGCCGAGTTATTATTTCATTAGGAAGTTGTATTGAGTATAGGCGCTGTTGTTTCTCTGCTGGGCTGAGTATGGCATGGTATATTGTGTGTATGCGACCAGTCTATTATTTATTGAGAGCGATAAAATACAGACTCGGTACAGCGGTTGGGTGCAGCGCTTAAGTGTGCCTAGCTGGTTAATATATTAAGGTGTTGTTTTGGCACGAGCAGCAAGCACGCCTAAATAGGCGACAGCGTTGCGCGTATTGGGTCAAGACTTGATACAATACATCTTGATTTTTGCCTTTTTGGCTGTCTGCTTTTGGTGACTTATCCCGATGAAACAAAACTACGCTGATACTCGACAACAGTTACTCGACACCGGCCATCGCATGATGGTGGTCAAGGGATTTACTGGTGTGGGCCTGAATGAAATGCTGCAGGCAGCCGGTGTACCTAAGGGGTCGTTTTATCACTACTTCAAATCCAAAGAGCAATTTGGACAGTCGTTGCTAGAAGAGTATTTTCAAAATTATCTAGTTGATATGGATCAGCGCTTTGCAACCGATGAACCGGCCCGCGCGCAATTGATGGGGTATTGGCAAAAATGGTTAGAAAGCTATTGTGAACCTTGTGATGCGCAAACCTGTCTAGCTGTGAAGCTCAGTGCTGAGGTTGCTGACCTGTCAGAAGCCATGCGCATTGCTTTGCGAGACGGTACTGATCAGGTGATTGAGCGCTTAACCCAATGTATTGCGCAAGGGCAGCAGGATGGTTCTTTACCTGTAAGTCATGCCGAGCAAACAGCGACTGCGCTCTATCAGTTGTGGCTTGGAGCCAGCTTATTAAGTAAGTTGCATATGAACAATCACCCGTTAGAAAGCGCCATGCTGACGACTCAGGCTTTGTTGGAAAAGTAATTGCACGTCTTTAGTATGCTGTGTCAGTCAGTTAGCACTGCATACTAGATGGATGTTTTACCCCCGTTTCTTCCTGCTCAATAGATAGATTTTCTTTTAACGCCTGAGTTGTTTTAGCGTGAGGCCTAGATCTTTATATTTTATGTAGACGACTGGTCTAATTCTATATATAGTGCGCTCACAAACACAGCACTATGGCAAATAAGTGTGTTGTGCATCAGCGGCACGTGACCTTGTTAGCTTGGTGTTATGTCATAAAAAATTTACTTATTTTATTAGACGACCAGTCTATTTGTTTGTGTGTATCAAGCAGCTGGCGTCATATCCTGTGATTAGGAAACTGAAAATGAAAACAGAGAGCTTATTTCAGCCGCTCAAATTGGGCCGCCATATCCTGAAAAACCGAGTGGTATTACCGCCGTTGACACGCTCACGCAGTACCCAGCCGGGGAATATCGCTAATGAGTTGATGGCAACCTATTATCAGCAGCGCGCTGGAGCAGGATTTATGATCAGCGAAGGCACACAAATCGAGCCGCGCGGGCAGGGTTATGCGTGGACACCGGGTATCTATACGCAGGAGCAGATTCAGGGCTGGCGTAAAGTGACGGATGCTGTGCATGACGAAGGTAATATTATTTTTGCGCAACTGTGGCATGTCGGCCGTGTTTCACATACCTCACTGCAGCCCAACGGTGCCGCACCGATTGCGCCTTCAGCGATTGCTGCTGATAACGTTAAGGTGTTTATTGAGACGGGACCTGGAGCAGGAGCTTTGGCTGAGCCTTCGATGCCGCGCGCCTTAAGCACAGAAGAAGTCAAAGAGTTAGTGCAGTTGTATGCGCAGGCGGCACGTAATGCCTTGGCTGCTGGTTTTGATGGGGTTGAAATTCATTGTGCCAATGGTTATTTAGTCAATCAATTTATCTCACAGCACAGTAATCAACGTGATGATGAATATGGTGGTTCATTGCGCAATCGTTTGCGCTTTTTGCGTGAAGTGGTGACTGCGGTGGCGGCGGTGGTAGGGACTGATTGTGTCGGTGTGCGCTTTGCACCTTTATTTGCGAGTACCACAGAAGATCGAGTGTATATGGGATTATTGGAAGATGACCCACACACAACTTATCTTGAAGCGGTGCAAGTACTTGAGGATATTGGAATTGCATATTTATCGATTGCAGAAGCTGACTGGGATAATGCACCTGAATTGCCCGCCGATTTTCGCAGCGCAGTACGCCATGCTTTTAGTGGTCGTATTATTTATGCGGGTCGTTACACCGTTGAGCGTGGGGTGAAAACTTTAGACGCTGGATTGGGTGATTTAATTGCCTTTGGCCGTCCCTTTATTGCCAATCCGGACTTACCCCAGCGCATTGCTAATGGTTGGCCGCTTAACCCTGTTGATCCCGCCACTATGTATGGTGGCACGGCACAAGGTTATATTGATTATCCGGTTTATAGCGAGTAATCACAGCATGCGCATCAACACTGAGTCTTGATGCGCATGGCTGACTGTCGCTGCGCAAGAGATCTCTGCAGAAAAAGATATGAGTAAAGATGATGTGCCGTGTTAGATTGTTGATAAATGCTGTTTTATCAGCTATTTCGTACAATTGTTTTAAACTGGGTCAGATTTGCTGCAAGAAGCTTAAATTAAATGTGATAAATTTAAGCTGAACCAAAGGGCAGTATCAGGCTCAATAATATTGCTAGTGTCGCTAAAACAACAATGAAGGATACGAACTATGCTATATACAATTGCAATGATACTGATCGTTCTGTGGGTTTTGGGTTTGGTATCGTCAGTCACCATCGGAGGTTTTATTCACTTGTTATTAGTGATTGCCGTAGTGATAGTGTTACTGCGCGTTATCAGTGGTCGAAAACCCTTGTAGCAGTTGCACCGCATGCCTTTATATTCACAAGTCAAATGAACAAAAACCCTAGCATTGAACTGACCCCAAAAAGTTGAACGGACTTTTTGGGGTTTTTGCCTTGTAACAGGCGCTTGAGTTACTCAGCGCTGCGCTCAACCATCTCTGGCAACACATGCCGCCACTCTTCAAACCCGCCATCCATGCTGTATAGGTCGCTAAAGTCTTGGCTGTGTAAATAGGCCGCAGCACTTTGGCTGGAGTGGCCGTGGTAGCAGACAACAATGGTGGGGACATCCAAGTCGGCTTGTGCAATAAACTCAGCCAGAGAATGGTTGTCGAGATGGATGGCTCCGGTAGGGTGGCCGTTGGCAAAGCTTTCTGGGTCGCGTATATCCACCATGACGGCACCATCGGCACAGAGGTTTTTGGCTTGTTCAACATTGATGCGTTTAAAAGCGTCCATAGCGTCCTCGCTGAAGATAAAAAGTTAGGCAGCTGGCTTGCAGGCGCAGCGCTCAAAATGTTGGGTGTCGATATTGTACAGCGACATTTTCCCGCCCCAGACGCAGCCGGTATCCAGCGCGATAGTGTTGGGAGCAGAGCAGTTGCCTTCCAGTGCAGCCCAATGACCAAATAGAATTGTATCGTCTTTGCTTAAACGCTCAGGGTGGCTGAACCAAGGAGCAAAGCCTTTTGGCGCAGCATTGGCACCTTCTTTACTATTGAGATCCAGTTCACCGGTCGCGGTGCAAAAGCGCATGCGAGTGAAGTAATTGGTGATTAAACGTAAGCGTTCAATACCGGCTAAATCATCATTCCATAGGGTCGGGTGATTGCCGTACATGCCATCTAAATAGGGAATCAATAAGCTGTCATCTTGCAGTACACGGTGCATTTCATCGGCGTGGGATAGTGCATCGGCAATAGTCCACTGCGGAGGAATACCGGCGTGCACCATGCTGATCTTGCGTTCGGCATCATGGTGCATCAAAGGTTGCTGGCGCAGCCAAAACAATAGTTCGTCACAATCAGGTGCATTTAGAATTTCACGCAAGGTGTCTTTCTTTTTAATGCGCGCAGCATGGTTAGCAATCGCCAGTAGGTGTAAGTCATGGTTGCCTAAGACGGTCACTACAGAATCACGCATCGCATAGAGAAAGCGTAGTGTTTCTAGCGATTGCGGACCGCGATTGACCAGATCACCCACCAGCCAGAGTTTATCTTGGCTGGGGTCAAAGTGAACGCGATCGAGTAAGCACTTCAGCGGCTCAAGGCAACCTTGTACATCACCCACTGCATAAGTCGCCATTAATGCAAGACGCCAGGCACAGCTAAGCCAAAGGGGGCGATCGGAGCATCAAACTCTTCGCCGTCTTCAGCGCGCATGGTGAAGCTGCCTTGCATGCTACCGACAGCCGTGGTCATTAAGGTGCCACTGCTATAGCTGAATTCATCATCAGCATCAATCACCGGTTGCTCACCCACCACGCCGGAGCCGCGGACTTCTTGGGTTTTGCCGTCGCCATCGGTAATGATCCAGTGGCGGCTTAACAGTTGCGCCGATTCAGTGCCGTTATTGCGAATAACGATGTCATAGGCAAATACATAACGGTTGTCTTCAGGTGCTGAGTGTTCAGCCAAATAGCGTGTCTTCACACGGATATCAATGGTATCGCACAGATTGTTCATAATGTTCTCAAGATAATTCTGCAGCCTGCTGCTCAGAAAGTTGGTCAGCTAAGCGTACAAATGCAGCCATATCCAATTGTTCAGGACGTAAGCTGCCGTCCACACCCGCAGCTTCAATTTCTTCAGCGGATAAGACGTTTTTTAGGGTATTGCGTAGGGTTTTGCGGCGCTGATTAAAGGCTTCGCGAACAATGCGATCCAATGCGCGTACATCTTTAGCTTGGTGGGGTAATTCGACGTGTGGCGTTAAGCGCACAATCGCAGAGTCCACTTTAGGCGGCGGGCTAAACGAGCCTGGACCGACATTAAATAAATGCTCAACGCGGCAATGGTACTGAACCATAATGGATAAGCGACCCCAATCCCCACCGCCGGGTTTGGCAGCCATGCGCTGCACCACTTCTTTTTGCAGCATAAAGTGCATATCACGCACTAGATGGGCATTGTTTAACAGGTGGAAGATCAGCGGCGTGGAAATATTGTAGGGCAGGTTACCGACGACACGCAGACTGCTGGGCGCTGGATTAAGACGAGCAAAATCAAACTTCAGTGCATCACCTTCGTGCAGGGTGAAGTTTTTCGCTAAAGCAAATTTATCCTTCAAGATGGTCACGAGATCAAGGTCAATTTCGATCACGTCAAGCTGAGCAGCGCTGCTGACTAAACCTTCGGTGAGCGCACCTTGGCCTGGACCGATTTCTAACAGGCGATCGCCTTCATGCGGGGAGATAGCACGAATGATACGATCAATCACGCCTGAGTCGTGCAGGAAGTTTTGACCAAAACGCTTACGAGCGCGGTGCTGATAGATCTGAGACATTCGGCTGCTCCAATGAATAAGTGGGGCAGTTTAGCAAAAAAGCGGCAGTGCTTCGCCTTTATTGGTTATTGATGCTGAAAAATAGGCAGACGCGAGCCTGACATCTTCAGCAGTAACGAGGCCATACCCACCCAAGCATCACCGATGGTTTGCCCTTTGCTTTGTTCATCGATCAATTGCGCATCTTTAAGCAGTAATTGCCATTGTGAGCCTGACAAGCGTTTTAGTGCTTTAGCAAACAGCGGTTTACGCGCGGCAGGCCACACTCTGGATAGTGCACGATCTAAGCTGGTGCCTTGACTGAGTTGCTGGGCAAGGGTGCCTAATTGACGAATATCACGCGCCACAGCCCAAAGGATAATCGGTATCTCTGTCCCTTCGCTGCGTAAGCCGGCCAACATGCGTAAGCTGCGCTCTGTATCGCCTTCTAGAGCAGCATCCACTAGGCCAAAGACGTCGTAGCGTGCGCTATCAGCAATACTGGCTTGAATAGTTTCTAGATCAAGGTGAGTGGCGTTGCTGAGTAGTTTGAGTTTTTCAATTTCTTGCACGGCAGCCAAGAGGTTGCCTTCGGTGCGCGCAACAATTAAATCAATCGCCACAGGATCAGCACTGAGACCTTGCTGAGCAAGACGTTGATTAATCCAGTTGGGCAGTTGATCAATATTGATATTGGGCAGCTGTACAAAGCCACACAGCTTGCTGTCCATCAGGGCTTTAGCCCATTTGGTTTTTAACGTGCTGCTATCCAAACGCGGGACGTTAATCAGCAGTACGGTGTCTTCAGCCGGGCGCGCTAAGTATTCTTGTAAAACAGTGCTGCCTTGATCACCAGGTTTGCCTGAGTTGATGCGCAATTCCAGCAAACGTTTTTCAGAAAACAGTGACAAGCTGGCATTGGCTTCGCGGATGATATTCCAATCGAAACCACGCTCAACATGAAACACTTGGCGTTCGCTGTAATCGGCTTGACGACAAGCACTGCGAATTGCATCACTGGCTTCTTGGGCAAGTAATGGCTCATCGCTGCTGACCAGATAAATCGGCAGTAAAGCCTGCTTCAGTTGGCCGTTGAGTTTTTCAGGGTAAATGCGCATAAATGTGGGGTATAGGCCTTGTTTGCACAAGGCCTTGAGTCACTAAGGTAAGGAAATGGGTGATTGCTGTGGCTCATCGAACTGTTGTTGCGCGCGAATGGCTTCTTCACGTGCTTGCGCTTCAGCGTCTTGACGTTGCTGTGCCTGCTCTTTTAAGTCGTTTAATTGCGCAGGTGTAATTGCTTGCAAGCGCATCATCAACTGGGTGACCAGCTCACGACGCATTTCTTCACGCAATAATTCAGCTTCTTGGCCTGAGCCGGTGACGTTATCTTGGTTGTAGGCGTAGGTACGTTGCACTTCTAAACGATCTGTAAGCAGTGCAGGCAGATTGCCTGAACGTAATTCGTAAGCCGCTGAGCTGGTGATGGTGTATTCAGCGCTACGTGTACCCGCAGTAAAGCTGGCAGTACGTTGCTTGCTTTCTTCCGCACCAAGATACAACGTGTAGTCTGCGCTGCTTAAAACATCAACTTTGTTATTAATGAGGCCTATTTTAACTTGTTTAGCCAAGGGACTGAGTGCATCGCGTGCAGAAAAGTTTAGTTCGCTCAGGGCCATTTGCATCGTGCCAGTGCCGCGTAAATGAAAGCCGCAAGCGGACATTAAAAAAGCCAGACCCAGTACAGTAATAGTGCGTTTTAGCATGGTATGTCCTCTGTGCCTAACCCCCGTTTGGAGGTTAGGCTGGGTGAGTAAAAAAACATAACTCAATCAGTTGGCAACAATATTAACCAACTTATTCGGAACAACAATCACTTTACGAATGGTTAAGCCATCCACATAGCGCAAGACGTTCTCATTGGCACGCGCCGCCGCTTCAATTTCTTCACGGCTGGCGCTGGCGGGTACATCAATACTGCCACGTAATTTGCCATTCACCTGAATCACGATGCTGAGCGTGTCTTGCACCAAAGCGCTCTCGTCAGCTTGTGGCCAAGCAGCATCAATCACTGGCGTTGTGTGGCCCAGTTGCTGCCAAATCGCGTGACAAATATGCGGCGTAATCGGTGCTAACAAAAGCACAACAGTTTCTAAGCCTTCATGCAATAACGCACGATCTTGCGCGGTTTCGATAGGGGCTTTTTCCAGCACATTCATCAGCGTCATCACTTGCGCGATGGCGGTATTGAATTTCTGGTGTTGGCCTACATCGTTACTTGCATGCTTAATTACGGCATGAATCGAGCGACGAATTTCTTTCTGCGCATCGGTTAACGACGCAAGATCTAAACCGTCGTGACTGCCAGCATTCACGTGCTTATAAGCTAAACGCCAAACGCGCTTCATAAAGCGGCTTGAACCTTCAATACCTGAGTCTGACCATTCCAAGCTCATATCCGGCGGCGCGGCAAACATCATAAACAAGCGGCAAGTATCAGCACCGTACTCGTCGATCATGATTTGTGGATCAACGCCGTTGTTTTTTGATTTGGACATTTTCTCAATGCCACCAATCACCACCGGCTGACCATCACTGATCAATGTGGCCGACAGTGCTTTGCCTTTACTGTCGTGCTCAACCGTGACTTCATCAGGGTTAAACCACTGGCGGGCACCGTTGGGCTGCAGGCGATAGTAAGTTTCGGCGATGACCATGCCTTGGGTGAGCAGGTTGGTGAATGGCTCATTGCTGTTGACTAAACCTTCGTCACGCATCAGCTTATGGAAGAAGCGCGCATAGAGCAGGTGCAAAATCGCGTGCTCGATACCACCGATATACTGGTCAACGGGCAGCCAATGATCAGCCGCGCCTTTTTCGACTAAGCCGCCTTCATAGTGCGGTGAAGCGTAGCGTGCGTAGTACCACGAGGACTCAACAAAAGTGTCCATGGTGTCAGTTTCACGACGAGCATCTGCGCCACAAGTTGGGCATTTGCACTGATAAAATTCAGGCATTTTATTCAGCGGGTTACCTGAGCCATCGGGTATAACGTTTTCAGGTAACACAACCGGTAACTGATCTTCAGGTACGGGAACATCGCCACAGCTTGGGCAATGCACAATCGGAATCGGGCAACCCCAGTAGCGCTGACGGCTGATACCCCAGTCACGCAAACGGAACTGAGTTTTACGCTCACCGTGCGCTTTGGCTTCCAGGTCAGCAACAATGCCATCAAAGGCATCTTGTACGCTTAAGCCATCGTATTTGCCGCTGTTTACAGTGGTGACGTTGGCCTTATCGGCGTACCAGTCATGCCACTCTTGTGCATCAAAAGTGTGGTCTGGGTTGTTTGAAGCAAAGACTTGCTGGATCGGTAGCTGGTAAGTATTAGCAAAAGCAAAGTCACGCTCATCGTGGGCAGGGACGGCCATGACTGCGCCTTCACCATAACCCCACAGCACATAGTTGGCGACATAGACCGGCAGCTTGTCACCGGTTAATGGGTGAATGACAAACTGGCCAGTGGGTAAGCCTTTTTTCTCCATGGTGGCCATATCGGCTTCAGCCACAGAGCCCGCTTTACATTCAGCAATAAAGGCGGTGAGTTCGGCGTTGTTTTCTGCAGCACGTTGCGCCAATGGATGCTCAGCAGCCACCGCAACATAAGTCGCACCCATCAGGGTGTCTGGACGGGTGGTGTAAACTTTGAGTTGACCGTCAGTACCCACTGATTCTGCATCGTAATCAAACAGGATATCAGCGCCAAAGCTTTTGCCGATCCAGTTACGTTGCATGGTTTTAACTTGCTCAGGCCAGCCGTGCATATCATCAAGACTGGTTAGCAGTTCATCTGCGTACGCAGTAATCTTGAAGTAGTACATGGGGATTTCGCGCTTTTCAACCAGCGCATCGGAACGCCAACCACGGCCGTCAATCACTTGCTCGTTAGCCAGTACGGTTTGGTCCACTGGATCCCAGTTTACTGTGCCGACTTTTTTGTAAATAATGCCTTTTTTGTATAACTGCGTGAACAGCCACTGCTCCCAACGGTAGTAGTCAGGTTGGCAGGTGGTAATCTCGCGCGACCAGTCAATCGCCAGACCGAGCTGGGTGAACTGCGCCTTCATATAGGCCATGTTCTCGTAGGTCCAAGCGGCCGGTGCAACTTTATGTTGAATCGCTGCGTTCTCGGCTGGCATACCAAAAGCGTCCCAACCCATAGGCTGTAGAACGTTTTTACCCAGCATGCGCTGGTGGCGGGCAATCACATCACCAATGGTGTAGTTGCGCACGTGCCCCATATGCAGACGACCGCTGGGGTAGGGGAACATCGACAGGCAATAGAAAGTCTCTTTGCCCGGTTGTTCGGTCACTTCAAAGGATTTTTGCTCAGCCCAGTGGCTTTGAGCGGCGGCTTCAATGTCGCGAGGTTGATACAATTCGTGCATGATTTTATCTGGTTATCGTCAAGAAAGTCATAAGAAGGAAGCACCGCAGTGCAACCATGAAAAATATCTGCCTAGCATACATGAGGCAGGCGTAATGAGGGAAACGGCATATGCACATCATGTGGGTGAGTGTTGAGGTCGATACGTATTGAGGTGCGCTTTGACATTCTCTCTACCTTAAAGGCGGCTAGGGCCACAGGTACTGCAAGTATCACCCCTTATTTAAGCGATGCCATGCCTTTGGGTATGCTGGCTGTAAATATGCCAAAGCACTGCAATATCGGTAGAATTCGATCCGGGTGAGCGTTTGATGCTGCCTGATCTTTTACCTGCTAAGTAGAAAGTTCGACATATTAGGCTTGAAATAGATTTCGATAATGATTGTCATTTGCGCTATTTGTTAGCTTAAGGGTCCTAAAGGAAACTTTCTTCAATTTATTTTATTTATCCCTTGAGTCCATCAGTACATGATCAAAAAGAGCAGTAAATATGCCCACATAGCCCCGTTAATTGGGAGCTTAACGCTGGCTGGCTTGGCCTTTGGTGCACTGGCACAAGAGTCAGAAAACCTAACACAAGTCGGTGCAGAGCAGCGTGCAGCTGACGCTCTATACACCTTTGCTATTGCGCCGGGCTCGTTAAGCAGTGTGATTGACGCGATTGCTCAACAAACAGGCTTAAGCATTCGCTATGGTCGTGAGCTCGGCAGTCAAAAAGTATCAGGGCTTCGTGGAAACTTCAGTGCCAGCGCTGCCTTGCAGCAGGTTGTACAAGTGCAAGGTTTAGCCGTACAGCAAACAGGGCCGCGCAGTTATATGTTAGCTAGCGCAGATGCTGCAAGTACTGTGCAACTGCCGGAAGCAGTGGTGATTGGTCAACTGGATACGCCTGATGTAAAGATGCTTGATCAATTGGATATGCGCCGTGGCTTACGCAATGATCTGGCGGAAGCCATGACAATGATACCGTCGGTGCGCGTGGCTGATAACGCCAGTTCCAGTTTGCAGCAAGGTGATCTGAAACCGGCGGAGTTTTCTATTCGTGGTGCGGCGGCGTACCAGAATAAAATCATGCTCGATGGTGCCAGTATCGACAATATGCTCGATCCGGCTAATAAAGAGAATGAGTCGAATTACACCAGCGTGGCGGGGCACTCACAAAGTGTGTTTATTGACCCGCGCTTTGTCAAAGAGCTGAAAGTGATTGATGTGAATGCCTCCGCCGCTGAAGGTAACTTTACCGGTGGTATTGTTAAGGCTGAAACGCAGTCGTATAACGGACGTAACAGCTTTGAAGTCAGCCAGCGACGAACGCAGGATAGTTGGACACAGTTTCATGTGGATAAGAAACAGGAATATGAGTTTGGTGATGGCGCTGCACAGTTGCCAGCAGGTCTGCCGGGGGAGTTTCAACCCAAGTTTAAAAAATCTGAAACGGCGTTGTCAGGGACGACGCGAGTGGGTGATCTAGGTGTGTTTGCGGGCTACAGTGAAAAACAAGCACAAATCAAACAGAAGCAGTTGGTTAAACTGGATTTTGATAATTTCCTTGAAACCGGCAAGTTGTTTAAGCCAGGAGAAGAGAAAAGTCTTGATCGTCATTCGCGCTATGCAGTCGTTCGTACTGACTTGCTTGAGCGTGAATATGACCTCAATGCCTCATTAGCCTATAGCGACTACAGTGAAGATAGCTTCCTGATTAACTATCTTGATTCTGATTTTTCAGGCCAACATAACGGTCTAAATTTAAGTGTGAACTTTGCTCAGGAATTGGGCGCAACGCAAATGGATTTAAACGTTAATGCCGGTATGAGTGCCGATGAGCGGGATTTTAAAGAAAGCACTTTAGATCGATATAAAGATAAAAGTATTTACGATGGCGCATTTGTTGGTGGTCATGGAGAGTTAGCTAACGCGCAGCAGAGCATGGGGTCAAGCTTAGGCTTTATTACGCCCCTCAGCCAAAATATTAATGTTAAATATGGCGGTGAGTTTAAGTGGTCAGCTTATAAGCAAGATCGAGCTAGTGATTTTGTCTTTAACGAATACAGTCCGATAAAGCTGGCGCCATCGGGTCGTTATTTTAAAAGTGAAGAAACCATTTACGGCAAAGGTAAAATCAATTTCACGAGCCTTAACCTGGGTTCTTATGCTGAACTTGAAGGTGATCACGATCGCTTTTTCTGGCGCAGTGGTCTGCGTTTAGAGCGTGATGGTTGGTTAAAAAACACCAACTGGGCGCCACGCTTTTTAGCCGGGGTGTATTTGGATGACAATAAAGCCTATCAGGCAACCATCGGTGCCAACCGTTACTACGGTAAGTCCTTCTTATCCTACCGTTTGCGTGAAAAAGAACGTCGTTATATTACCAAACGCACGCGTACATCTGCTGATGCTGACTGGGAGGCGACTGATCTCAATCAAGAATGGCAATTCCGTGATTTAGACACCCCTTACGATGAGGAATACAGCATCGGTTTATTCGGCCCAGCGCTATCGGGTCAAGCCGGATTGCAACTGGTCCAGCGTCGTGGGCGTAATCAAATCCGTACCATTGAAGATAAAATCAGCAAAGTTAAGTCATTTGATAATTCAGGCTCCAGCGATACTTATCAAGTGGATCTGTTTTGGCGCTCACAGACGCTACCCTTTGCTGGCGTGGATTGGACTGTCAACTCAGCTTTCGCGTGGATGGATAAGAAAACTGACAGTCGTTTTGGTAATAGAACCGGTGGTTATCTTTCGACCACTACAGCCAATGAAAATGTGATTTATAAAGGCAAGAAAATCAGTCGTGATGACTTACCCGCTGGGGATTTCGCCACACCGATTACGGCTAATATCGATTTGATCAGCCAAGCCTTTAATGACCGTTTATTTGTGCGTAACTCACTATCTTTTACCAATGGTTATCGCTATATCAAATCACAGGGTAGAAAGACTCTACCCAACTCAACAACCAAACTAGACAGTTACGATATTGAGAAGCAAGGCTCAACTGCACGCTGGGATATGAGTGTGGAATATCAACTGCTGGCTTCGCCAAGCTCGCCCTATATTCGTACCGATCTGATCAACGTGCTTGATAGCAAAAACGTGATCAGCGCCGAAGGTGGAACGCAGCTCTTTGGTGTAGGCCGTCAGTACTGGTTGGAGTTGGGATACCGCTTCTGATGCAGGATTGTGCAAGTATTAAAGGCTGTATTTGCACAATCCTCTGACTATGGCGCTGATGTACTCACTATACTGGGCATATGTGATGCCCTGGGTGACGCGGGTGTATCTGCTTTATAAGTGAGCCGGTACATCAGCGCCCCTATCACCTCATTCAGTAGCGCAGTGGTATGCCACATGGATTTGCTTTCAGGCATCCAGCCATTGAGTGGACGGCCATTGGCACCGCTTAGAAAACCGACGGGTGCACTGACCACTTCAAAACCAAACTGCTCATAGCTCCAGCGTGAGCGCGGCATATGCCAGGCTTGAGTGACCAGTACGACACGTTGAATACCTTCGGCCTGTAATATGTTGGCGGTGTATTTGGCATTTTCCCAAGTAGTGCGGCTTTCGCCTTCGAGCCAGCGCGCTGTGACGCCAAAGTCTTGTTCTAAGCTATCGGCCATAATCTGTGCTTCACTGGGTGGCTGACCACGATCTAAGCCACCCGTGACTAAAATGGGTAAGTTAGAGGCTTTGGCTAAGCGCGCGGCGTAACGCACGCGTTGCATGGCCATTAGCGAGGGTTGATCAATCTCCCAAGCCGGATCATTGACTTCGCGGCCGCCACCGAGGATAACAATGGCATCGGCATGCTTGCCTAGTTCAGGCCATTGCTCGGGTGTCAGCGCCGCTTCTGTCTCTATGGCGCGCGCAGCATATTCAACGGTGATGGGCAGGCTGGTTATATAGAGGCCGCCGATACCGAGTATCAAACTGGTCATGGCAACTTTCGGCCAGCGTTTACGCAACACAATACCCAATAGCAGTAGTAATAAGAGGCTGCTGGGTGGAAAGGCCAATTGCTTGATAAGATAACGCCAAGTCATGTGAATACTCTACAGTTGTTAAGGTTCATATGCGTATTGTGCACATGTCTTGATTTAGAAGACATCTCAGGGTGTTGCGCTTGACCCGAGTCAGCTGGCTGGGCATGCTTTGCACCACTATATTAATCCGTCTTGAGTAATAGTGATGAAACTAGAAACGATTGCGCTGCATGTGGGTTACAAGTCTGACCCCACCACAAAATCTGCCGCTGTGCCGATTTATCAAACCACGTCATACACCTTTGATAACACTCAGCACGGTGCTGACCTGTTTGACCTCAAAGTACCGGGCAATATTTATACACGTATTACTAACCCCACCAACGATATTCTAGAAAAGCGTGTTGCTGCTTTAGAAGGTGGTGTGGCTGCGTTGGCGATGGCATCCGGTATGGCGGCGATTACTGCTGCGATTCAGACCATTGCTGAAGTGGGCGATAATATTGTTTCTGTAGCATCGCTGTATGGCGGTACCTACAACCTGTTTGCGCACACTCTGCCGCGTCAGGGTTTAGAAGTACGCTTTGCGCCGTACAATGATCTAGCTGCATTAGAAGCGCTGATTGATGACAAAACTAAAGTTATCTTCTGTGAGACGATTGGTAACCCAGCCGGTAATATTGTTGATATTCAAGCGTTGGCTGATATTGCCCACCGTCATGGTGTGCCGTTGATGGTCGACAATACGGTTGCCAGCCCGGTGCTGTGTCGTCCAATTGAGCATGGTGCAGATATTGTGATCCAGTCGTTGACCAAATATATGGGCGGTCACGGTACTACCATTGCGGGCGCAATTATTGATTCAGGTAAATTTCCTTGGGCTGAGCATGCGGATCGTTTCCCACTGTTAAATACGCCTGATGTGTCCTATCACGGTGTGGTGTACACCAAAGACTTTGGTCCAGCTGCATTTATCGCACGTTGCCGTGTCGTACCGTTGCGTAATATGGGTGCTGCATTATCACCCTTTAATGCGTTCTTAATCATGCAGGGTATGGAGACACTGTCGCTGCGTATGGAACGTCACTGTGAAAACGCACAAAAAGTGGCTGAGTTCTTAGACGCTCACGAGCAAGTGGCATGGGTTAACTTTGCTGGACTGCCAAGCCACCCAGATCACGCTATGGCGCAAAAATACATGGGCGGTAAAGCTTCAGCCATTATGTCGTTTGGCATTAAAGGTGGTGAAGCATCAGCGGTTAAGTTTATTGATGCGCTGCAATTGTTGTACCGTTTGGTGAATATCGGTGATGCAAAATCACTGGCCTGTCACCCTGCAACCACCACGCACCGTCAGTTAAGTGATGAGGAAATGCTTAATGTCGGTGTGAGCAAGGATTTGATTCGTTTATCCATTGGTATTGAGCATATTGATGATATTTTAGAAGACATCATTCAAGCGCTCGACGCAGCGAAGTAAGTGTCTTTGCGCGCAAAGGGGCTGTAATTTTTGCGCGCTTTTTTTCGGTTTTTAAACAGGGAGGCTCCTTTATGAAACATATTATGGTGGCCCATGACCTCAGCGATAACGCTAAAATTGCTCTGCAGCGCGGCGTGCAGTTGGCTCAGCAGCACCAAGCGCGCCTGAGTGTGATCTATGTTTTAGAAGATCACCTGCCTATGGTAGTGATAGAAAAGCAGATGCTGACTGCGGATGCATTAATCAATCAGCAGCTTAAAGACAGTGGTGCGCAAAACGCGCAAGTCTTGATTAAAATGGGGCGGCCAGCACAAGTGATTGTGGCTGCACAAAAAGCCCACAGTGTAGATTTTTTAGTGATGGGTGATCATCACCAAGATTCACCTGAGTATTTTTCTGGGACGACATTGGAGCGTGTATTACAGCGCAGTGCCGTACCGGTGTTATTGGCTATTGAGACTGAAATGCAGGCGTATCAGCGTGCTTTAGTTCCTTTGGATTTTTCTTTATGTGCCTGCCATGCGCTGCACCATGTCTTTAAGGTATTGCCTGAGACGGCCAAGATACATGTCTTGCATGTGTTGGAAATGGCCGAAGTGCATGGTGGTGACAGTGATTCTGAAATCACGTGGCAAACGTCGTTGTTTGATCAGTTGGTGGATGATGAAAGAGCAAAGTTGCCTGAAATTGGCCCGCAGATCAGTCATGAACTGCGCCAAGGTGAGTTGCATAACTGTTTGGCGCAAGTGATTGCTGAGCAACAACCACAGATTCTCGCCATTGGTAAGCACGGTCGTGGGATTTTGGCGGATGCCTTGCTAGGTAGCTTGGCGCAACACTTCCTTGAATATCCACCCTGTGATGTTTTAGTAGTGAAATAGTGTCAACGCTGAGTTGTTCTGCTCAGCGTTATCTTATCTTTGACGACGATTTTAGTGATCAGCGATAGCTTTCTAGCATTGAGTCAAATGCTTTACGTAGCGCCTCTTCGGATGTGTGTGCATTTTGATCGCTGCTGACGGTACTTTGCGTGCGCCATACCGGCTGATTGGTTTGGCTGTCGCTAAAGGTCAGTGTCAGTCGCTGGTAGTACTCGGTGTAGGTACGAGGCGTAATGGGAAAATCAACGCCAATTCCTGAGTGACGATAACGATCATGATAAGTGTTGCGGCCATAGCCTACGCCGTAATGTGCGGATGGATAATTATCATAATCACGGCGAATGCGCTGGCTGTGCTGGCTATTGAGTTGTACTTTAAGTTCGCATTGCTCAGGGTTGCTGGCCGAGCGTAAGCCATACTGCTCGAGTTGCTCAGCTAAAACGCGTTGCGCAGTTTGATCGGAGGCCAGCGCTACTGTTGATGTGGCATATTGATTGTGCCAGCACCAATAAGTATAGGTTTTTGTGCGAGTTGGGGCGGGGTATGCAGTGCTGTCAAAATGGGTTGCTGCCGCGGCAGGTGCTGGAGGTAGCGGTATGCTGTTAGCCTGATAGGGGTTCTGTGCTTGGCAGCCTGTTAATAATAGAACTGCTGCACTGAGTACTAGGTAAGGGCGCATGGAATACCTCCGCAAATGCTCAATAATTATGAGTCTACTGATGTCGTGCGTGGCTGGCAAAGCCAGTGCAGATAACGACCTAATCCTGATAGTGCAGGATGACGACGGTAGCTTAGTTCAGTGCTGATCAGCTCTTCAGGAGCAATTTTCTGACGAAACTGTGGCGGCATATAATCATGAAATACACGAATGCCACTGCGTTGCCGAATCGTCCAGAGCGGTTCAACTTGAGCTGCGAGTTCCCTTGGATCAAGCGGTTGCTGTGGGGTTAAGCCACCGGCATCACCGGTAAAACGCTGTTGATTGAGTTTGCGTAAATTACCTTTAATCAGATTCTGTAAAATCAGCCCATCTTTATTATAAAACGCCAAGGACAGCCAGCCATCGATTGCCGTCAGGCGATGCAACGCAGCCAAAATAACGGTGGGCTCAGCCAACCATTCCAATACCGCATGGCACAAAACTAAGTCATAAGGTGTGTGTTGCTGTTCAGCAAAGGTCTGCCAATCAGAATGAATAAAGGTGGCCTGGCATTGCGCATCAGTAAAACGCTGCTGCGCTGTTTCAATCATCGATAATGCCGGTTCAACTAAGGTGACATCGTGACCTTGTTGAGCCAGCCATAACGACATATGGCCCAGTCCTGCGCCAATATCCAGTACACGCAGTGGGCGCTTGGCTAAGACTTCATTCAGGTCGGCTTGCAGCACAGCAAGGCGAATGGCGCCTTTATTGCTGCCGTAAATTTTCTGGGCAAAGCGGATGGCCAGTTCATCAAAGTGGTGGTCGTGCATGGGGTACTCTTTAAAAATATTGCGCACCTTAGCAACCTCAAAACGGCCTACAAAAAGAGCTTAGGCCGCTGTGCTGCAGCGGTGCGCATCAGGGTATAGCGGTCATAATGGCAAACGATAAACCTATTTTTTCGGTCTGTCTTGTTCAGGGCACTCTGGACGCACACCGTAGTCATCTTTTGTGCATGGATTCACGCGGCGCTTATCGTTGAGGGTGGTTTGCCGTAAATGAAAGGGTTGCGCTGGTGTGCGCTCCAGTACCGCATCATTTTCATTGATGATTTCCACCGCTAAAATGTGTGTGCCGCGCTCTACACCTTTTAACTGCAATACTGGGCTGCGTGTCGCCTCGCCCACAGGTTGGCCATCTAAAATAAAGCGGTAACGATGCCCAGCATGCAAGCTGGGTTCGCTGCTAACCGTAACAATTAATTGCTGGTCATTGGCGCGAATGGTGGCGTCCGGTTCTGGAACCAAAATACGCAGCATTTCGTACTGTACTGGTAAAGGCTCTACCTGCTCCATATATACCGGTGGCGGATTGATGGGTGTAGTGATGGGCGTGACAGGCAGTTGATTGCTTGGCACAATATTCAGCGTTTCCACATTCTTCTGCTTAGGTGGTCTGTCAGTAAAAACTTGCGCACCATTGGCATCGGTATAGGTGTAGATGGTTGCGCTGGCGACCTGAGCGCAGAACAGTGCAAGTACACCGATTAAAGTCTTAAGCTTCATGGCGCAGGACGCGGTGCAGGATTAGGCCGGACTGCCGGACTGCCGATATGCACACGCTGTACGGCAATGGTCTGTTCAGCACTGCTTTGTATCACTCGCTGATGGGCTAGCACTTGTACCGACAGGCGGTGCTCTCCGCGGTCAAGATTGTGCACAGTGATATGAGTTGAGCGGCTTGCTGCGCCGTAGGGTTTGCCATCAATCAATAACTGCAGGCGATGCTGATTGGCCAGTCTAGGCTCGATAGCGATTGCAACAGTAAAGCTACCACTGTTTGAGCGGATGGCTTCTTCAGTGGGAAGATTGTGCAACTCTAACAGGCTATAAGGTTGTGTTGCATCTGCCGCTTCGTTCTTGTCTGTACGATTGCTGTTGTGAGGCGTGGCGGGCATATATACAGTATTGGCTGTTGGCAATTTAACACTGCTGGCATCTTTATTCTGTGGTGGAAGGTCCGTGTAAACGCGGTTGCCCTGAGCATCTGTGTACTGAAAAATCTCAGCAGTAACAGGCAGTGCTATCGCAAGCAAAACTGTGGCAAAGACAAGGCGCATAATCCACTCCTCTTAATGATGAGGTAAGCGTCACACGCCTTGTATACTTAGGCAAGTATTTCACTGCATGAATGCGTTAAAATGCTTGCAGTTGGATGCTTGATACAGATTTGAGCCTGCTTAATAAAAGTTCTGAAATGTGTTGCTGCGCCGCGTACACTATTCAACTACTAACAATAGTAAGTTTAACTGTTGCCTGTTCACTAGATTATTCGGTGATTAACTGCTAATAATCCGCCTTAAGGGCTAGCGCTAGTGGCGGCCAGCAGTCAAAATAGAATACTAAACTTATATTGCGCGTCTCGCCCTCGGCTGACATATACTCCTTGTTTTATCGGGAGAGGAATGTGGCGAACGCACTGCCCGCAAACCTGTTGCTGGGCGGGCATCTCGATTATGAAGTCCTCGGAGACCATGATGTCAAAGTCGCTCGAACTGATACAAACCCATAACGCAAAATGGATTGATTTGCGCTTTACTGATATCGGTGGGCAACAGCACCATATCACTATGCCAGCGCGTGACGCTGATGAAGATTTTTTCGAGCAAGGAAAGATGTTTGATGGCTCTTCAATGGCCGGTTGGAAAGGTATTGAAGCCTCCGACATGATCCTGCTGCCTGATGACAGCACGGCGGTGATGGACCCTTTCACCCAAGAGCCGACTTTGATTCTGGTTTGTGATGTGATTGAACCTTCGACGATGCAAGGTTACGACCGCGACCCACGTGCGATTGCTTCGCGTGCGGAAGAGTACTTAAAGTCGACGGGCATTGGCGATACTGTATTTGTAGGTCCTGAGCCTGAGTTCTTTATCTTTGATCAGGTGAAATTTAAATCGGATATGTCCGGCTCCATGTTCAAAATCTATTCTGAGCAAGCCGCTTGGAACAGCGATGCCGACTTTGAAGGCGGTAACAAAGGTCACCGCGTGGGTGTTAAAGGCGGTTATATGCCAACTCCACCCAATGATCATGACCACGAAATCCGTACTGCCATGTCCAACGCACTGGAAGAAATGGGCCATTTTGTTGAGGTCCATCACCATGAAGTGGCGACCGCCGGTCAGAATGAAATTGGTGTGCGCTTTAACACTCTGGTGGCTAAAGCCGATGAAGTGCAAGAACTCAAGTACGTGGTGCACAACGTAGCAAATGCCTATGGCCGTACTGCGACCTTTATGCCAAAACCCTTATACGGTGACAATGGCTCGGGCATGCATGTCAACCTCTCGATTTCTGCATCAGGTAAGAATATTTTCTCTGGCGAAGGTTATGCCGGCTTGTCAGATACCGCACTGTACTTTGTCGGCGGTATTATCAAGCATGCTAAAGCACTAAACGCCCTGACCAATCCTTCCACTAACTCTTATAAGCGCTTAGTGCCAGGTTTTGAAGCGCCGGTAATGTTGGCCTATTCTGCGCGTAACCGCTCAGCGTCGATTCGCATTCCTTATGTGACCAGCCCGAAAGCGCGTCGTGTTGAAGCACGCTTTCCTGATCCATCAGCCAACCCCTACTTAGCCTTTGCTGCGCTATTAATGGCCGGTTTAGATGGTATTCAAAACCGTATTCACCCTGGTGATCCAGCAGATAAAAACCTCTATGACTTGCCACCTGAAGAATCTAAAGAGATTCCACAAGTGTGTGGCAGTTTAAAAGAAGCGTTGGAATCACTTGATGCAGACCGTGATTTCCTTTTGCGCGGCGGTGTATTTAGTAACGAGTTTTTAGACGCCTATATTGCGATTAAAGCAGCAGAAGAATTGCGTGTGCGCACCTTTGTGCATCCACTTGAGTACGAGTTGTACTACAGCTGTTAATCACGGATGTCATTGCCTAGGCAGGGCTGTGTGGCGATTGCTCCACAGGGCTCTGCTGGCATTTCAAGCAATTTTCTGAGAAAGATGCTATGATTTGCGCCCATTTTTGTGGTTGCTTTGGTAACCCATCTTAGCGACCTGTTTGTGTTATGAAATTATTTCTAAAATCGTTTCCTGAGATCACTATAAAGAGCCGTCCTGTGCGTCGGCAATTTATGCGTCAGCTTGGGAAAAATATCCGCACTGTATTGTGTGATCTTGATCCCGACGTAAAAGTTATCGGTGACTGGGATAACTTAGAATTAGTCACGGCACTTGAAGACCCAGCACAATTACAAGAACTGTATGCGCGCTTGCGTTGTACACCGGGTATTGCGCATTTTTTCCAAGTGCTGGAATATCCTTTGGGTGATTTTGATGAAATTGCCGAGCATTGTAAGGCGCACTATGCTGACCTGTTAAAAGATCAGACTTTTTCAGTGCGTTGTAAGCGCAGCGGTAAACATCCTTTTTCTTCAGGTGATGTGGAGCGTTATGTCGGTGGCCGATTGCGCGAGGAGTGTGGCGCTGCGGGAATTGATTTACGCAACCCTGAGGTTGAAGTACGCTTTGAGATTAATGGCGCTCGATTATTGATTGAGTATGAGCGCCACCAAGGTATCGGTGGTTATCCGCTGGGTAGCGTTGAGCAAGTGCTGGTGCTGATGTCCGGTGGTTTTGACTCCACTGTGGCTGCTTATCAAATGATGCGTCGTGGTTTACTCACGCACTTTTGTTTTTTCAATTTGGGCGGTCGTGCGCACGAACTGGGTGTAAAAGAAGTGGCGCAGTTCTTGTGGAAAAAGTATGGCAGCTCGCATCGTGTATTATTTATCAGTGTGCCCTTTGAAGAAGTGCTCGGTGATATTTTAGAGCATGTGGATGACAGTCATATGGGTGTTGTACTCAAACGTATGATGCTTAAAGCCGCGGATGCTATTGCCGAAGATTTACAGTTGGATACCCTTGTTACGGGTGAGGCGATTGCCCAAGTGGCCAGCCAAACACTGACGAATTTGGCGGTGATTGATAAAGTGACCGACAAGTTGGTGTTGCGCCCACTGGTGGCAGAGCATAAACAAGATATTATTCGTACCGCTGTTGAAATCGGTACGGCTGAGTTTGCTGCAAATATGCCGGAATACTGCGGTGTTATTTCAGTCAGCCCAAAAACTAAAGCGAAGATCGGCCGTGTCGTGCATGAAGAAACACACTTGGATCCGGCTCTACTGCAGCGTGCCGTTGAGCGCGCCAGTTACGTCACTATGGATAAAGTCCTTGATGAGCTGAGTCACGATATTCAGGTTGAGACAGTGTGTGAAGCCTTGCCGGGTCAGATAGTGGTTGATATCCGCCATCCAGACCAAATTGAAGATCAACCGCTTGATTTAGGAGCAATTGAGCAGTTAACCGTACCCTTTTATGCGATTAATAGTCGCTTTAAAGACTTTGACCCTAATCGCCAATATCTGCTCTACTGCGATCAGGGTATAATGAGTAAATTACACGCACATCATCTGTTGCATGAAGGCTATGCCAATGTGCGTGTGTACCGTCCTGATACAGTGCAACGGCCGCGCGCAAGCAGTCATGCATGATTAGATATCTGTTATGGATTTGTTTGTGGAGCTGTGTGGCAACACCACAGCAGTTACGCCCACCAGACTGTAACGACTGAGCACTTTGCTTCGAACTGACACGTTTTGCGTGCAGCCTACATATTTTAATTGAGATAAAAGCTTGTGATTGAAAATTTACGCAACATTGCCATTATTGCTCACGTTGACCACGGTAAAACCACTCTGGTTGACGCCCTGTTACGTGCCTCTGGAACCCTAGACCGTAAAGAGCTCGACTCTGACCGTGTTATGGACTCCAACGATCAGGAAAAAGAGCGCGGAATTACCATTTTGGCGAAAAACACCGCCATTAAGTGGAAAGACTACAACATCAACATCGTTGATACCCCAGGTCACGCGGACTTCGGTGGTGAAGTTGAGCGTGTAATGAGCATGGTTGACTGCGTGTTATTAGTGGTTGACTCCATTGATGGCCCAATGCCACAAACTCGCTTTGTAACGCAAAAAGCGTTCCAGGCTGGTTTAAGCCCAATCGTTGTGATCAACAAAGTTGACCGTCCTGGCGCGCGTCCAGACTGGGTTGTTGACCAAGTATTTGACCTGTTTGATAACTTGGGTGCCACTGAAGAGCAACTCGATTTCCCAATCGTGTACGCCAGTGCTTTGAATGGTACTTCAGGTTTAGATCCAGCAGAAATGACCGAGAATATGGATGTATTATTCCAGGCGGTTGTTGACTTTGTTTCTCCACCAAAAGTTGATCCAGAAGGTCCATTCCAGATGCAGATCTCGGCACTGGACTACAACAACTTCCTCGGTATTATCGGTATTGGCCGTATTACTCGTGGTCGTATTAAAGCGAACAGCCCAGTAACTTCGATTGATGCTGAAGGTAACCGTCGTAACGGTCGTATCTTGAAGTTGATGGGTCACCACGGTTTGCACCGCGTTGAAGTTGAAGAAGCACAAGCCGGTGATATCGTGTGTATCAGTGGTTTTGATCCATTGTTTATCTCTGACACTTTATGCGACCAAGCGCACGTTGAGGCTTTACCACCATTAAGCGTTGATGAGCCAACCGTAAGCATGACTTTCCAGGTGAACGATTCTCCGTTCGCAGGTAAAGAAGGTAAGTTCGTTACCAGCCGTAACTTGAAAGAGCGTCTGGAAAAAGAATTACTGCACAACGTAGCATTGCGTGTTGTTCAGGGCGACGACGTTGATAAGTTTAAAGTATCAGGCCGTGGTGAATTACACCTGTCAGTACTGATCGAAACCATGCGTCGCGAAGGCTACGAGATGGGTATTTCGCGTCCAGAAGTTGTGATCAAAGAAGTAGACGGTGTTAAGCAAGAGCCGTACGAAAACGTGATTATTGACATCGAAGAGCAGCACCAAGGTGCGATCATGGAGCAGTTCGGTTTACGTAAAGGTGAACTGACCGATATGGTTCCGGACGGTAAAGGCCGTATTCGTCTTGAGTACACTGTACCTGCACGTGGCTTGATTGGTTTCCGTAACCAGTTTATGACCATGACTTCAGGTACTGGTATTTTGACTGGCATGTTCAGCCACTACGGTCCAATCAAAAGTGGTGAAGTGACCAGTCGTCAACAGGGCGTATTGGTGTCTATGGCGACCGGTAAGGCTTTGACTTACTCGCTGGAAACTCTGCAAGAGCGCGGTAAGCTGTTCTTATCACCGGGTGAAGAGATTTACGAAGGCCAGTTGGCTGGTATCCACAGTCGCGATAACGACTTGGCAATTAACCCAACTAAAGCGAAAAAACTGGATAACATGCGTGTATCGGGTAAAGAAGAAACGACAGCATTGGTTCCGCCAATCCGTTTCTCTCTTGAGCAAGCGCTTGAGTTCATCGAAGACGATGAGCTGGTTGAAGTGACACCTAAGTCGATTCGTCTGCGTAAGAAGTATCTGACTGAAAATGATCGTAAGCGTCATAGCCGCACTAAAGTTTAACTTTAGCTAGCGACACAAAAAACCCCACATCGGTAATCGATGTGGGGTTTTTTTATGGCTACTCAATCAATCCATGCACTGTGTTTTTTAGTAGAGCTTAAAGTTCTCGATCGCTCCAAGTCATCATTTTGTCACAGCTTTGTTACGCTGCTGACATCTTGTCTAACTAAGCTTGTGGGTAATAACCAAGCCAGTTGATGAGGACGAATCATGAGTCAGTTTGAACACCAAGACGAATTAAACCACCCACGCACCCAGACCCCAGAGTTGACTCAAATAGTTGAGCAGGGCTTATCTCGACGTCGGTTCTTAGGTGCGGGGGCCGCTTTAAGTGCGGTTGCTTTTTTTACTCTCAGTCCAATGAGCAAGTCGCTTGCGAGTGTATTAGCACCCTCGGGTAGCCCTTTATTAGGCTTTAAATCGGTGCCTGTCAGTACGGCTGACAGGGTGATTGTCCCTGAAGGCTATCAAGTCGAACGACTGATTTCATGGGGTGATCCTTTATTTTCTGACGTTGCTGAGTTCTCCAATACCATCACTCAGAACACTGCAGCCAGTCAAAAACGTCAGTTTGGTGATAACAATGATGGCATGAGTTTTTTCCCTATAGATGATCAAACGGCTGTTTTGGCGATCAATAACGAGTACACCAACTATGAGTTGATGTTTGCGCACCAAGGTAAAAAAATGACTGCTGCTGATGTTCAGTATGCGCAAGCGGCGCATGGTATATCGGTGATTACTCTAACTAAGCAAGCACCAGGCTGGCGTTTCCAAAAAGATGGCCAGTTTAATCGACGTATTGATGCCAATACACCGATGCGTATCAGCGGCCCGGCGCAAGGCCACGCTTTATTACAGACTCAAGCTGATCCCAAGGGGGAGGTAGCGCTGGGTACCTTTAATAACTGCGCGAATGGCATGACGCCTTGGGGCACTTATCTAACCTGTGAAGAAAACTTCAATGGCTATTTTGGCAGCGATGCGCAGGTCAATCTCAGTCCAGCTTTTGCACGTTATGGTATTGCTGCTGAAGATGCGGGTTATAGCTGGTATAAATTTGACCAGCGTTTTGATCTGGCGCAAGAGCCTAATGAAGCGAATCGCTTTGGTTGGGTGGTTGAGATTGATCCGCACAATCCAAACGCTATGCCCATTAAACGCACTGCTTTAGGTCGTTTTAAGCATGAGAATGCTGAGTTAGTGATTGCTGAAGATGGTCATGTGGTGGTGTATTTAGGTGATGATGAGCGCGGTGAGCATATCTATCGTTTTGTCAGTCGGGATAAGTACAATCCTAATAATCAGGCAGCTAATCGAAATTTACTCGATGAAGGTGATTTATTTGTCGCTCGATTTAATGACGATGGCAGTGGTGAGTGGCTGAGCTTAGCCCATGGTCAAAATGGTTTAACGGCAGAGAATGGATTTCACAGCCAAGCTGAGGTGTTAATTCACGCTCGCTTAGCGGCAACGCAAGTGGGTGCTACCACCATGGATCGCCCAGAATGGGTGGCAGTGCATCCTCATGAGCCGATGGTGTTTTGTACCTTGACCAACAATAAAAACCGTGGCGTGAAAGAGGGGCAGTCTGTTAACGGCGCTAATCCTCGAGCGGAAAATCATTACGGACAAATCGTACGCTGGGTACCTACGGATGGGCAGCATACTGCGGGTGATTTCAAATGGGATTTATTTGTCTTGGCCGGTAATCCAGCGGTACATGCGGGAACGCCGTATGCTGGCTCGAGTAATATCACCACTGAGAATATGTTTAACAGCCCAGATGGGATCGGTTTTGATCAGGCGGGGAGATTGTGGATTCAATCTGATGGTAATTATTCAAACCAAGGTGATTTTGCCGGGCAGGGTAACAATCAGATGTTATGCGCAGACCCAAAAACAGGAGAAATACGACGCTTTTTAACCGGCCCGGTGGCTTGTGAAATTACTGGCTTGTCCTTTACTCCAGATCAGAAAACCTTATTTATCGGTGTGCAGCATCCGGGTGAAAAGCTCAGTCCATCACACTTTCCCTTGGGTGGTGATTCGGTACCACGCTCAAGCGTTATGGTGATTACCCGTATCGATGGCGGAGTGATTGGTAGCTGATTTTAGCGTGTTAGATCAGGCGGGAGCGCTTATAACAGGCTCCCGCTTTATTTATTACGGTTGCATCAGTCGCCCCAGCGTCCAGGCGAATAGGAGAATACCGGCAACGATAGCCCCCAGCGAATCGCCGATAAGCGCAGTGCCAGTCCAAAGCTAAAGGAGGCGAGGGTATTGATATCGTCAGATACGCCCTGTGACATTAAGAATAAATACACAATCGCAACCACCAAGGACACGCTGGCGTAGAGTTCATGACGCAGTACTTGCGGAGTGCGGTTGCACATAATATCGCGCAAAATACCGCCAAAGATCCCTGTAGTAATCCCCGCCATAATAATCACGGGCGTCTCATAGCCCAGTTTAATCGCGACGTTACAACCAATAATGGTAAAGGCCACTAAGCCCATGGAATCGAGGATCAGGAAGATCTGATTGAGCTTATGCATAAAGCGCGCAACCAGCATGGTGGCTAGACCTGAGCCAATGGTCAGATAGATATAGGGTGGGTGTTGCGTCCAGGTCACCGGGTAATTACCCAAAAGCATATCGCGTACGGTACCACCCCCAAGGGCGGTGATAAAAGCAATTAGAGCAACGCCAAAGAGGTCCATATTTCGGCGTCCAGCGGCAAGTGCACCGGACATGGCTTCAGCGGTAATAGCAATCAGATAGATATAGGTCAGCACGCAGGACTCCTGCAGACAGTCGCGCCTCTCCCTCTGTCCTGTGTACCTGAGAGTTTATGCAGCAGTATGCCGCTTGCCCCTTCGGTGGACTGCCTAAAGCAATCGCTCTCCAGTTGGCGAATCTAAGTTGTTTCGCAGTACATGAGCCTGAGCGTTTATGGGAGTTTGCGCCTTCGGCGGAGCAGTTTTGACCTGCTCTCTCTCCTGCGAGCCCGTATTATACGACCAGTTTTAATATAAAGACGATTAATTTGCAGCGCTTTTAGTCGAGTACTGCACAGGTTGCTGTTTTAGCGGATTGTTTTGCTCACTTTACGCTGCATATAGGCACAAGTTAGCGATTGTTTTTGATTGCTGGGCTATCAAAAACATAAGGGTAGATTTGCTCAGCTTCCGCACGGTAGCCGGTATCGCCCATCTCACTGCTAAATGATTCCACACTCAGCGTGCCTTCAATCCAGTAGGGCTGCCACATATCCCCCAGTGCCACGCCACCTTCACTGGTGACATAGACAATTTGATTGGACGGTGGCGGCGGTACGTGGATGCAGGCGCCAAAGTACGGCACCAGCAAAAACTCAGTCACACGACTGCTTTCATCAATGGTCAACGGCACGATATAGCCGGGTAACTTAACCTTTAAACCATCAAGCTCCGGCACGATCGGTGCATTAGGGTATTGCTGTTCAGCGGCTGGGCCACTTTCAGCAGCGAGCATATCGGCCAGCTGATCAAAACCGTGTAGCGCTGCTGGCGGTGGTAGAGGCGGTGCATCAGCTGGAACCATCTCTTCCCACTTAAGCGTACGCAGTTCAGCGGCAAAAGCCGTATTCAAGCTGCATACCAGCAGGGTGATCCAGAACAGTTTTCGCATAACGCAGAGGCCTCAATTGAATAATAGTTGTGAGTGTTAAGCTTTATAAACGGATATTTAAGCCATCGGATAAAGACTGGCGATACGCGCGCCATGCCGGCACTGCGCCCATTAAAATGCCCGCCAGCAAGACTGCACCCAGCAGCGTCCACTCGTAAAGAGTCGGAGTAGAGAAGGGTAGATATAAACCGTAGTAGCTTTGCAGTGGAGCTTGCGCGACAGCAATCCCGACATAGAGCAAGACGACACCGAGGGTAATCCCTGCCAGTGCTAGGGCAAAGGCTTCAAGAATCAATAAGCCGGCAATATGCCAAGGGCGTGCACCGACTGAACGTAAGATGGCCATCTCGCGACGACGCTCATTAAGGCTGGTTAGAATCGCTGTAAGCATACCGATCAGACCGGTTAACACTACAAATAGCGAGACCACAAACAAGGCTTTTTCAGCGGTACCCATCAAACTCCACAATTCTTGCAGCGCAACACCGGGTAAAATCGCTAGCAAAGGTTCGCCGCGCCATTGGTTGATTTCTCTTTGTAGAGCAAAGGTGGCTATTTTACTTTTAAGGCCCAACAGCATGGCGGTGATTTCTTTAGGCTGCAGATCCATTTGTAAGGCTTGTTCTGCACTGATTTTACGATTTCCGTACGCAGGAGCACCGTGCTGCCAGTCGATATGAATGGCTTCCATGCCAGCTAGAGCAATATGCAGTGTGCGGTCCACAGGCGTACCGGTGCGCTCGAGGATACCGACGGTGGTAAAGGGCTTATCATCGTGATTGACCAAGCTTATGGTGGCAACACCGTGCGCTAGAACAATCTCTTGGCCCAGTTGATAATTCAAGGCATCGGCGACTTCCGCACCCAGCACCACTTCAAAGGGTGCGTCATTAGTGAAGGAACGTCCGTCACGCATTTTTAAATGCTGTTTACGTCCATATTGATAGTGAGTGAAATAGTCTTCAGAGGTCCCCAGAACACGATAGCCGTGGTGTGAGTCACCCAATGACATCGGTACGGCCCATTTCACCTGTGGATGCTCAGCAAAGTGCTCAAAGCTACTCCAGCGGATATTGTTGGTGGCGTTACCAATGCGAAACACCGAGTAGAGCAGTAAGTTTACTGAGCCGGAGCGTGCGCCCACAATTAAATCGGTGGAGCTGATAGTGCTAGCAAAGCTGGCACGGGTTTCGGTGCGTACTCGTTCAACGGCTAGTAGTAGGGTGATGGAGAGGGCAATAGCGAAGATGGTCAGTAATGCAGTAAAGCGGCGGTTATTTAAGCTGCGCAAGGCAATTCGAAGTAAATGCACCTTTAAATCTCCTGCTTGCGGGTGGCACGATTGAGTTGACTGAGGTCGATGCTACGGTCAAAGAGTTTGGCTAATGATTGATCATGACTGACAAATAATAAGCTGGCTCCAGCGGCTCGGCACTCAGCAAACAGCAGCTGTAAAAATGCTTCACGGTTGTCTGCGTCTAACGCTGAGGTGGGTTCATCGGCAATGACTAACTTAGGCTGGCCAATCAAGGCACGCGCTGCGGCAACCCTCTGTTGCTGGCCAATTGAAAGCTCGCCGGCCAATTGTTGATGCAGTTCTTCAGTTAAGCCCAGTTGCAGCAGTAATGCCTGTGCTGCGTTTTGGATTGAGCCGTGGCGTTCAATAGCACGCTGTTTGCGATGTTTAGAGAACTGACAGGGCAGTAACACATTGTCGGTCACGGATAAAAACGGCAGTAAATTAAACTGCTGAAAAATAAAGCCACTGTGATCAACACGAAAACGGTCACGGGCACTGGCGCTCAATGTACTTAAGTCCTGGCCCAGTAAATGAATGCTACCGCTTTGCGCTAATTGGACGCCGCCCAGCAAGCCTAATAATGTGGTTTTGCCGCTACCGGAGGGACCTTTTAAAAATAAGCTGTGTCCGGGCTCAAGGCGAAACTCGTCTATATCCAGCAGCGTGGCTTGTTTGGGCCAAGCAAAGATTAAGTTTTTGAGTTCGATAATAGGAGTGGGGCTGGGGGTGGTCATGTGGAGTCTCAAAAGCAGATGAACTTAGAGCCTGCGCAGTAAGGCTAGCGCAGGCGCATTTTTAGCTTACCAGCTTAGAACTGTATTGCTTGGGGATAGTTCAACACCGTTCTGTGCTTCTGCAGTGACCAGTTGCACATTGATTTTTTCGGTTTTAGGGAATGCTTTAAAGAAGCCTGCTAGGTCAATACTGTTCAGTTTGGACGGCGCTGTACAGTTAAATACATAATGAGCGCTGATATCACTGTGCTGGTGTGCATCTTTCTCGTTAGAGTGTACTGCGTGAGCATGATCATTGTCGTGTTCATGCTCATGCTCATCATGTTGCCCTATTAGATCGTTATCAATGCTCATTGAACTTAAAGCACATTGTCCTGCAGTTGTCAGTGCGAATAATGCTTGCTCATTTTTGAGTGTACGTTCAGCATCAGCCACTGCTTGTTTATCTGCATCAGAACTGGGTTTATATTCAAAACCAACGATATTCATAGCTGGACTATCGAGTTGCATTTCCAGTTGTTGATTTTCCAGCGCTATATTTAGAGTGGCCACACCATGCACATGCGCACCTAAGCTATGGCTATGTTCGTGATCATCATGGTTATGTTCTTGTGCAGAGATGCTCAGCGGCGTTAAAGCAAAGAATAAGGGGGTCAATAAATAACTAAGACGCATGGGGTAACTCCATTTATGTACGGTAGCTTGGTTATAATATAACTTTACATTCATATGGTATGGATAAGCAAGCTAAGAGAATTAGTGCGACAGCGAAGATTCGAGAGGGTTAGCAGGGTATAATTGTTGGTATTAACAAATTTTTTCTATCGCAAGGTGCCCTAGCACTGGTAAAGTCGGATAGTTTTGAATCACCACCGTACATGTGCGGTTTGCTGAGGCCTTATTTTATGTCCCAAACCCTTGATGCGTTTTTAGCGCATATCAAACAGCGTGACCCCGATCAGCCAGAGTTTCATCAGGCAGTTGAAGAAGTACTGCGCACTCTATGGCCTTTTCTTGAAGAAAACCCGCGTTATATGCAAGCGGGCATTATTGAGCGCATGGTTGAACCTGAGCGCGTCATTTTATTCCGTGTGCCGTGGGTTGACGATGCCGGTAAAGTGCACGTTAACCGTGGTTACCGTATTCAGATGAACAGCGCCATTGGTCCCTATAAAGGTGGCTTGCGTTTTCATCCGTCGGTTAACTTAGGCGTTTTAAAATTCTTAGCCTTTGAGCAGGTGTTTAAAAACTCCCTGACTTCACTGCCGCTGGGCGGTGGTAAAGGTGGTTCGGATTTTGATCCTAAAGGTAAAACTGATAATGAAGTGATGCGCTTCTGTCAGTCCTTTATGAGTGAGCTATTCCGTCACGTCGGTCAGCACCTTGATGTGCCTGCCGGTGATATTGGTGTCGGCGCACGTGAAGTGGGCTATATGTTTGGTCAATATAAGCGTCTGGCCAATGAGTTTACTTCGGTCTTTACCGGTAAAGGTATGACCTATGGTGGCAGCTTAATTCGTCCTGAAGCGACGGGTTATGGTTGTGTGTACTTTGCCGAAGAGATGCTTAAAAGTGTTAAACGTCGTATTGAAGGCCAGCGTATTGCGATCTCAGGATCAGGTAACGTAGCGCAATATGCAGCGCAAAAAGTGATTGAGTTGGGCGGTAAGGTGATTTCCTTATCTGACTCAGGCGGTACCATTTACTTTGACGAAGGTATGGACGGCGAGCACTGGCATTACCTGATGGATCTGAAAAACGTCCGTCGTGGCCGTATCGAAGAAATGGCAGAGCATTTTGGTCTGAAGTTCTTGACCGGTCAGCGTCCATGGAGTCTGAAGTGCGATATTGCTTTGCCCTGTGCAACGCAGAATGAACTCCATATCGAAGATGCGCGTACTCTGATTAAAAATGGCTGCATCTGTGTTGCCGAAGGCGCGAATATGCCCTCGACTTTAGAGGCGGTTGATTTGTTTGTTGAGCACGGTATTTTGTACGCACCAGGTAAAGCATCCAACGCCGGTGGTGTTGCGGTGAGTGGCTTGGAAATGACCCAAAATGCGATGCGTTTGCTGTGGACTGATGGTGAGGTTGATGCCAAATTACACAGTATTATGCAGCACATCCATGCGGCTTGTGTAAATTATGGCATGGAAAACGGTAAGGTTAACTACGTCAAAGGCGCTAATATTGCCGGCTTTGTCAAAGTAGCTGACGCCATGCTGGCGCAAGGTATCGTGTAACGTTTAGATCGTTAAATCACGGTACTTTAAAAATGCCCTGCTGAGTGATCACAGGGCATTTTTTATGCCTATGATTTAGAGTGTTATCTAGCATTTGCTGCCCATCAGTACTCATCTTTACGAACTCGTCTATACTCAGGTTATTGAGCATCAGCTCCTTATGTCTTATATAACTGATAAGAGGTTGCCATGACGACAGTAGACCCACGTACACGCCTAAATACATTGGCGCAAGAATACAGCACACGTGCTGCAGCGATTGAGCGTGACTTATCACGTGAACACGCACAGAGTTTTTCTGAGCAAGCCACCGAGCGCCAGAATGATATGGTGCTACAAGGCTTATTAGCGGATGCACGCAATAGCTGCACAGAAGTCAAGCAGGCCTTAGAGCGCCTTGATAATGGCACCTATGGCGAATGTGTGAAATGCGGTGAAATGATCAACCCTGAGCGTCTTGCTGCTTTACCTGCAGCCCCTTTGTGCATTAACTGCGCTGCTTAAACATAAGCACAGTGCCCCTTTATATAGGGGGCACTTTTAGCGTAAAATTATCCGTTCAACTGCCTTCTTTACACTTCTTCCTTGCACATTGCCCGCAAGCAAGGCCAGAATGCGCCGTTCACTTCGCGGCGTGGCCGCTAGCTGCAAGGAATTCTAATGCTTCACTCAACTGTCAACGCACAGCGCTTATTACCCGAACAACTGACTCGCTCCTTTGACCGGCACTTTGATTTTAAAACCACTGCAGAACTCGAACCGTTAAAGGGTGTACTTGGACAAGAGCGCGCAGTCGAAGCTTTACAGTTTGGCATCTCCATGCAGCGCCCAGGCTATAACGTCTTTGTGATGGGTGAGTCTGGCGTCGGCCGTTTCTCCTACACAAAACGCTATCTTGAAGAGCAAGCCAAGCAGCGCCCGACACCTTCTGATTGGCTTTACGTGAATCACTTTAACGAAGTGCGTGAGCCGCATGCGGTGCAACTACCACCGGGTGAAGGTAGTCGTTTTTGTGCCGATATCAGCGCCTTACTGGATAATTTGTTGGCCACCTTTCCAGCCGTGTTTGAAACGCCAGCCTGGCAGCAGAAAAAAAGCGCCATCGATCGCAGCTTTAACCGTCGCTATGATAAAGCGCTCGATGTGGTTGAAAAATTGGCGCTGGAAAAGAATATCGCGTTATATCGCGATAGCGTCAATATTGCTTTTACGCCGATGTTCGAAGGTAAAGCGCTGGATGAAGCTGAGTTTGCTCAGCGCCCTGAAAGCGAACGCGAGCAGTTTCATCTAGATATCGCGGTACTTGAAGAGCACTTAAATAAAGAGCTCTCTAGCTTGCCTCTGTGGAAGCGTGAATCCAGTAATCAACTGCGTCAGCTCAATGAAGAAACCATTGCCTCGGCATTGGAACCTTTGCTGACGCCATTGATGAAAAAATATGCTGAGCATCCGTGCGTGGTTGAGTACTTGCAAGATATGCAAGCCAACCTGTTAAAAACGGTAGTTGAGCAATTGGTGGATGCCGAACACAGCGACGCGATTGCCCGTAAATTACTGGAAGAACAGTACAGCCCTAATCTTGTGGTCGGTCATGATCCAGATGAAGGTGCGCCAGTGGTATTTGAATCGCACCCCACTTACGATAATTTGTTTGGCCGTATTGAATACAGCAATGATCAAGGCTCGTTGTACACCAGTTATCGCCAGTTACGCTCAGGTGCTTTGCATCATGCCAATGGCGGTTATTTAATTTTAGAAGCAGAAAAATTACTGCCTGAACCCTTTGTCTGGGAGGCGCTGAAGCGCGCCTTGCATTCACGTCAGCTGAAAATGGAATCACCTTTAGTTGAGTTGGGGCGTGTTGCTGCTGCTACTTTGATTCCACAAGTGATCCCCTTGCAAGTCAAAGTTGTGGTGATTGGTTCGCGTGAGCTGTATTACGCGTTGCAAGATATCGATCCTGATTTTCAGGAGATGTTTCGCATGTTGGTCGACTTTGATGAAGACATTAGGCTGACTGACGACACCTTAATCCAGTTTGCTCAGTTGATCTGCAAGCGTGCCAGAGAAGAACATATGGCACCGCTGACGGCTGATGCCGTTCGCTATTTAGCCCGTTACAGTGCGCGTATGGCTGAGCATCAGGAACGTATTTCTGCAGGTCTGGCTGATTTATTCCAAGTGATCAGTGAAGCGGACTTCTTCCGTAATGCAGCCGATGCAGAGTGTACTGATGCTGGACATGTAAAGTCTGCGATTGCTGCACGTATGACGCGCACCGGTCGAGTATCAGCGCGCATTATGGATGACATGTTGTCCGGTGTAATTTTGATTGATACGCAGGGTGCAGCGGTCGGTAAGTGTAATGGTCTAACTGTACTGGCTGTTGGCGACACAACTTTTGGTGTGCCTGCGCGTATTTCTGCTTCGGTGTATCCGGGTAGCAGCGGTATTGTGGATATTGAGCGTGAAGTCAGTTTAGGTCAGTCGATCCACTCTAAAGGTGTGATGATTCTCACCGGCTATTTGGGCAGCCGCTATGCACAAGAATTTCCATTGGCTATTTCTGCCAGTATTGCGCTTGAGCAATCCTATGGTTATGTCGATGGCGATAGTGCTTCGTTGGGTGAAGTCTGTGCGTTGATTTCTGCTTTATCACGCACACCGCTGAAACAGTCGTTTGCAATTACTGGATCGATTAATCAGTTTGGTGAAGTACAGGCTGTGGGTGGCGTTAATGAGAAAATCGAAGGGTTCTTCCGTTTATGTCAGACGCGTGGTTTGACCGGCGAGCAGGGTGTGATTATTCCGCGCTCTAATATTATTAACTTATTATTAGAAGAAGCTGTGGTTGACGCTGTGCGTGATGGCCAGTTTCATATTTATGCGGTGAGCCATGTCGATCAAGCCTTACACCTGCTCAGTGGTGAAGAGGCGGGATGTGCCGATGCGGATAATAGTTTCCCAGCTGAATCAATTAACGCTAAGGTCGTTGAACGTTTACGCAGCATTGCTGAGCTGGATATGGTTGAAGACGATGATAAAACAACAGCTGAATAGAAGTTTTGGCTGATAATGCACAGAGTTATCCACAGGATGGTGTTGTGCACTCAAAGTGATTGTTGCTGTGATAATAGGTTAAAAGTGTATGAAATCAGTGGTTTACCGTGCTTTTTCAGTGAATAATATAAACAAATAAAATACTGCACAGACTGCCCACAGAGTTATCCACATCTTTTGCTAGGTCACTATGTCGCAGTTTGCATGCATACAAGGTTCGCTTTAGAAGCGTGAAAAGCCTAAAATTTGCATATTCAATAATTTAATAATGGTTTTGTTAAGAGGGGTGTATGACCTATGACGGCAACAGCGTTTCGTTCTGAACATGATTTATTAGGCTCTTTGCCGGTCCCCAAGGATGCCTATTACGGTATCCAGACGCTGCGGGCCATGCATAACTTCAATCTGTCGGGTGTGCCGTTATCGCACTATCCTAACTTTGTCAGCGCGCTAGCCATGGTCAAGCAGGCTGCAGCCGATGCTAACCATCAATTGGGTTATCTCACTGATGCAAAGCATGCTGCGATTACTGCAGCCTGCAGTCAGTTGGTTGAAGGCAAGCACCACGATCAGTTTATTGTCGATATGATCCAAGGCGGCGCCGGTACATCGACCAATATGAACGCCAACGAAGTGATAGCTAACATAGCCCTTGAGACGATGGGCAAAGAAAAAGGTGAATACAGCTTTTTACACCCCAACAATGATGTGAATATGGCGCAATCGACCAATGATGCTTACCCAACGGCGATTCGTGTGGGTTTGCTTTTAGGTCATAATGATTTGCTGGTCAGTTTAGAGCGTTTGATTGCTGCCTTTGCTGAGAAAGGCGATGAGTTTTCGCATGTGCTGAAAATGGGTCGTACTCAATTGCAAGATGCGGTACCGATGACGCTGGGCCAAGAGTTTAAAGCCTTTGCTGCTAACTTAAATGCAGATTTAAACCGTTTAAAATTGTTAGCCAACGATTTGTTTTCACCGGTTAACTTGGGTGGTACAGCGATTGGTACGGGTATTAATGCGGATCCACGTTACCAAGGTATTGCGGTTGAGCGTTTGGCTGCGATTTGTGGCTATCCAATTAAAGCCGCGCCAGACTTAATTGAAGCAACCTCGGATATGGGCTCTTTTGTTCTCTTCTCTGGAATGCTTAAGCGCACCGCAGTCAAGTTATCAAAAATCTGTAATGATCTGCGTTTATTGTCCAGTGGTCCGCGTACCGGTATTAACGAAATCAATCTGCCAGCGCGTCAGCCGGGCAGTTCAATTATGCCGGGTAAGGTCAACCCAGTGATTCCTGAAGCGGTCAGCCAAGTCGCCTATGAAGTGATTGGTAATGATTTATCACTGACTTTAGCGGCAGAAGCAGGGCAGTTGCAGCTGAACGTGATGGAGCCATTAATCGCGTGGAAGATGTTTGACTCGATTCGTTTACTGCGTCGTTCAATGGATATGTTGCGTGAGCATTGTGTGGTGGGTATTACCGCCAATGAAGAGCGTTGCCGCACACTGATGGAGCATTCCATTGGTTTGATTACTGCGCTGAACCCTTACATCGGCTATGACAATGCTACGCGCATTGCTAAGTCAGCATTGGAAAGTGGTCGTGGTGTACTGGAGTTAGTGCGTGAAGAGCAACTGCTGGATGATGAGTTACTGGCAGATATTTTACGCCCAGAGAATATGATTGCACCGCGTATGATTCCGCTAAAAGAATAATTGTTGATAGTTGCTACAGGGTTTGAGCATTGTGCTTGCACCCTGTAGCAATCCGTCACTTCGCGTTAAACGCCAACAGTTGTACCTGAACTTTTACGCAACAGGACAAACACACTGAATAGGCACATTGTAATAAAACTGATCATACTCAGTTGTGCAATATTCAATCCCAGTAACGTCCAGTCTATAGCAGCGCAGTCTGCGGTGCCATGCAGCATCTTGCTAATAATTTCTTGCAGTGGAAAGGCTTCCAGCATAAATTCCATCGGCGGCAGGCATGAAGGCAGTTGATCTTCAGGTAAGCCTTGCAGCCAAATTTGTCGACCTGCCGTAGCAATACCCAGTGCAGCTGCCAGCATCCCGAGTAGAGCGTAGATACGCTGACCCAGTCGGGCTGGATTGTGCAGTGTTGCCAGCAAGCAGACAAGAGCAAAAAGCAGGACAGCTAAGCGTTGCACATGACAGAGTGGGCAGGGCTCTAAGCCGACGATATGCTCTAAGTATAGAGCGGCAGCAATCATCCCTAAACAGCCTAGAAAAGCTAATAAAAACAAAGTGCGCGTCGCAGGTAATTGCATGGAAAATCCTCGGTATTACAGTCAGCGTTGAGTTGATAGTGGGCAATAGCGTCGCAGTGATCTGTGATTTGTTAAGTCAGGCGACGTGTCAGGGATCAGCTAACACGCCGTAAGCGACTTACTCTTGGGCCGATGCAGTATTTTTCTGCAGGGTCGGCTGCGGCAATGCGGGTAGCGCTTGCTCAAGTAACTGAAAGCTTTCAGCAAATAATTCATTACTGCGCTGTGTCTCACCCAGGTGGTTGAGTAGGCGCGCTAACTCTGCACAGGTATGCGCCTGGCGATGCTGGCGTAAGCTGCTTTCAAAGTAATCACGCGCCTTGCCCCAGAGCTTATTGCGTAGGCTTAAACGTCCTAAAGCACGCAGCAGTATGGCGTTGTCAGGTGCTTGCTTAAGCCAACTTTCTGCCAGTTTCAGCTGTCTAGCTGTATCTTGGGCTTGGGCGCGGCCGTAGAGATCAATTAACTCATCGTCTAAGCTGCTTTTTAGCGCATGGCGTAGCAATGATTCAGCTTGTTCATGAGCGTTCAGCCGTAGCAATTCAGAGGCGTAAGCTGCGATTAATTGTGGGTCATGACGCAGTTTGCTGGAGAGCTCTTGCCATGCTGTCTCTAATGATTTGAGCGCCAGTTGCGGGTCTTGTTTGAGTGTGCAGATGGTATTGAGTCGGCCTGACCAAGCCTGATATTCAATACTTTGTAGTTGCTCTGAGGTAAAGCGCTTGCACTTGCGTAAGGCTGGTAATAAACCAATTAAGGCTGACCAGTCCTGACGTTGGCGCAATAACGCTTGTAAGCGCAACAGCACTTCAGTGTGTTGTGGATGCAGTTCATGCATGGCTTGCAGGGTTTCTTGCGCGCCCATGTCATCTGCACGCTGCAACTGTAAATCAGCATGAGTCAGGGCAATGGCGACTTCGGCGCTAGGTTGTTTGATTAACGCTTGTTCAAGCAACTGATCGGCTTCTTCGCTATAGCCTAACTTTTCTGCAGCATTGGCTGCACCCAATAAGTACACCAGAGGCTTGGCTTCGCCATCAGCCGCACGGCGCAGATGACGTAAGGCATTTTTCCAGTTGCCTTGTGCCAAATCTAAAATCCCTTGCTCAGCAGCGAGGCGCAAGCGGCGGCTTTGGTTGCGTCGTGACCAGGGATTCACCAGGCCAGTCGAAATCAACGTCATTTTAATCAGAGTGCGCAAGCCGTAGAGAATCGCCAAGACTCCAGCGAGCACGGCAAGAAACATCCATAGGCTGGACTCGTAGCGAAATGATTTCCAAGAAATCAGTACATAGCCGGTATGTTCAACGATAAACATGCCCAGCGCCGCGGCACAGGCCACGACCGCGAGCAAAATAAGGTAGGTCCGTTTCATAATCAGTTGGCCTCCTCGGTATCAGATTCTTGTGGTGCTGAGCGCCTATTAATATAAGCCTGCAAAGTGGTTAGCGCAGCGTTTAAGTCAGGTAGTTCTTGACGGACTTTTTGTTCACGCAATTCGCTGATTTGTACTCTGAGGTTGCCCACCTTGCTATCTTCAGTACTAAAGTGCGCATCGAGAATATCCAGAGCTTGTTGCAAGGCTTGTTGATACACCGCTTCAGCACCATTAAGTGCGGCCCACTGGGCTTGCTCTAGAGCTAAGCCTAAAGCTAAGCGCACTTGAGTTAAGCTTTGCCCTGCGAGTAACGGCTGAACCTGTTCGCTGGCGTTAAAGTCGATGCGCACATAGCGTGAAATACTTTCCCACCATTGAGCAAGGCGACCTGCACCATCGGCTTTAGCAGCAGAGGGTTGGCCTTGAACACTAATAAACTCAGGGGCTAAATCGGTCAGCTGATTGGCTTGTTGGTACAGCGCACCCAGTTTTACAAAGAGGCCGGTGCGGTCTAATGAGCCACCGCTGCGCAATGCCGTGATGCTATGCGCCAATTGCTCACGTGCCGCAAAAGCTGCTGGATCATTTTGCTCCATTAAAATATGGTCAGCGGCTTGCAGTAAAAAACCGGCACTGTTGGTGTCGTGCAAAGCACTTAAACGCAAACTGGCCATACGCAATAAGTGCTCAGCTTCGGCTAAGCGCCAATCTTGTCGGCTGGCGCCTAAAATAGTTTCCAAGCGCTGTGAGAGTAGTTGTTGCTCAGCTTGTACGCTGGCTACCAGTTCGCGACCTTGCTGCAATTGTGTTGCAGAGGGCATTTGTGCAATTTTTACACTGAGTTGTTGCTCACGCGCAGCTAAGTCAGCTGTTTGTGCCAGCATGCTTGAGAGCTGCTGTTGTTGCTGCAGCGATAGATCGTCTGCTGCTTGGATGTGCATAACGCTCCAGACCCCAGCTCCGAGTCCGCCTAGACCAAAGAGTAAGGCAAGCACCGCCAAGCCTTTGCCAGACGAACCCGTTTTAGGGGCGTCGGGCTGTGCTTTTTCTACGGTTGGCGCTGCGCTTGAGGATGATGTGTTGTTATCTGTTATATCCGTTTTTGCGTCGGGCTTTTCTGCAGGTTGGGTCATGATTCAATCCTTATGCTGTTGGTGCGGCATGCGCGTACAAGGCGTTTAATACAGCTTGATTGCTAGCGCCTCGACAATCAATAACACGCTGAGCACCGAGCTCGCGGGCGATTTGGGCAACGCGAGGGCTGGGCACAAATAAGGCTAAAGAGGCCAGTTGCGGCCAGGCTTCTCCAGCGAGTTCAATTAAGTGGCGTAGACCTTGTTCGCTACTGACAACAAGGCCATTAAGTTGTTCTTGTTGGATACGCTTAACCAGTGTGCCCGTAGGATAAACCGGTAAACGTCGGCAATACAGTGGTAAAAAGTCGACCTGTACGCCGCGCTGCTGTAATTGCTCGGCGAGAAAGTCACGCCCGACATCGGCGCGCATAATTAATACACGTGCATCGTCTCGATTGATCGTTTCTATAAATTTGGGCAGTGCTAATAATGCTTCGCTGTCATCACCGTGCTCGGGCCAACTGACTGGCAAACCGTAGTCATCGAGTATGCGTCCAGTACCAGCACCGACACTAAACCATTGCTGCTCAGCCAGAGGTTGTGGCCAGTACAGGTCAATGCGTTCAATACCCAGCAGTGCTGCGGGTTTGCTGACCACAATAACAGCACAGTATTGATCCAAGTTATAGACCAGCGAGCGTTGCGCCGGTGTTTCTGGCAATGCGTGAATCTCAAGGAGCGGTAAGCTGTTGCTATAGATATTCTGCTCGGCCAACAGCGCAGCCAGTACTGCGCTGTCTGCTGTGGGTCGAGTAATCAGTACGCGCCACTGTGTCACGTGACTGGCGTCTCTTGTGCAAACAGAACAGCGAGGATTTCTCCAGCACCTTGCGCGAGTAAGTCTTCAGCAACAGCAACACCCAAGGCTTCAGCCTCATCTTTATGCGCGCGTTTTTCTGCATACAATAGTGTCGATGCATCAGGTTGACCGACAAAACCGCGCAGCCACAACTGATCACCTTCTAATACGGCATAGCAAGCAATCGGCACTTGGCAACCACCATTAAGGTGCTTATTGAGTGCGCGCTCGGCGGTGACGCGGTAGGTGGTATCAAGGTGGTGCAGAGGCTTTAATAAAGCATGAATGGCGGCATCATCACTGCGGCACTCGATACCAACGGCACCTTGGCCACCGGAGGGTAAGTGCAGACTCACATCGAGGCTGCTACGAATACGATCAGCAAAGCCTAAGCGCAGTAAACCCGCGGCAGCAAGAATAATAGCGTCGTATTCACCGGCATCCAGCTTAGCTAGACGGGTATTCACGTTGCCACGTAAAAAGTTAACGATGAGATCGGGACGCTGCGCAAGAATTTGCGCTTGGCGTCTAAGGCTTGAGGTACCAACGATGCTGCCGTGTGGCAGTTCCGCGATGTTAGCGTATGTGTTTGAGACAAAGGCGTCGCGCGGATCTTCACGCTCACAAATGCAGTACAAACCGAGGCCTTCAGGAAATGCCATCGGTACATCTTTCATTGAGTGCACAGCGATATCAGCTTCTTTGGCCAGTAAAGAATGCTCCAGTTCTTTTACGAACAGGCCTTTACCACCAATTTTAGCTAAAGGAGAGTCAAGCAACTGATCACCGCGACTGACCATAGGCACTAAAGTCACTGTGAGACTAGGGTGTGCCGCTTCAAGTTCGGCTTTAACAAACTCGGCCTGCCAGAGTGCTAGAGCACTTTTGCGGGTGGCAATGCGCAGTTCTGTTACAGGTTCTTCAATCAAAGACATAATTATGATCCAAAATTGTTGGTATATATTATGTTGATGATAACAGGCACAGTGCCGCCTTGCCTTATGTGCGCAAGCAAGATTGTGCTAAATGTTAGAGCGTCTCCATCAGTTTGCGTATTGCTGCAACATGACGACGGCTGACGGTCAGTGGTTCGTCAAGACCACGCAGATAGAGCCCGTAAGGCCCATTTGCACAACGCTGCAAGCGTTCAATATAACGGCGGCTGACCAAAGCATTACGATGGATGCGCACAAAGCGTTCGGGAAATTCATCTTCCAGTGATTTAAGTGATTCATCCAGCAAGGTTTCGCCTTGCAGGTGACGCACCGTGACATATTTATTATCCGCCACGCAGTGAATCACATCATCGACTAGAATCAGCTCAAGGCCTTTATGACTGCGCGCACTCAGATGTGTGCGTGCTGCATTCACGTTGGCGGGTGCTCGTGCTAACGCAGCTAACTGCACACGACTCAGGCGTTGTGCTTTATCTAAAGCTGCTTGCAGTTGTTCTAAGCGGATGGGTTTAACTAAATAGTCTGTGGCGCTGACTGCAAATGCCTGCAGTGCATATTCATTATGTGCGGTACAAAAAATCACCGCAGGCGCATCACTTAACTCACAGAGTTGCGCTGCCACTTGCAGGCCATCGAGGCCCGGCATACTGATATCCAGCAGTACAATATCGGGCTTTAATTGTGCAATCAGCTCCAATGCTTGGTAGCCGTTTTCAGCACTGGGCTCAAGTACCTCGTGGCTGGGTATATGTTTTAGCAATCGAGCTAAGCGTTCGCGAGCTAAAGGCTCATCATCAGCGATTAAGATCTTCATCTTTTTTGTGCGCCTCTCTTAGCTTGTAAATAGGTTGCACTCAATTCGACACTACCCCTTTGAGTACTGGACTCAATATTATCAATAGCAGTATTTCTACCCGTGCTTGCCCTATTTAATGTCGCGTCGGGCAGGTGCTGGGGATCGTATTATCTTTGCCTGTGTAGATATAGACGTCTGTGCAGGCGCTATTGTTCAATCGCTAGGGAGTGTTTTACGCATGCGAGCTTATTGAAAGTTCGTCAGTTACAGCGTGCGATCTGTGCGCTATTCTCTGTACTGTTTGCTGTGCGTAAGCGTCCTTGGCGGTTGAGAATCAGTTGCCAGCTGATTTCTTGCTTAGAGCAGCTGTAAAATCGCCCGTTACTGGTTGGGCTGATGCCCGTACTATTAAAACGTATTCGGGGTCTAAAACCACTCCAGTGCAGTTGTTGTTTATGATTAAGTTGAGTGACTGCAATGGGTTCTGCTTGGTCCATTTCGTGTAATAGCCAGCCTTGTGACCAGTCCTGATCGCAAGTGACACCGTCACTGCTGGCGCATAACTCGACTTGCACTTGATGGGTAACTGCATAGGTGCGTGCGGTATAGATTGCGCGCGATACCTGATCGAATAAGGCTTGTTGTCGATTGCGCTCTAAAAAATCTTGTAATGCTGGCGTTGCCACTTGTGCAAAAATAGCCAGCAAGGTCAGCACAATGAGCATTTCAATTAAGGTGAAAGCACGTTGAACATGCATAGTTGACAGCCTCCCTGCTGTAAATTTTGCGTTGCTTATAGCTCAAGTTGTAGTCGAAGAAACATCAGCTGGCAAATGATTCACAGTGAAGACTGGGCTAGACAGTTCATAATTGGGTAAAGTATTGTCATAGTGAATTAAAGAGGGCATAAAAATGACTGACTCAATTGTTGTTCCTTGCGCACACTGCGCTACTTTAAACCGTATTCCAAACCAGAAACGAGCAGAACAGCCACAGTGCGGTTCATGTAAAAAGCCGATTTTTGTTGATAGCGCTTTTGATTTAGACGCAGCGACCTTTAGTAAACAAAGCAAAGGCGATGTGCCGTTATTGGTGGATGTCTGGGCCAGTTGGTGTGGACCGTGCCGTCAGTTTGCGCCGATTTTTAGCCAAGCTGCCGCACAACTGAGCACTCAGTGCCGTTTCGGTAAGTTGGACAGTGAAGCGCATCCGGCGCTCTCTGGTGAATTGGGCGTGCGCTCCATTCCAAGTTTGATTTTATTTCGTAACGGTAAAGAAGTGGCCAGGCAAAGCGGTGCCTTGCCTTTAGTACGTCTAATCGGCTGGCTGAAACACAATGGTATAGATAATTAAAGCAGGGGCGGCATAACCCTGTGCCATCCTGTTATTATGTGCATATCTTTTATTGTTAAGCTGGGCAGACTTTAATGAGCAACGAGAAAACCAATCAGTCGTGGGGCGGCCGTTTCAGTGAGCCGGTTGATGCATTTGTCGCGCGTTTTACCGCGTCAGTGGATTTTGATCAGCGTCTCTACCGTCATGACATTATGGGCTCGATTGCCCACGCGACCATGCTGGCTAAAGTCGGTGTCTTAACTGAAGACGAGCGCGACACTGTGATCGCTGGTTTGCAGTCGATTGAAAAAGAAATCGAAAGCGGTCAGTTTGTCTGGAGCACCGAGCTCGAAGATGTGCATATGAATATCGAAGCACGTCTGACTGAACAGGTCGGTATTGTCGGTAAGAAATTGCACACCGGCCGCAGCCGTAATGACCAAGTCGCCACTGATATTCGTCTGTGGTTACGTGATGAAATTGATTTGATTTTATCTGAGTTAACGCGCTTACAGGATGGTTTGTTGGGTTTGGCTCAAAATCATGCAGAAACTATTATGCCGGGTTTTACTCACCTGCAAACTGCACAGCCAGTGACTTTTGGTCACCATATGATGGCTTGGTTTGAAATGCTGTCGCGTGACTACGAGCGTCTGATTGATTGCCGTAAACGTACCAACCGTATGCCATTAGGCAGCGCAGCATTAGCCGGTACCACTTACCCGATTGATCGCGAACTGACCTGTGAATTGTTGGGCTTTGAAGAGATCTCTGGCAACTCGTTGGATGGCGTCTCCGATCGAGACTTTGCGATTGAGTTTTGTGCCGCAGCCAGCATCGCGATGATGCACCTCTCACGCTTCTCTGAAGAGTTGGTGTTGTGGACTTCAGCGCAGTTTCAGTTTATTGATCTGCCTGATCGTTTTTGCACCGGCAGCTCGATTATGCCGCAAAAGAAAAACCCTGATGTGCCTGAGTTAGTCCGCGGTAAAAGCGGTCGTGTATTTGGCGCATTGATGGGCTTGTTAACTTTGATGAAAGGTCAGCCATTGGCCTATAACAAAGATAACCAAGAAGATAAAGAGCCACTGTTTGATGCTGCTGACACCTTACGCGATAGTTTGCGTGCCTTTGCTGATATGGTGCCAGCCATTGTGCCTAAGCAAGAGATGATGCGTGAAGCAGCCTTGCGTGGTTTCTCTACTGCGACTGACTTAGCTGACTATTTAGTGGGTAAAGGTTTGCCGTTCCGTGATTGCCATGAAATTGTTGGCCATGCGGTCGGTTATGGCGTGAAAACGGGTCAAGACTTAGCGCAAATGACGTTGGCTGAATTACAGCAGTTCAGTACTGAAATTGGTGACGATGTATTTGATGTGTTGACCTTAGAAGGTTCAGTCAATGCGCGTAACCATATTGGCGGTACTGCGCCTGCACAAGTGCATGCTGCGGTGCAGCGTGGACGTAAATTACTAGGCAGTCGCTCAGCACAGTAGTTGTGCGATTGAGTTGATGGTTTTGGAGGTTAGCGTGACGGATAAACCGAGAGATTTACGTTATCAAGTATCGGCGGATCGCTCTTCAGCCACTCGCAAGGTACGTTATGTGGAAACCAATCAAGGTGATGCAGATGATTGCATGTTGTGTCAGCTTGATGAGGGTGGCGGTGTACCGGCAGGTGAGTGTGATGAAACCACTGCAGCAGTGGTGCAGCCGGATGTTGTTGTAGAGTCACCTGTAGCAGAGCTCGAAGAGCTTGATGAAAAAGCTGAAGATGAATTGGTTGAAAGTCAGTTGCTTGAAGCGATTGAAAATCAACTGGCCGCTCAGCAGCCACCTTTTGTGCAGCCAGTCTTTAATAAGCTGACTTTAGTGGGCCATACACGCGAAGAGATTGTGCAGCTGATGGCGCAGGTCTTAGCGTGGCAAATCAGTGATATGTTGGAGGCTGATCATGCCTTTGATATGGTTGCTTACGAACGTGCATTACGTGCATTACCGCAACTGCCTGATGCCCCTTAAAAGCATCAGCAGTTGTTACGCAAGTCCTTTTATGACCTAAGCTAATGGTGGAATACATATGTCCTGGACCCCTGAGATTGTCGCGGAACTTGAAGTTTTATGCTTATACAACTTAGATAGCACGCAAGAAGGCATTAAAGTGCACAGTTCAGCCGGCGCTGAGCGTGTTGCAGCTGCACAGCGCTTATTTGCAAAAGGTTTAATCAGTCAAGATGATGGCGGTTACTTAACCAGCTTAGGTCTTGAAACAGCGGCCCATGCGCAAGCGGTGTTGACTGTTTTATCAGCTGAGTAATATTGCTGTGTAACATAAAAAACCTCGCCAGTTCACAATAGCGAGGTTTTTTTATGTCTAAAATCTGTGTTTACATTAATGCGGCGAAGTGCTTTTTTATAAAGCTTGCATGTTACAGACTGCTGAGGTCAAAGCTCAGTTGCGTGTGCGCCTGTAAAATCTCGCCCAGCATATCGGCCAATGTGCGTTGATTACTGTCACAACGCCATTGCGCTGCTGCCTTGTCATAATCAAAGTGAAATCCACCGCTGCGATCGGCTAGCCAGAGTTGTTTCAGCGGCTCTTGGCGGCTGATAATCATCTGGTGCTTATTTTCAAAGGTCAGGGTTAAGATGCCAGCGCTATTTTCAATATCAATGTCGGCATCACTGTCATCAATAATATCTTCAAGATTTCTTTGCGTGGCATCGATCAGGTCATGGAATTGGCTATTGCTCAGGCTCATTGAGAGCTCCTTTATAGTGTCTAATGGCTAAATACGGTGTGCAAATGAAAGGGGTTGTGCATTGATAAACAATAATACGTCTTTTTCACGACTATCCTAGTGCACTGGCCGATCTGCGCATAGGCAAGATTATGAGGGGTCGGTATACTCAATGCATATATAGTTTTTTACGAAGGGTTTGTTATGAAGCGTATTGTGCTTCCGTTTATTGCATTAACGGTTATTTTATTGGGCTTAGCAGGCTGCGGCCAAAAAGGTGGGCTGTATCATCCCGATGATGAGAAAGCTGCACATGAACACCGCAAAGATCGCTATGAACTCTAAGGAGAACCACATGCAAGCCTTTACATATCAAAACGGTGAGCTGCACGCTGAGCAGGTTGCCTTGTCGGCGATTGCTCAGCAGTTTGGCACGCCCACTTATGTTTATTCACGTGCGCATATTGAAGCGCAGTACCGCAGTTATACCGATGGCTTACAAGGTGTGGAGCATCTTGTGTGCTTTGCGGTGAAAGCCAACTCCAATATTGCTGTGTTAAATATTCTGGCGCGTTTAGGCGCTGGCTTTGACATCGTCTCGGTCGGTGAGTTGGAGCGTGTGTTAGCTGCGGGTGGTTTACCTGAGCGCATGGTGTTTTCTGGTGTGGGTAAAACCCGCGAAGAAATGCAGCGCGCACTTGAAGTGGGCGTGCACTGCTTTAACGTTGAGTCGGTGGATGAGCTCGATCGCTTGCAGGATGTTGCTGCGCAGATGGGCGTGATAGCACCTGTCTCTTTACGCGTTAATCCCGATGTCGATGCAGGGACTCACCCCTATATTTCTACCGGTTTAAAAGACAATAAATTTGGTATTGATATCAATATTGCTGAGTCTGTTTATCAGCATGCGGCGACTTTAAGTAACCTTGAGATTAAAGGTGTGGATTGCCATATTGGTTCACAACTGACTACGCTGGCGCCATTTTTAGATGCGCTGGATCGTGTGTTGGTGTTAGTGGATCGTTTGGCTGAACATGGCATTGCCATTCGTCACTTGGATTTGGGGGGCGGTCTCGGTGTGCGCTATCAAGATGAGCAGCCACCCTGTGCCGGTGAGTATATGGCCGCAGTACGCGCGCGGGTGGCGGGTCGTGATTTGGCTTTAGTGTTTGAGCCGGGCCGTTATATTGTGGCCAATGCCGGTGTGCTGCTGACTCAGGTTGAATACCTAAAACATACTGAGCATAAAGACTTTGCCATTGTTGATGCGGCGATGAACGACATGTTGCGTCCGGCACTGTATCAGGCATGGATGGATGTGCAGGCGGTGAAACCGCGCAGCGGCGCGACACATTGCTATGACATCGTCGGTCCAGTGTGTGAAACCGGCGATTTCTTAGCCAAAGAACGTGATATGACTTTAGCCGAAGGTGATTTGCTGGCGCTGTGTTCAGCAGGTGCGTATGGCTTTGTGATGAGTTCTAACTACAACAGTCGCGGTCGCGCTGCTGAAGTGGTGGTGGATGGCGAGCAGGCACACCTGGTCCGTCGACGTGAAACCATAGAAGAGTTATTCGCTCACGAAAGTTTATTGCCGGAGTCCTGACATGCTGTTGCGTTTTACCAAAATGCATGGCTTGGGCAATGACTTAATGGTGCTCGACTTAATCAGTCAGTATGCCTATATCCAGCCGCAGCATATGCGTGCTTGGAGTGATCGCCGCTCGGGTGTTGGTTTTCGACGCTTAGCCTTGATTGAGGTGCCGCAGCATCCAGATGTTGACTTCAGTTGCCGTATATTCGATGAAGACGGTGCTGAAGTTGATTGGCTTGCCAGTGATGTATGTTGTGTAGCGCGCTTGGTCGCGGATAAACGCTTGATTTCTAAAGCACAGATGCGTGTTGAGTTGCGGCATGCGGTGATTGATGTGCAGGTGCATGCCGATGGTTCTGTGTCTGTACCCTTGCAGCGTCCTGAATGTGTGGCCGAGCGTATCGCTTTACCCAGCTGTTCTGATCAACAATCGGATTGGCGAGAGGATACTGACTTTTCCATACTGTCGATGAATGGTACCCATGCCGTATTACGCGTGGCACATGTACAGCATGTGCCGATGGCTGAACTGGTTCAGCATTTAGAGCTGCATCCTGACTTGCCGCGCGATACGATTGTGACGGCCTTGCAAGTGCAGGACAGCAGCAATCTCAAGGTCTTGGCTTGGCAATTTGGTTCTGGTGTTGTAGACAGTTTTCACTATGGATTATGCACGGCCGCTGTGTTGGCAATTGAGCAGGGCTGGGTCAATCAACAAGTACATATTGAATCTATTTGCGGTACGGCACGTGCTTGGATACAGAGTTCAGAGCATGATCAGCATATCTATTTTACTGGCTCGGCAACCCGTGTTTATGAAGGGCAAATTCGTATATGAGTATCCCAAAGAAAGCCAAACCCGCATTAACAAAAAGACAAGTTGCCGCCTACCTCAAAGCGCATCCTGATTTTTTTAAAGGTCAAGATGAATTGCTGACGCAGATGAGCATTCCACATGTGCGTGGCAGTGCTATTTCATTGGTTGAGCGGCAGATGCTGGTATTGCGTGAACGTAATACCGAAATGAGTCAGCGTTTAACTCATTTGCTGGATGTGGCGCGTGATAATGATCGTCTGTTTGATAAAGTTAGACGTCTTATTTTAGAAATACTGGATGCACAAACGGTCGATGAGTTAGTCGGCCTCGTGGATGATAGTTTGCGCCATTCATTTAATGTGCCATTTGCTGGGCTGACTCTATTTAGCGACAAGCCCATCAGTGTCGGTCGCAGCACAACGTTAAAGTTGGCGCAGCAGCATATTGGTGGTTTGTTGGTCGGCGGTAAAGCGTTTTGCGGCGTACTGCGTCCAAGTGAATTAGCCTTCTTGTTTGGTCAGGAACAAGCGGATCATATTAAGTCAGCTGCGGTCGTGACCTTAGAACATCAAGGTATACAGGGCGTGCTGGCGGTTGGCAGTGATGATCAACAGCATTACAGCAGTTCGATGGATACCTTGTTTTTAACTTATCTAGCAGATGTGCTGGCGCGTTTATTACCGACGATGTTAGCTTCATTGCGAGCGGTTAAATAAGTGACTGTCGGGAGAGGTGTGCATGCAGGTTAAATTGGCTGCTTTTACTGAGTACTTGCAGGTTGAACGCCAAGTCTCAGTGCATACCTTAAGTGCTTATCGCAGTGATTTAGCTAAAGTTTTAGACTTTGCCAAGCTGCAAGGTTTAGACAGTTGGGGTGACCTGCAGGTGGCGCACTTGCGTGAACTGGTTGCTCAGCTTTATAAGGGTGGCTTATCGGGACGCAGTATTGCGCGCTTACTATCAGCCGTACGTGGTTTGTATGCTTATTTAATCCGTGAGGGTGTTTGCCAACACGATCCAGCAGCAGGCATCCGTCCACCGAAAGGACCGCGTAAACTGCCCAAAGTATTGGATGTGGATCGGGCTCAGCAGTTACTCGATAGTCCTGTTGCCGATGATTTTGCCGCTTGCCGTGATCATGCTATTTTAGAATTACTCTATTCCTCTGGTTTACGTCTTTCTGAATTAGTGGGCTTAAATATTGCCGATATCGATTTGGCAGAAGGTTTAGTGGTGGTGTTGGGTAAAGGTAATAAGCAGCGAATGTTACCGGTGGGCAGTAAAGCAGTCGCGGCTATCCAGCATTGGTTGAGGGTACGCGGGCAGGTTAAGTCGCACGATCAGGCATTGTTTATCGGTATCCGGGGTCGGCGTATGAGTCCGCAGTTAGTGCGCGAGCGTGTGCGTCAAGCCGGAGTGCGTGATCTGGGTCAGCATTTGCATCCGCATATGTTAAGGCACTCTTTTGCCAGTCATATTCTTGAGTCGTCTCATGATTTGCGTGCTGTGCAAGAGCTGTTAGGGCATGCGGATATCAGTACAACACAAATTTATACCCACTTGGATTTTCAACATTTAGCGCAAGTCTATGATCAGGCGCACCCACGAGCGAGGCGTAAACCAACAGAATGAGTATTCGTTTAATCACCTTTGATTTGGATGACACTTTATGGTCTGTGCAGCCAGTTATTGTTGCTGCTGACAATACTTTGCGCGCTTGGTTAGCAGATCATGCTGTCGATCTGGGAGCTTTAACAGCAGAGCGTTTGCAGCAATTGCGCAGCGAAGTCGTGCAGCAGCAACCTGGGTTGGATCGCCGTGTCAGTGAGTTACGTTATCAGGTGTTATTACGTGCTTTATTGCAGTCAGGTTATGCCATGCGTGAGGCGCATGATATGGCTGAACAGGCGTTTCAAGTGTTTTTAGCTGCGCGGCAAAATGTTGAGTTTTTTGCTGATGTGGTGCCAACCTTAGAGCAATTGCATCGTCAGTATATGTTGGGTGCATTAAGTAATGGTAATGCCGATGTGCGCCGTGTTGGGCTGGGTGAGTATTTTTCCTTTGCTTTAAATGCCGATATGCTTGGTGTCGCTAAACCTGAGCCACAAGTATTTTTAGCCGCCTTAGCGCGTGCGCAAGTTAAACCTGGGCACAGTATTCATATTGGTGATCATCCGCATGATGATATTTTTGGTGCTCAACAAGTGGGTATGCGTACCATTTGGTTTAATCCCCAAGGTCAGGCTTGGAGTGGTGAGCGTGAGCCGGATGCGCAATTCAGCCAGATCTCACAGTTGCCTGATTTGATTAAGCGCCTTGATGAGTAAGACAAGCTTGCTCGCTTGCACAAGAGCGTTTATTCAGTCCTGTACTTTGCAGCACGAGACTCAGTATCTGAACTGGTAAAAGTATTGTCGGCATCGGTGCTTGGCGTGTCTCGCGAGTGTCGCTCTTCCCTCAACGGGCCATCCTGGCCCAATTCGGGCGTTTCGCCATCTATGGCTGCACTTGCCGCGTCACTCGCGAGACACTTCTTGAATATTGATGTTGCTGGTAAATATGTAGCATGAATCTTAAGAGCACAGAGCACTAGATGCTTGTTGCTGGTGATTTAATCTGGAGTTTTGATTGTATGTTGCATCTTGTGCGTATCGCTGAAGGTGACAGAAGTGTTGAATTGGTCAGCCTGATATCAGCACAAGCCAACAGATCGTTTGTTATGAGCTCTCGTAATACTTTTATTACGCAGCAGTGCTAACACTATCAATATTCAACAAGTACTGCGCTGTTGCTGTGGCAAGCGTAGCCATGGATGGCGCAGCGCCGGAGTTGAACCCAGGATGGGTTCGTCGACGGAGAAACAGCAATAGCGCAGTACGACTTGCGCCTATATCACCAGTGCGCTCTATAAAATCAAAAAATCCCACACAATTAAAAACGCCCGAATCAACGGGCGTTTTTATAGCTTAGCGAGCTATTAGCCTTTCATTTTAGCAAAGGCTTTTTCTGCTGCATCTAAAGTGATTTTTAGTTCTGTGTCACCCAGTGCAATTGAAGTAAAGCCTGCTTCAAAGGCGCTTGGCGCTAAGTACACACCGCCTTCCAGCATCAGGTGGAAGAACTGCTTAAAGTGCTCAACATTGCTGCTGGTGGCATCTTCAAAGCTGGTGATGTTTTTACGGTCCGTAAAGTACAGACCAAACATGCCGCCCGCTTGCGTGGTGGTAAATGGAATGCCAGCAGCATCCGCACGCTCCTGTAAGCCTTTGAGCATACGTGCAGTGTAATCAGTCACTTCATCATGAAAGCCGGGGCGACTGATCAGCTTCAACGTGGTTAAACCTGCTGCCATCGCCAGTGGGTTACCTGACAAAGTACCGGCTTGGTACACAGGACCCAGCGGTGCAATATGCGACATAATTTCTTTGCTACCACCAAAACAACCGACTGGCATACCGCCGCCAATGATTTTACCAAAGGTTGATAAGTCAGGTTTTACATTGTAGAGCGCTTGCGCACCGCCCAATGCCACACGGAAACCGGTCATCACTTCGTCAAAAATCAGGACCACACCGTGCTTGTCGCACTGCTCACGCAAGCCTTGGAGAAAGCCCGGTACCGGTGGCACACAGTTCATATTACCGGCCACAGGCTCAACAATAATGCAGGCGATATCTTTACCGTAGTCAGCTAAATAAGCAGCGACTGCATCAATATCGTTAAAGGGCAGGGTAATGGTGTGCTTAGCAAAGTCGGCAGGTACACCCGGTGAGCTCGGCACGCCTAAAGTGAGTGCGCCTGAACCTGCTTTAACCAGCAAACTGTCAGAGTGACCGTGGTAGCAACCTTCAAATTTAATAATGCTGTCGCGACCGGTGTAACCACGTGCCAAACGAATCGCACTCATAGTCGCTTCAGTGCCGGAGCTGGTCATACGCACCATATCCATGGACGGTACTAAGCTGCAAACTAGGTCAGCCATTTCCACTTCTAGAGCTGTTGGTGCACCGTAGGATAAGCCGTGTTCCAGCTGAGCGCGGACTGCATCGAGTACATCAGGGTGGCTGTGGCCAAGAATCATTGGACCCCATGAGCCGACATAGTCCACATAACGCTTATCGTCTTCGTCAACAACATAAGCGCCTGCGGCATGTTTAAAGAATAAAGGAGTACCACCCACGCCAGCAAAGGCACGCACAGGTGAGTTGACGCCACCTGGAATATGCTGCTGGGCTTGTTCAAAAAGAGATGCTGAGCGTGACATTTAAAACCTCATTTAAGAAAAGCAGAGAGCCTGTCGCTGCAAAAAATTAATCCGTAAAGAGCGCGCTAAAGGCACGCGCACGTTGTTCAACGATAGCCGCTGAATCGGCTGCAAATAATCCATGAATCACCGCAAGCATAGTTGCGCCGTGTTCGATTAATACGCTACCGTTTTCTAAAGTAATACCACCAATAGCAACGATGGGACGCTGCAACTGTTGTGCCTGTTGCAGCAGTTCAGTGGTGGCGAAAATAGTGCCAGGTTTGGTCTGTGAATCATAAAAACGACCAAAGGCAATATAGTCAGCGCCGTGTTCGACGGCGTGCTGAGCTAGTTCTAACTGAGCGTGACAGGTGATACCGATAATCGCCTGTGGGCCAAGTAGCTTACGTGCATTGAGCAGGCTGCCATCTTCTTGGCCCAAATGTAGATCGACACCCAACTGCGCCGCTAAGTTGACATCATCATTGATAATCAAGCGTGCATTGTAAGTTTGGCAAAGCGCTTGCAGTGCCTGTGCCTCTTTAAAGCGGCGAGCGTTATCGCCAGATTTATCGCGATACTGTAAGAGCTTTACACCGCCACGCAGTGCTGCTTCACAGTAAGGCAGAAGACGTCCATCAGCCAGTAGTGCTGAGTCGGTGATGGCATATAAACCGCGCAGAGATTCGGTTTTTTGGCTCATGGGCGACAAAAATCCAAAGGCAGGCGACGCGGGATATATTGACCGCGTCCTGGTGCTTCAGCATCACGTAAAGTGCGCCAAGTGTAATTTAAGGCAAACTCAACCGCGCTGACCAGTTCTTGGCCTAAGGCTAAGCGGCCTGCCAAAGCGCTGGCTAAAGTACAGCCTGAGCCATGGTATTCGCCGGGTAAGCGAGCACAGGTAAAGGTATGAGTGCTGCCGTCAGCACAATATAGACGGTTATGTACTTCATGCTCATCGCCATGCCCGCCAGTAATCAGCAGGTGATGACAGTGTTTGAGTAACACTTCAGCGCACTCATCAGCGCTGCCGTTAGGCAGTTCAGCAAGAATCCGCGCTTCAGGCAAGTTGGGGGTGACAATAGTCGACAACGGCATCAGTTTAGAGCGCAGCGCATAACCGACTTCATCTTTACCTAATGCACCGCCACCACCCGCACGTAATACGGGGTCGCAGACAAAGGGTGTGTCAGGTAGTTTTTGAATGATTTCGACGACTGTGTCAACCATCTCCAGCGAGCCCAGCATGCCGAGCTTGATGGCTGATATATGCATATCTTGCAAAATAGCCTGCGCTTGCGCTATCACCCAGTCATGATCAAGGATTTTAAAATCACTGACATTGACTGTGTCTTGAATGGTCAGCGCAGTAATCACAGGAGTGGCGTGGCAATTCTGCGCAATCAGCGCTTCGATATCCGCTTGCAATCCTGCACCGCCAACAGGGTCGTGGCCTGATAAGCACAGTACAGAAGGGCGAGAAGTGTATATATTCATAGGCTCAAGTTTACCATAAATGTACAGGGTGCTGCAGGCACCCATTCAGTGAGTTAAGGCGCTGTACTCGGCGATTCATCTATTGAATCGTTGTCATCTTGCTGTGTCTCTTCAGGCTCAAGCCAACCCAATGCACGGACTTGGGCCATGGTTGGGCTGCTGACATAAGATAGTTTGTTATTGGTTAAGCCAATGCCAGCGCGGCGCATTTTATGGCGCACTTTAGCCGATGTGCCCAAAAATATAATACCGATATCATTTTTTTGGTAGTCAATCAGTACGTTGCTGAGTGCTGCTAATGCCGTCATATCCAGCATCGGCACGGCGCGCAGATCAATAATCACCACGCGTATCTCTGGGTTAAATTTGCGCAGTACGCTTAAGGCTTTTTCCGCGGCGCCAAAAAACAACGGTCCACGAATCGCATAGACGGCGACAGAGTCAGGCAAGTCAGGGATTTCGTGCTCGTTACTGGCAATGCTTTCTGTATCGGTTAAATCACTCATGCTCTTAATAAATAAGCCGGCCGCTAGTAACAGACCGACGCCGACAGCGAGCACCATATCAAAGAGTACAGTCAGTGATAGGCAGGTCAGCAAGATCAAGACATCGTTGCGTGGAGCGATACGTAAAGTGTGTATCACATGCTTAGGTTCACTCATATTCCAAGCGACCATCAGCAGTAATGCTGCTAGTGCGGCCATCGGTAAGTGACTGAATAAGGGCGCTAAAAACACCATCGCCAGTAATACAACGCCGGCATGGATAATGGCTGCTATCGGTGAGAAAGCACCGGCGCGCACGTTAGCCGCACTGCGCGCAATCGCGGCTGTTGCAGTAATACCACCAAACATCGGCGCAAGAATATTACCGATACCTTGGCCGAGCAACTCACCATTAGGGTCGTGTTTTGTACCGGCCATACCGTCAGCAACAACTGCGCAGAGCAGTGATTCAATAGCACCCAGCATAGCAATGGCAAAAGCCGGAGCGAGTAGTTGTCTAAACAGCTCAAAGGACAGGACTAGCGGCTTACCATCAGGGCCTGAAAGCTCCCAGGGCAATAAAAACGTGGGTAAGAAAGGTGGGATACCCGGAAAATCAATGCCGTCAACGGTATAACTGAAGCGATCACCTAAAGTGGCGACAGATATATCGGCATTATTTAAAGCTAAACCGAGAAAGCTACCTACAGTTAAAGCGACTAAGTGCCCAGGGATTTTAGGAACAAAACGGGGCCATATAATTAGTACTGCAAGGCTTGCCGCAGCAACTATAGTGTCACCCATATGAATGCTGGGTAACGCATGGGTCAGTGCGCTGATTTGCTCAACATAGTTGGCTGCAGGCCCGATGTTTTCTAAACCGAAAGCATCTTTGATTTGTAACGTGGCAATCACTACCCCAATACCGGCGGTAAAGCCTAGGGTGACCGGGTAGGGGATAAATTGTAGCAAAGCCCCTGCGCGTAAAAAGGCCATGATAATTAAAATAGCCCCAGCCATCGCTGTACAGAGCAATAAGCCCCCGACGCCAAATTGCTGGGTAATGGGTAATAGGATAACCACAAAGGCGGCGGTCGGCCCCGATACGTTAAAGCGTGAGCCACCGGTCAGGGCGATAACTGAACCACCAATGAGTACGGTGTAAAGACCATGTTGCGGCGGAACACCAACGGCAATAGCTAATGCCATGGCGAGAGGAATAGCAATGATGCCAATGGTTAGACCAGCGCTAATGTCACTGCGCAAGGTTTTTAAGGTATAACCAACAGCGAAGGTTTCGCGTAAGGCGGAAAATAATGGCGGAATATACATGACGGCTCCACAAGTGCGTGCCATCTCATTATAGACCCAAGCGAGGTAGGTAAAGCTAGTGCCTTGGGTATTCGTTTTTTTAGACTGTATTTATAGGTTTAATTATCGTGATTGTTGTTAGGAAAACTTTGCTAAGTGATTAAGCGGTTGCTTTTTTCTCACTAACAGTCATAATTACGCGGCTGTTTTGTGGACAATGCCTAGTCCAATACAGAGCAGTAGGTAAAAGATGCAAATTTACCGAAACTTAAGAAATTTAGAGCCATAGCAGACGTGATAGACCCGAGCCCCCGAAGTAGCGTCTGTCATATGAGCTTACTTTGACTTGTCAAAGACAATACTATTCATTAGGATTTGCCGTCTATTTTTAAGACGGCCCTGAGGCCATAGCGAATGAAAACTTTTACAGCAAAAAATGAAACTGTACAGCGCGACTGGTATGTCGTCGACGCTGCAGGCCAGACTCTGGGTCGTTTGGCCACTGAGATTGCTAGCCGTTTGCGCGGTAAGCACAAGCCTGAGTATACTCCGCACGTTGATACTGGCGATTACATCGTTGTTATTAATGCTGAGCAGGTTCGTGTCACTGGTAATAAAACATCAGATAAAATCTACTACTCACACACTGGTTTTCCTGGCGGTATTAAGGAAATCAGCTTTGAGAAGTTGATTGCTAAAGCACCTGAACGTGTTCTTGAAGCTGCGGTAAAAGGTATGCTTCCAAGAAATCCGCTGGGCCGCGACATGTATCGCAAGCTGAAAGTGTATGCAGGTACTAACCACCCGCATGCTGCACAGCAGCCCCAAGAACTTAAGATTTAACGGGATAGTTGATTATGTCGGCGACTCAAAATTACGGCACTGGCCGTCGCAAGACTGCAACCGCACGCGTTTTTTTACGTCCGGGTACAGGCAGCATTTCTATTAATAACCGCACTGTAGAAGACTTTTTTCCACGTGAAACTGCACGAATGATGGTTCGTCAGCCACTGGTTTTAACAAGTAATCTAGAAAAGTTTGACATTATGATCACCGTTGCTGGTGGTGGTACAAGTGGTCAAGCAGGTGCAATTCGTCACGGCATTACACGTGCCCTGATGGAATACGACGAAACTTTACGTCCAGAGCTACGCAAAGCTGGTTTTGTTACGCGTGACTCACGTGCAGTTGAGCGTAAGAAAGTTGGTCTGCGTAAAGCACGTAAGCGTCCTCAGTACTCTAAGCGCTGATCGATACTTGCTGCAGAAAAACGCCCGTTTCCGCAAGGAATCAGGGCGTTTTTTGTATCTAAATCGACCTGCGACAATTTGTCACTCCTACCTTGGTTGTGGTTTTACCTGTATTGGACGAATTGTCGCCTGTGACAACTTGTCAAGAGGCCTCCTTTTCTTTACCATTTGTTACAATTCTAAAATGTAAGTGCTTTTTTCTTATTACAAGGCCTGACAACAGGCTATATATGCTGATGGGAGACGACTTAATGAGCAATGACGGCGTGAATGCGGGCCGACGTCGCTTTCTAGTGGCAGCCACCTCTGTGGTGGGTGCAGCTGGAGCGGCAGGGGCTGCGATCCCGTTTCTGGGATCCTGGGCTCCTAGTGCTAAGGCGAAAGCCGCGGGAGCACCGGTGCGGGTCAATATAAGTAAGGTTCAGCCTGGTCAGCAGATTGTTGCTGAGTGGCGTGGTCAACCTGTATTTGTATTGCATCGCACTCCGGAAATTATGGAAGCCTTGAAGACAATTGATGGTCAAGTGGCTGATCCTCAGTCACAAGAGTCTGATCAGCCAGCTTATGTTGATGCATCTGCACGATCCATCAAACCTGAGCTGTTGATTGTTTTAGGCGTGTGCACTCACTTAGGTTGCGCACCGACTTTTAGACCTGAGGTTGCTCCTGCTGATTTAGGCCCAGAGTGGGTTGGTGGTTATTTCTGTGCGTGTCATGGTTCGCGCTATGACCTCGCTGGGCGAGTGTATAAATCCCAGCCAGCACCGCTGAATCTGCCGGTTCCACCGCATTCATATGAGACTGACAATGTCGTTCTTATTGGTGTTGATGAGGAAGCTGTCTGATGAGTAAGTTTATGGAGTGGGTGGATGCGCGTTTCCCCGCCACCAAAATGTGGGAAGACCACTTATCAAAGTACTACGCACCAAAAAACTTTAACTTCTTCTACTTTTTTGGTTCGCTCGCGTTATTGGTTTTAGTGAACCAGTTGCTAACGGGTATCTGGCTGACCATGAGCTATGAGCCTTCGGCAGAAGGAGCCTTTGCTTCTGTTGAATACATCATGCGTGATGTGGAATACGGTTGGATCTTGCGTTACCTGCACTCTACGGGTGCGTCAGCGTTCTTTATCGTCGTCTATATGCATATGTTCCGCGGCTTGCTCTATGGTTCTTACCAGAAGCCACGCGAGCTTGTATGGGTCTTCGGTATGTTGATCTATCTCGCATTGATGGCTGAAGCCTTTATGGGCTACTTGCTGCCATGGGGACAGATGTCGTATTGGGGTGCACAGGTGATTATTTCACTGTTTGGTGCGATCCCTGTTGTTGGTGCTGATCTGACTGAGTGGATTCGTGGTGACTATCTGATTTCAGGTATCACGCTGAACCGCTTCTTCGCTCTGCACGTGATTGCTGTACCGATTGTCTTGTTAGCCCTGATTGTTTTACACATTCTCGCGTTGCACGAAGTGGGTTCAAACAACCCTGATGGCGTGGATATCAAAAAGCACAAAGATGAAAATGGCATTCCTTTAGACGGTATTCCTTTCCATCCGTACTACACCGTAAAAGATATTGTCGGTGTGGTGGTGTTCTTGTTTGTGTTCTGCTTCATCGTATTCTTCTTCCCGGAAATGGGCGGATACTTCTTAGAGAAGCCTAACTTTGAGCAAGCCAACGGTCTGAAAACCCCTCTGCATATTGCCCCGGTTTGGTACTTCACTCCGTTCTACGCAATTTTGCGCGCGGTACCCGATAAGTTGATGGGTGTTATCGCTATGGGTGGTGCTATTGCGGTGTTGTTTGTGCTGCCTTGGTTGGACCGTAGTCCAGTTAAGTCCATGCGCTACAAGGGCTGGATGAGCAAGCTTTGGTTGCTCATATTCTGCATCAGCTTTGTGATCCTGGGCGTGCTGGGTGTTGTTCCTGCAACGGATGAGCGCACATTTATTGCGCGAATCTGTACTGTTCTTTACTTCGCTTATTTCATTCTGATGCCTTTCTATACCAGAATGGAAAAGACTAAACCGGTTCCGGAAAGGGTGACTGGCTAATGAAAAAGCAAATTGCTGCATTACTTTTAGCTGCAATTCCAATGTTTGGTTTTGCTGCGGATGGCCCTTATCCTTTGGATAAAGTGTCAATTGATTTGACTGACAAAGCTGCTCTGCAAGATGGCGCACAAACCTTTGCAAACTATTGCATGGGCTGCCATGGTGCAAAGTTCCAGCGTTATGAGCGTGTTGCTACTGATCTGGGTATCAGTGAGCATTTGATGATGGATAACTTAGTCTTAACAGATGCTAAGTTTGGCGATCATATGAAATCGAGCATGACAGCAGCTGACGCTACGCAGTGGTTCGGTGTTCCACCACCTGATTTAACTATGGTTGCACGGGTGCGTGGTGCGGATTGGTTGTACACCTATATGCGTACATTCTATGAAGATCCGGCACGTCCATACGGTGTGAACAACAAAGTGTTCCCATTGGTGGGTATGCCGAACGTTCTCGTGGGTTTACAAGGGCGTCAACAAATTGGTTGTAAGCAAGTTCAGATTGTCGAAGACGGTAAGAAAGTATTCGACCCGTTAACGGGTGTTCCCTTGACTCATGAAAGCTGTGACCAACTGACGATTGTGCCTAACACTGGTACGTTGAATGCCGAGCAATTTGACGAGAAAATTAAAAATCTTGTCACATTCCTTGAGTACTCTGCAAACCCTGTTAAGCTCAAAAGCCAGCGTATCGGTACATATGTGCTATTATTCCTTGCATTCTTCTTTATATTCGCATATTTGCTGAAGCGCGAGTATTGGAAAGATGTGCATTGACACTCAATAGTACGCTAACCGAGTGACGCACGCGCCCTAATGGGCGCGTTCGTCTTTCTGCTGTATATATATTTAATAGTGAAGGAGGGAAGCCATGTCTGCCCCCAATAAGTTGGGCTGTTATTCTGATCCGACCTGCCAGTACTCACATCGTGTGCGTTTGGTATTAGCGGAGAAAGCAGTAACTGCTGAAATCATGGATGTAATAAATGGCGAATGTCCAGAGTACTTAGCTGAGGTCAATCCTTATGCAACAGTGCCAACGCTGGTTGATCGTGATTTAGCATTGTACGATTCAACGGTCATTCTTGAATATTTAGATGAGCGGTATCCGCACCCACCACTGCTACCTGTGTATCCAGTGGCTCGCGCGAATACACGTATGTTGTCGTATCGCGTACAGCGCGACTGGTCTGCGCAAGCTGATTTGATTCTTGATAAGAAGACCAAAGAAACCGCACGCACTAAAGCGCGTAAAGAATTACGTGAGAGCCTGACAGGTGTTGCACCTGTGTTTGCTAGCATGAAGTACTTTATGAGTGATGAGTTGAGTCTAGTTGACTGCTACTTGTTACCGCTCTTATGGCGCTTGCCAGCATTGGGTATTGAACTGCCTAAAGCTGCACAACCGCTGATTGAGTATATGGAGCGTAACTTTGCTCGAGATGCTTTCCAGGCCAGCCTGTCTGATGCTGAGCGTCTGATGCGTCCCTAAGGGAGTGAGCCAGCATGAATTCTAGCCGTCCTTATATATTGCGCGCACTGCATGAATGGATTGTAGATAATGAGTGCACACCGCACCTGTTGGTTGATATCAATCACCCACAGGTGAAGGTGCCGCCAGGCTATGCTGCGGATGGACAAATTGTTCTCAATACTGCGCCTGCGGCTGTACGTTATTTTACTGTTGATAATGAGGCGGTCAGCTTCGAAGCCCTTTTTTCTGGTGCGCCATTTTCGTTGTACGTGCCGATGGGCGCTATTTTAGCGATCTACGCTCGAGAAAATGGACAAGGGATGTTCTTTGATGCTGAGTCAGATGCGCTTGGTGAGCATGACGAGATGCCTGAGGATAAGGCTGACACGACGCTTGAGAAACCTACCGTATTGCATGCGGTAGATACGCATACGCCAACTGCTCCTGATGATGAACCACCGAAGCCGCCTTCTCCAGGCCGCCCTAACTTACGGGTTATCAAATAGCTTCGTCTTTATAAATACTGATTGCAGCACAGTGTATGCGCTGCAATCAGTGCTATGACATCAGTAACTGAGCGCTGTAGAGCTGGACCTGTGCAATACAGGCTTAGTTGATATATTCAAATAAACGTACGATTTTTTGTACGCCGCTCACTTCTTGCACGACTGCAGTGGCACGAGTTGCCTCAGCTCGGCTTAGAATTCCCAGTAAGTAAACAACACCATTTTCTGTGACAACCTTAATCTTCGATGCTGGAACGTCGTTGTACGACAGCATGCGCGTTTTAATATTGGCTGTGAGTAGGGCATCATTACTACGCACCATGCCTGTGGTTGGCGTGGTGACTTGCAGTTCGTTATGGATCTTCTTGGCGCTGGAGACTGAATGTGCAGCTTTGCCAGCGAGATCTTTCAGTGCTTGATTAGGCGTTTGTCCTGCCACTAACACGATACCGTTGTAGCTGGTGACAATAATGCGTGATGTTGTAGTGGAGAGATCAATATGTGCTTCTTTGATCGCACGCACAACTTCAGGGCCAATAAATTGGTCATCAATTTTATTACCAAAACTGCGTGGTCCGCAGGCACTCAGCATAACGCCGAGTAAGGTAATGGTTAGAATTTTACGAATCATTCTTCACTCCCGAACAGTTGATGGTCAATTAAGTCACATAGACAGTGGATTGCCAGCAAGTGTACTTCTTGCACGCGTGCTGTGACATTGGACGGTACGCGGATCTCAACGTCATCAGGCAGCAGCAGCGGAGCGATTTGCCCGCCATCACGGCCTGTGAGCGCAACCACATGCATATGACGATCGTGCGCAGCATGGATAGCTTGTACAACGTTGGCTGAGTTACCACTGGTAGAGATTGCTAACAGTACATCACCTTCTTGGCCTAGCGCACGAATCTGCTTAGAGAATATTTCTTCGTAGCTGTAGTCATTAGCAATTGAGGTGATAGTTGAGCTGTCTGTGGTTAATGCAATAGCGGGTAGGCTGGGCCGTTCACGTTCAAAACGGTTGAGCATTTCTGATGAGAAGTGCTGTGCATCACCTGCTGAGCCGCCATTACCACAGGCTAAGATTTTACCTTCATTGAGTAATGAGCTGACCATCATCAGGCTGGCATTCTCAATCGCTTGCGGCAGAACGGTTAATGCTTGTTGCTTTGTCTCAATGCTGGCTTGAAACATGTGTTTAATACGTGATTGCATAGGATCAGCCCTTATTAAAAATGGGGTTAGGATTCAAATGCATCTTGAATCCAGTCAAGTGTAAATACCTCGGTTGCGCTGGGATGTGCAGTAATGACATCAAAGCGGCAGGCATGTTCTAACCAGTGAGGGTATTGATTGAAAAATAGTTCTGCAGTGATCAGCAGTTTGTCACGTTTAGATTGGTCAATACTCTCCAGTGCGCCACCAAAATAATTGTTTTTTCGGTAACGCACTTCAACAAATACAAGCGTGTCGTGTTCCAGCATAATCAGATCAATTTCACCAAAACGGCACGACCAGTTTTGCGCTACTGTACTTAAGCCCGCCTGATTTAAGTAGTTTAAAGCAAACTGCTCAACGGCTTTGCCAATTGTGACCGTCTTAGTCACTCTGACCATCCTTGAGTTGCTTAATGCTGCTGTTAGTGAATTTTACCCAGTACAAGCTACGTTCAATGCGTTGCTCAGAGTTTAGCTTGAGTGTACCAGTCAAGCCAACAGCGCTGCTATTGGGCACAGTGGCGAGTTGTTGTAACTGATTCGCCAGCTGATAGGCGTCTGCGCCCATGGCATAAAAACGTCCCATGCTGTTTAAGGCTTGTGGCCAGTTGTAGGTAATATGTTGGCGAGTTGCATCATCGGTCTCAATAAACCAAGGCATTTCGCTAAACTGTAAACCGTTAAGCTCAGGGTGAATGTCGCCACTGCCTGAGTTCACAGCAGAGGTTGCATAAATAGGCACGTCACCGGCATATTGGAAGGTCAGTGTCGGTTTGATTTGGCGCGCTTGCTGCGGTGATGCTGCGAGGAATAGAAAATCAATATCTTGGCGACGTGCAGGTTGTGCAGCAACGTTTGTGCCTAAAGTTGTTTGCAGTTGCTTAGCGCGTTTTTCACTGTCACGCAGCTTAAATAATTCTGCGATTTGTCCTGGCAGGGCGTTAGGGCGGTCAATCTGTTGTGTTGCTATCAGTTCGCCGCCCAGTGCTTGCCAATGCGCAGTGAAAGCCGCTAGAACACGGTTGCCCCAGTCATTTTTAGGCACCAATGCTGCTGCGCGACGCATGCCGTCAGCCCAAGCACGATCGGCGGCTGCACGAGCTTCATCTTCAGCGGCTAAACCATATTGAAACAGTTGCTTAGGGGTGTTTTGGCCACTCTCAGTATAGTTAAGCGCCAGTGTTGTGATGGGTAGTTGAGAGTAATTGGCGAGTTGACCTACGAGTTTTTTCTCCCATGGACCGACTACCAGCTCAATACCGTCAGCAACGGCTTGCTGATAAAAAGCATCCATTGAGGAAATACTACTGCTGTCATACATCCGAATGCTGGGTGTGGATTGGCCTTCAGCTTGAGCAATATAATGCGCCGCAAAGAAACCATTACGCAGAGCGTTAACGACATTCTGATTGGCATCTTGTGAAGGCAGTAATAAAGCTAAGCTATTGATGTTTTTGACGTCTAAGTGCTGCAGTTGTTTAAGTGCTTCAGGTAGCTGCTCGGACGCCGGGTGGTTTAAGTTGCGCAGTGTCCACTGATTGATCGCCGATTGCTGTTGTGCCAGTGAGCGTGAAGACTGAGTGATGCGTAGCAGTTCTAGCCAGCCATCAAGATCGGCTTCACCCGTTGCCTGTTGTTGTGAGCGCGGCAAGGTAGTGAGTAAATCCCAAATGATTTGATGGTTTTCATAGGCTAAAGAGCCGTCTAACCAAGATGCTAAATTGATACGTTCACGCGCGGCTGCCAGCGTACTTCCAGTGTCTTGCAAGGCGTTGGCCCGTACCAGTTGCGTACGTATTTGCTGCTGCACGGGCATATTGTTTAAGTGATTAAAGCTGGCATGCTCTAATATTTTCAGAGCTGTTTCTGCTTGTTGGCGTGCTACGGCGAACTCAGCTTCAAGGGTTTTAGCAAAAATCTGTTGAGCCGGTGTTGCTTGGCTCATATTGGTAGTGTCTAAAATTTCGCGGGCACGTAAGGTTTCGCCTTGCTGCCACGCCATATCAGCGGCCGCCAAATATAAGCCAACAGCTTGGCTGTCAGTTTTTTTACTGGCCTGCGCGAGCAGTTTGTCTAAATCATTGTACTTGGAAGATGGCAGTTGCCCGAGTGTCGAGCTAGGAGAGCTAGAGCAGGCAACTAACAATGCAGATAAACACAGAGTAGAGAGAACGCGTAGAGGGGTTTTCATAGACAGGCAATCCAAGCACAATAAATTCGAATGTTTTGATTGTACCCAAGCGCGCGCATTGGTGCGATCTTGTCATACTAAATCAGGCTACAATAGTGTTTTATTTCGTATTTTCGGAGTGTTTTGTGAGCTTATCCACACCTCAGTCGGGCGAGACTGGCACATTGTATGTCGTTGCCACTCCTATCGGTAATCTGGATGATATTAGCGCGCGTGCGTTACGTATTTTAGCTGAGGTGAGTTTGATCGCTGCTGAAGATACGCGCCACTCCACGCGCTTGCTGCAGCATTTTGGTATTCGCACACCACTAGTGGCGTGCCATGAACATAATGAGCGCGAAGAAGGTGGACGCTTTATTACCCGTTTATTGGCGGGCGATGATATTGCTTTGATTTCTGATGCGGGGACACCGCTGATTTCTGATCCGGGTTATCACTTGGTGCGCCAAGCCCGTGCTGCTAATGTGCGGGTTGTACCTGTGCCGGGTGCTTGCGCGTTAATTGCCGGTTTATCGGCGGCTGGATTGCCTTCAGATCGTTTTGTCTTTGAGGGATTTTTACCGGCGAAACAAGTGGCACGTTGCACGCGCTTAACCGCGGTTCAGCATGATCCGCGCACCTTGATTTTTTACGAAGCGCCGCATCGTATTCTCGACAGTATTGCGGATATGCGCGATATATTTGGTGGTGATCGCCCTGCGGTGCTGGCACGCGAACTGACTAAAGCTTTTGAAACCATTAAAGATTTACCGCTACAAGAGCTCTACGAATGGGTTGCTGCTGATGCCAACCAGCAGCGTGGTGAGTGTGTACTGCTGATTGCGGGTTATCACGAGCCTGAGCAAGCGCTAGAGGTGTCTTTGGAGGCACAGCGTGTGCTTGTATTGCTGATGGCTGAATTGCCACCCAAGCGCGCTGCTGCGCTGGCTGCGGAAATTACCGGTGTGCGCAAAAATGCACTCTACCAGTGGGCCTTAGACAATAAGCCTGCGTAAGGGTAATTGGTTAAAGTGCACCGCCGCTAAACCATGCGCAAGCAGTTGGCGGATATTGGCATGTTCTGTTTCCTTAGGTGTGGCGAGCACATAAGCATAGTGCTGGCCAAAGGCTAACAAAGCCTGTTCAGTACTCAGGTGTTCCAGTAAGGCTAAACCCAGTATTTTGCATGAACCCTGATTGCTGCCAGCAGGGTTATGCAAGCCGACATTATCAAATGCACGCGGAGTGTATTGATAGTGCGCATCAATAAAGGCCAGAGTGTCAGCGAACTGATGCCCTGGCTGTTGAATGGCGTATAAAAATTCAGTCAGTGTCATCACTTAAGCTGCGCGGTGTGCGGTCAGGGTAATCGATACAGACTCGGAGAAACGCAGCGCATGTGGCTTATCCACCTCAACTTCAGCATAGCGCACGCGTTCGTGACGCATCACACAATCGAGTACATCTTGGGTTAGGCGTTCGAGCAAGGCAAAACGATTCTCTTCAACGTACTGAATAATCTCTTTGGTGATGGTGCGATAATTTAATGCATGGTTAATGTCATTAATTTGCACGGCATCGTCAGCAGGATAGAACAGGGTGACGTTGATTAAAATATCTTGTTTGTTACGAATCTCATCTTCATTGATGCCGATATAGGTGCGTAAACGCAGATTTTTAATACGAATCCGCGCCATGCCCGGTTCTAAACGTGCCATAAATTAGCGACTCCGAATCAGTTGTAAAAATTCTTGACGGGTGGTGCCTGAGTTACGGAATGCGCCGAGCATCGCCGATGAAGTCATCACCGAGTTTTGCTTTTCTACGCCGCGCATCATCATGCACATATGTTGTGCTTCAATCACCACAGCAACACCTGCAGCGCCAGTCACTTCTTGCACTGCGTCAGCAATTTGTCGGGTTAAATTTTCTTGGATCTGTAAGCGACGTGCGAACATATCCACAATACGCGCAACCTTAGATAGGCCGAGTACTTTGCCAGTAGGGATATAAGCAACGTGTGCTTTTCCGATAAACGGCAGAATATGGTGTTCGCACAGTGAGTAGAGTTCGATATCACGGACAATCACCATTTCATCGCTGGATGACTCAAATAGCGCGCCGTTGACAATTTCATCGAGATTCTTCTCGTAGCCGTTGCACAAGTATTGCATAGCTTTTGCGGCGCGTTTTGGCGTATCAACTAAACCTTCGCGCTCAGGGTTTTCACCGAGACCAATCAGGATTTCGCGGTAGTTTTTGCTTAGTTCTTCACACATTGTCAGCTCTCCGAGCCCGGCATCATTTGAGATGCCGGCCACCATTAACAGTAAGGGTTGTGCCTGTCACATACGGCGTATCAAGTAAGTAACGCAGGCTTTGGTAAATAACTTCCGGGCCAGGCACAGTGCCCATAACGGATTTAGCTGTGGCACGACGTTGATATTCTTCATCATCATCGGGCTGCAGCATAATTAATGCAGGAGCCAGTGAATTCACCTTAATATGCGGCGCAAAACGTGCCGCAAAGGATAGAGTGAGGTTGTCCAGTCCAGCTTTACTGGCACTGTAAGCAATACGCTTAGCACTGCCTCTACGGATCACGTCATCAGTGATGTGAATGATATCAGCCTGAGCAGATTGCATCAGCAAAGATGCGCACTGTGTATTGATTAAATAGGGCGCCATGACATGGACATTAAGCATCTGCGTCAAGGCACTGGCATCGCTGCCATCTTCGACCAACCACAGTGAAGCATTGTGAATAATGGCACGTAGAATGGGCGTGATCGCTTTAACTTGGGTGATAAAATCAAGAATGCCTGCTTCAGTCGCGAAGTCGGCTTGGATGCAGTGCACGCCTAATTGACGCAACTGATCCACCTCGACACGTTCTTGGCGGTAGCTGATAATTAAGGGCTGACCCGCGTCTAAAAAGCGGTGTACACAATGCAGTCCCAGTCGTTGACTGGCACCTGTGAGTAGAATCGGAGCGTGATCGCTCATAAGCTGGTCTTACCCTCATCAATTAGCGCAGTTATTATATAAACAACTCGCGCGGTGTTAGAGGCGGATAAACTTATACTAGAGTTAAGGTTTGTACAACCTACAAACACTAGGTGAATAGCTTTTGTTACAGTGTTTGTGTTTCTTGTTATGATGAAATCTATTCAAGGTATCTCAGGCAATCCTTAGTTAATTTGCTGATAAGGTGATCGCACAGTATGACAATCCATGTGGTAATTGTTTCTGGAACAGTATTTGGCGCGGCAGAAGATGTTGCGCACCATGCCGCAGAGTTTTTGACTGATGCGGGTCTTAATATCACCTATCAACCGCGTATAACTTACCCAGAGCTCATGGCTTTAGAGCCTGACGCGCTTTTGTTTGTCACCTCAACCACAGGAATGGGCGAGCTGCCTGAAGGTTTGCAGCCGCTGGTGGATGCTTTGCGTGATCAGCCACCGCAGTGGCATGGTTTGCTGGCCGGTGTGATTGCTTTAGGTGATGCCTGCTATGGCGATGATTATTGCGCTGGTGGTGAAATGATTCGTGAGTTGTACGAAGAAATCGGTGTGGTAGAACTGCAAGATATGTTGCGTTTGGATGCCAGTGAAACAGTCAGCCCAGAAACGGATGCTGAGCCTTGGTTGGCTGAGTTTGCCGCCAACTTAACAGTTTAGGATATGCAGTGAAAAAGCCGATTAAAACTTCAAGCTCTAGCTCGCGTCCCTATCCTGCAGCGAAGCGTAATCTGCGGTCTAAGGTTAAACTTCAAGCTGTAGAACCGGCTGAGCCCTGTTTGCTGATGCTCAATAAACCTTACGATGTCTTAACGCAGTTTACCGATGGGCAGGGCCGCGCAACGTTAAAAGATTATGTGCCGGTGAAAGATGTTTACCCTGCCGGGCGCCTTGATCGCGATAGCGAAGGATTGGTATTACTGACCAATAGCGGGCGTTTACAGGCACGCATTGCCGAGCCTAAGTATCAATTGCGTAAAGTCTATTGGGTGCAGGTGGAAGGTGAGCCGCAAGCTGAACAGTTGCAGCGCTTGCGTGAGGGTGTTGAGTTGAAAGATGGCTTAACTGCTCCAGCACAGGCTGAGCATATTGCTGAACCCGAATTATGGGAGCGCACGCCACCGGTACGTGAGCGCAAACATATTCCCACGGCTTGGCTGCAGTTGACGATTTATGAAGGGCGTAATCGCCAAGTGCGCAGAATGACAGCTGCAGTGGGCTTGCCAACATTACGCTTAGTGCGAGTGCAAATTGGTGAGTGGCGTTTAGCTGATTTAGCGAGCGGGCAGTGGCGCGCACTGCCTGTGCCCAATATGCATACTGTATAAGATTGAGGCTACAAAGAGCGTAGCGCAGAATATTGCCCTGCTGTATTCGGACCTCGCTTAAGTGCGAGCCTAGAGTGATCTATACAGCGGTATACAGTAGGTTTAGCTTAAAAGCTCTTACAAACCTTTAACAGCAATGACTATGGTTTTAATAACAAAACCCAGTACACCCAAGCCTAAAGCAAAAAACAATACTGCCGTACCGTAGCGGCCAGCCTTAGATTTTTTGGCTAAATCCCAAACAATAAAGCCCATAAATGCAATAAGACCACCCACTAAAACGGTGGTCATTATGTCTTCAAATACTTCAGGTTCCATAATCTTTCCAAGTTGTTTAGGACATTGCTGCAGTATGGCTTTAGCGCAGTTATTGGGCAATGTCTTGCGTGAACTGCGAAAGTGACTGAGCAACATTATACGTTATATCGATAGCGATGTAAGAAACTCTAAGTTCAAACACTAGAGTTTAGCGCGCTGCGCACTTAAGTCTGCAAGTGAGCGAGCGGTAAGGCGGTGGAGAGCTGCACATGATTGAGCACAAAGCTGGAGCGCACGCTGGTCACTCCGTCAACACGGGTCAGTTTTTCCAGTAGAAATTTTTGATAGTGATCCATATCGGGCACTATTACTTTGAGCTGGTAGTCAGCATCCATACCGGTAATCAGGCTGCACTCTAAGACTTCAGGCCATTGGCAAATATGCGATTGGAAATTCTCAAAGCGCTCTGGTGTATGCCGATCCATACCAATTAACACATAAGCAGTCAGCGTCAGACCTAGTTTTTTACGGTCGAGTAACGCCACATGCTTTTGAATATAACCCTCATCTTCTAACATTTTTACTCGTCTAGAACAGGGTGAAGCTGATAAACCAATGCGCTCAGCGAGTTCTTGATTAGAGAGCTGTGCATTGTGCTGCAGTTCTTGCAAAATACGTAGGTCATAGCGGTCAAGTTTTTGCATAAGTTGCTCGATTATCTGTTGGACTTGCGACTAATTTAGTATGAGTGGTTATTTATTGCTATATTTTTAATATAATAGGTTATTAATTGCTAATATCTATTTTTGGTAGCTATCTTAGCAATTATTCATCGCAGTGGTTTGTGTACACTAAAGCCATCTTCATCGCTTGTACACATGCCCGTTAATCCCGTCTTTACCGAGATTGGATAAGTGGAAATATGACATCCCATATCTTCCCAGCAAGCGCGATAATTTTACCGAGTTATCGATTGAGACAGCAGCATAACTGCTGGTTAGGGTTACAAAAAAGGAGCATCTGCAAAGAGTGCTCCTTTTTTGTGTCTACAGGTTAGCAAATCTGCCTGCTATGACTGGCTCGGCCTAACACCTGGCCATTAAAAAAGGAGGCATTGAGCCTCCTTTTTATGTCACGGCGTTGTGTGCATTACTTACCGAATAAGCCAAAGCTTAGGCGGTTTAACCAGCTGCGTTTAGGTTGGTCGTTGTCAATTGCCGTGCGTACGCTAGCAGGTATTTCTTCAGCAGCATTTTCATACTGGCGAATCACATCTTTGCTGGCTTGTGTTTGCTGCGGACGTAAATCCTTATTACTACCGATAAAGCCTAATGTGGCTTTACTTAGCCATGAGCGGTTGTCGGTGTCTTTTTCGCGCAGTTTAAAGGTGCCGCTGGCTAAGCTTGGGTGCTTAGGATAGTTGAGCTGTAAAGCCTCTAAGCTGGTTTGTGCTAAGTCAGTGAGCGCTAAGTGCTGGTAGGCTTCGGCCATAATCGCTAAGCCATCACCCACAGCAGGGGTTTCTTGAAAGTTCTCAACGATATAACGGCCACGGTTCAATGCAGCAACATAGGACTGACGTTTTAAATAGTAATGGCCAACGTGGACTTCATACGCTGCTAATAAGTTACGCAGATAAATCATGCGCTGTTTAGCGTCAGGAGCATAACGGCTATTGGGGTAGCGGTTGGTCAGTTGCGAGAACTCATTATAGGAGTCACGTGCTGCGCCAGGATCACGCTTGGACATATCCAGCGGTAAGAAACGCGCCAATAAGCCGGTGTCTTGGTCAAATGAGGCAAGACCTTTCATATAATAAGCGTAATCAACGTTGTTGTGCTGCGGGTGCAAACGAATAAAACGGTCAGCTGAGGCGCGCACAGCTTCAGGCTCTAAATTTTTATAGTATGCGTAGATCAGCTCAAGTTGTGCTTGCTCGGCATAGCGACCAAAAGGATAACGCGACTCCAATGCTTTAAGTTTAGTGACAGCGGCTGAGTAGCTTTTTTTATCAAGATCAGTCTGTGCTTGTTGGTAAAGTTGAGTTTCGCTTAAGTCGGAATCGATTTCCTTGGACGCACAGGCGCCTAATAAGGTAAAAAGAGCGATAAATAGCAGGTGCCTTAGATGCATGATTGAGTACGCCGTTAAACGGTCGGCTGACTTGCAGTGAGCCGTCCTGTTATAGTGAACACCCTGAATCACGATTCAGGGCAAATTATGCTGTATTTAACCACAAGCGTGCGCTTGAAACCAAAGCCTACGCATTCTCTGTTGATGAGTATGCCCACAAATACGACTGAAACAATTCAATTATACGCAAAGGTTCCGGTAGAGCTGGGTGGACAACGCTTAGATCAGGTTGCTGCACAATTGTTCCCGGAGCATTCCCGTTCACGTTTAACTGCTTGGATTAAAGAAAGTCGTCTGACTGTTGATGGCCAAGTTATACGGCCACGCGATACTGTTTATAGCGGTTCAGAGCTCGCATTAACTGCTGAGCGTGAAGCGCAAGGTGAATGGGTCGCCCAAGATATTCCATTGGATATCGTCTATGAAGATGAGCATATTCTGGTATTAAACAAACCTGCGGGTTTGGTGGTGCATCCTGCCGCGGGTCACCCTGATGGTACTTTATTAAATGCGCTACTGTTTCATGTACCCAGTCTGATCGAGGTGCCGCGTGCAGGTATTGTGCACCGCTTAGACAAAGATACAACCGGGTTAATGGTTGTTGCCAAAACACTGATAGCGCACACCAGTTTGGTTGATCAGATGCAAGCGCGTAGCGTGGGTCGTACCTATGAAGCCATTGTGATTGGGGTGATTACTTCAGGTGCTACTATTGATGCACCGATTGGTCGCCATGGCCAACAGCGTCAACGTATGGCTGTGATTGACAGTGGCAAGCCTGCGATCAGTCATTATCGTGTACTGGAACGTTTTCGCTCGCATACCCATACACGTGTCATGCTGGAAACAGGGCGTACCCACCAGATTCGCGTGCATATGACTCATGTTGGCTTTCCGTTAGTGGGTGACCCTGCTTATGGTGGACGCTTCCGTATCCCGCCTGCGGTCAACCCAACCTTGCTGGAAACGCTAAAAGAGTTTCCTCGCCAAGCGCTGCATGCACGCTTCTTAGAGCTGGATCATCCTGTTACAGGTAAGCGCATTAAGTGGGAAGCGCCATTGCCGGATGACTTCACTTGGTTGCTAACATTGTTACGTCAAGACCGTGAGGCCTTTGTTGGGTGAGTGACGCAGTGCTGAAGTTGCCGTTTGATTGGCTCACGCCGGACTGGCCTGCACCTGCTCATGTGCGGGCCTGTGTCACCACCAGCAGTGGTGGTGATAGTGTTGGGCCTTTTGCTGCCTTTAACTTAGGCGAGCATGTCGGCGATTCACTCGAACAAGTGCGGACTAACCGTGACTATTTGGCTGAAGTTGTAAGCTGTCAGCCGACTTGGTTAGAGCAAGTGCATGGTGATCGCGTAGTGATTGCCGATGCTCAGCGCACGCTAGTGGCGGATGCCAGTGTCACGCGCGAGGCGAATGTAGCCTGTTGTATTATGAGCGCTGACTGCTTGCCGGTACTGTTTACCGATCAGGTGGGCTCTTGTGTTGCTGCAGCCCATGCGGGCTGGCGCAGTTTAGCTGCGGGTATCTTAGAAAACACCGTTGTCAGTATGCAGGTCGCGCCGCAACAGTTGTTAGCGTGGCTGGGTCCTGCGATTGGTCCTGCTGCTTTTGAGGTGGGTGGGGAAGTGCGCGCTGCATTTATCCAGCAGCACCCCGAGGCTGCACAAGCCTTTGTACCCAGTAAAAACCCACGGCGCTGGATGGCTGATATTTATCAGTTGGCGCGTATTCGCTTAGCCGCTTGTGGTGTGACTGCGGTCTATGGTGGCGGTTTGTGTACTGTCACTGATCCGCGCTTTTACTCCTATCGCCGCCAGCCGGAGACCGGACGTTTTGCCAGCTTAATTTGGATCACTGAGTAAGACGAATGTGCCAATACTGTGTTTAGGTATTGATGACGCCTGTTACTCATAAGCCTGTCAGCCAAGGCTAAAAATAATTCTGCCTACTGTCTCGTTACTGTTTGTTGATCTCTCCAGCATGTCTATAGGTGCCATTCCTTGTGCCATATAGGTGTTTACTCTCTACTCTCCTACCTGATACGGGTCAGCGGTCTATATGGGCCTTGATGATCTAATCTGGCCACTATTTATTGCAGTGTGGTCGTATGTGTGGGTGTGCTACCGGTGAGTGACAGAGTTGTTACTAAACGACTCAAATCAGTTGTGGCACTCTTAAATCATCATAAGCTCTAGCTCAGGAGGCTACTTTTGCTGTTGGGTCATGCGTTTTTATATGTTCTGCAGGCTGCATTCTTATAGGTGTGTAAATATGACCTATAAGTCAGGTTTTTAAGTGGCATGCATACTGCATTACAGGTATAGATAGGGTGTATTAGAGCGGTTACAGCCGCCAAACTAGAGTTAAGCCGTTGATAGGCTAGATCAGCCTTTTGGTGGATGGGTCTAACAACGCAGTTGGATATAATGCCAACAGCCAAAATAACATTCGGAGTTGCATCCATGACGATAAAAAAACAATACCCATGGCGTCTGGCAAAATTGCCACTTGCTGTCAGCTTAGCCACCGTGTTGGCTGCGCCAGCTGTTGCAGTTACATTTGACCTTGGTGAAGTCGAAGGTTCATTCGACTCGTCCTTGTCTGTTGGTGCGAGCTGGTCTACAGCTAAACCCGATAAGCGTTTTATTGGTAATGCCAATGGTGGAACTGGCTTTACTCAAACCGGTGATGATGGTCGTTTAAACTTCCAGCGCGGTAAAACCTTTTCACAGATTTTTAAAGGTTTGCATGACTTAGAATTAAAGTACAAAGATACAGGTGTCTTTGTCCGTGGAAAATATTGGTACGACGCTGAGTTGCAAGATGGTAACCGCCCATTTAAAGATATCAGCAATAAAGGCCGTAAAGAGGGTGCTAAAACCCGTGGCGCAGAAATTCTGGATGCGTTTGTTTACCATAACTACGCTATCGGTGATCAGCCCGGTACTGTACGTCTAGGTAAACAGGTGGTCAGTTGGGGTGAAAGTACCTTTATTATGAACTCCATCAACTCGGTCAATCCGATTGATGTCTCTGCATTTCGCCGTCCTGGTGCCGAGCTAAAAGAAGGCTTGATTCCGGTTAATATGCTGTTTGTTTCACAAAACTTAACTGACCAGTTATCGATGGAAGCCTTCTATCAGATTGGTTGGAAGCAAACGGTTGTGGATAACTGCGGTACGTTTTTCTCTTCAGCTGACGTAGCGGCTGATGGCTGTAATAATAATTATCATATTCTTAATAAACAGCTGACTCAGGGTTTGCTTAAAGGAATTGATCAATACGCTGCTGCTGGCGCTTTAATGCCTAATGGGCAGCCATTCCCTAACCTGGCTGGCTTAGGTATTAACTACTCGAATGAGGGCTTAATGCTGCCGCGTGGTAGAGATAATAAAGCGCGTGATAGTGGTCAGTGGGGTACTGCATTTCGTTGGTTAGGTGATAACACCGAATACGGTGCGTACTTTATGAACTATCACAGCCGTACGCCATTCTTAAGTATGCAAAATGCGCAAATGAATCCTGCAATGCTGGGTAAAATTAACGCTGCAAGTACAGCTGTCGGTACTCTTCTTGGTCCAGGTGCTGCCTCACTGGGTGCTGCAGCAACCCTAGTGGGTAACGGTAATTACTTTATGGATTACCCTGAAGATATTCGCCTGTACGGCTTAAGCTTCTCCACGACTTTACCTACAGGTACGGCATGGCAGGGTGAGATCAGCTACCGTCCAAATGCACCAGTACAAATTAACACCCAAGATATGACCTTGAAATTAGCGACTGGTATTGGTGGCTCTCTTGCCGCCGGTAATCTTTCCGGTGCTTTAGCGCAGGGTGGTAAATTTCACCGTGGCTATGATCGTAAAGAAGTTACACAACTACAAACCACATTCACTCATTTCTTTGATCAGGTATTGGGTGCAAGCCGCGCAACTGTAGTGGGCGAGGTTGGTTACACTCACGTGGGTGGTGTCGGTAGCGTGCGTTATGGACGTGATCCTATCTACGGTTCTCCGACCAGTATTATTCCGGATAGCCCAACTTCAGCACAAGCGAATGGCTGGCACGGTTTTGTTACTAAAAACTCATGGGGCTACCGTGCGCGCGGTATCTTAGATTACAACAACGCTATTGCGGGTATTAACTTGCACCCCAATATGGCGTTCTCCCATGACGTTGATGGTTACGGTCCCAATGGTCAGTTTAATGAAGGCGCTAAAGCTGTGAGCTTTGGTCTTGATGCGGACTATCAGAACACTTATACCGCAGGTTTGTCATACACCAACTTCTTTGATGGTCGCTATAACACCTTAAAAGATCGTGACTTTGTGTCACTTAACTTTGGTATGAACTTCTAATCACTGCTGCGCAGTGCTGACATGGGTTGGCACTGCACAGCGTGCGTCTCCCAATTTTTTAAGCTTAGGAAGACTGAATCAATGAAAACACATAAAACTTTTATGCAAACCGGTACAGCTTTTTTATTATCGCTGTTTGCCGTCAGTGTGATGGCCGCTGTTTCTGCAGATGAAGCAGCAAAATTAGGTACAACTTTAACGCCCTTTGGTGCAGAGAAAGCAGGTAATGCTGATGGCACTATTCCAGCATGGACCGGTGGTTTAGCCACCAATGCTGCTGCAGTGGATAGCCGTGGTTTTTTAAGTAATCCTTTTGCTGGTGAAAAACCATTATTTACTATTACCGCACAAAATTTTGAGCAATATAAAGATAAGTTAACGCCCGGCCAAGTCGCGATGTTTAAGCGCTATCCGGATACCTATCGCATGCCTGTCTATACAACTCATCGCTCGGTTAATATGCCGGCTGAGGTGGTTGCAGCGACCAAAAACAATGCTCTCAATGCCAATATGGTGCAGGGCGGCAATGGTTTAGAAAAGTTTGGTGTAGCCAACGCATTCCCTATTCCGCAGAACGGTCTGGAAGTAGTGTGGAACCATATCACTCGCTACCGTGGTGGTAGTGTTAAGCGCTATGTGACACAAGCAACACCGCAAACCAATGGTTCGTACTCCTTGGTGTACTTTGATGATGAGTTTGTGTTCCCCAACAAGCTCAAAGATTACGATGCTAGCAAACCCAGTAACGTGCTGTTTTACTTTAAGCAAAAAGTGACTGCACCATCGCGCTTAGCCGGTAACGTGCTGCTGGTTCACGAAACATTGGATCAGATTAAAGAACCGCGTATGGCGTGGCTCTATAATGCCGGTCAGCGTCGTGTACGTCGTGCACCACAGGTGTCCTATGATGGTCCAGGTACAGCAGCAGATGGCTTACGTACATCCGATAACCTCGATATGTACAACGGTGCGCCTGACCGCTATGAGTGGAAGCTCAACGGTAAAAAAGAAGTGTATATCTCGTACAACAACTACGAGCTGGATTCACCTAAGCTTAAATATGCAGACATTATTAAAGCCGGTCACATTAACCAAGATTTAACACGTTATGAGTTGCACCGTGTTTGGCATGTGACTGCGACCTTGAAAGCAGGCGAGCGTCATATTTATGCAAAACGTGACTTCTATATTGATGAAGATACCTGGCAAGCAGCAGCCATCGACCATTACGATGGCCGTGGTAACTTATGGCGTGTCGCTGAAGCGCATGCGCTGCACTACTTTAACAAACAAGTGCCTTGGTACTCACTGGAAGCATTGTATGACCTGCAATCAGGCCGCTACCTTGCTTTGGGTATGAAGAACGAAGAGAAACAGTCCTATGAATTTGGTGCTGTTGCTTCTTCAAGTGAATTTACCCCTGCGGCATTACGTCAAGCGGGTGTGCGTTAAGTTGATATGTGCAGGCGGCGTCTAGTTTAGACGTTGCCTTAACATGATAAAAGGCCAAGTATCTTTGCAGTAACCGCATAAAAATGGTCGCTGAAAATGCTTGGCTTTTTTGTGTCTGCGATAAGCTGGCTGGCAGTGACTGGGTTATTTTAAACAAAAAAAGACCCGCACAAGTGCGGGTCAAACCGTGTTTAGCCTGATGAGGAGATAACTTGAAAATCGACCTGTTGATTCTGTCGTTACCAGCTGACCTTACGATCAGTTGAGCTAATAGTAACAATTCCCATTCGCAAGTCAAGCTCTAGATGGAAACGCTTCTTATCTGTCTTGATTTAAGCAGATTGATGCTTATGCGAGCAGCGCAATAATGAGTCACAAAATACGTCGATAAGACAACAGTCTAGGATGAATATGTTAAGCTGCGCATCCGTTCGTTTATGAGTTTTATGCGGTTATGAGTAAAAGCGAAAACCCAATTTTTAAGGTGATCTTTGTCAATCAAGGCCAAGTCTTTGAAATGTATGCAAAGTCAATTTTTCAAAGTGATCTTTGGGGCTTTTTAGAAATAGAAGAGTTTGTTTTTGGTGAGCGCACACAAGTTGTGGTGGATCCCAGTGAAGAGAAACTTAAGGCGCAATTTGAAGGTGTGATTCGCAGCTACGTGCCGATGCATTCGATTGTGCGTATTGATGAGGTTGAGCGTTTAGGCGTGGCAACCATCAGTGAAGCGGCAGTGGGTAATGTAATGCCATTTCCAATGCCTGTTCCTAGTAAATAATCCCAATAAAGATGCCGCTGCAAAACAGCGGCATTTCAGTCACTAGCCGGGCTCAATACCCTCATGGCTTTCATCAGTAACCTTAGGGTTTTTGGCTGTGGGTCGAGGTGTTGGAAAACGCGCTGAAGCGTAGCGTACGATCAGTACTGCAATGGCTAATAATAAAATTGCCCCCGATATATACACCACGCCCATATTGGGATCGTTGTGGTGAGAAATATCAGAAATCATCAATCGGGTTAACGCAGTAATTGCCACATAGATTAAAAAGCGTACGGGCATATGGTTGGTTTTAAAGTAAATGCCGACCATCGCACCCAGTTCCAGATAGATAAACAGCAGTAAAATATCGTCAATGGAGGCTGCACCTTTGGCCAGCATCTCAAATGCTGCCAGCGCACCTGCCCATGCAGTCATCCCGCCAATGGCAAATAAAGCCAGATAATGAAAGGTTTCGACTAACAGATTACCCATCGATTCTGCATAGTTATGTAAGCCTGTACGTAATTTGTCGACTTGGTTTTGTTTCACCATTAATGCTCCTAAAATCGAGCTTCGAGCATAGCAAAGCCTCAGTGCAGTGAACATAATTGATTTTTCTTTAACTGCTCAATGGTGCCAATAAAGACTCAATGGTTGCATCATCAAAACTGGCGTTGACGCTTGAGCCGCCGTCAAGAATGCTACTGGCCAAGGCTGCTTTATGCTGTTGCAATTCTTGAATCTTTTCTTCGACACTGCCGCGGGCAATCAGCTTGTAAATAAATACCGGTTTGGTTTGCCCGATGCGATAGGCACGGTCACTGGCTTGCGCTTCAGTGGCGGGGTTCCACCAAGGGTCAATATGAATCACTGTATCAGCTGCGGTTAGATTTAAACCGACGCCACCAGCTTTAAGACTGATTAAAAATACCGGTACTTCTTCAGCCTGAAAGCGCTCAACGGGTGTGCGTCGGTCTGTGGTTTGCCCGGTGAGTTGGACGAAAGAAATCTGTGCGTCATTAAGTTCGTTAGCGATTAACGCCAGCATGCTGGTGAATTGTGAAAAGACTAAAATACGACGGCCTTCAGCAGTAAAGGTGCGCAGCATCTCCAGTAAATGCAGCATTTTTGCCGAGTCTTGAGTGCTGTACTTTTCGGCATCTTCTGTGCTGAGTAAGCGTAAGTCACCGCACACTTGGCGCAACCTTAATAGTGCTTCTAAAACGGCAATATGACTGCGACCAATACCCACGCGCTGAATTTCTTCACGAACTTTTTTATCCATGGCCAAACGTAAGGTTTCATAGCGGTCACGCTGGGCACTGGTTAAATCAATGTACTGAGTGATTTCTGTTTTACTGGGTAGCTCGCTGGCCACTTCTTGCTTGCTGCGCCTTAAAATAAAGGGCTTAAGTCGGCCTTGCAGGTGGGCTAAACGTTGCTCATCAGCATGCTTTTCAATCGGAGTGCGATATTGACGGGTGAAGCTTTTATTGTCACCCAGCCAGCCGGGCATTAAAAAGTTAAACAGCGACCACAGTTCACCTAAGTTGTTTTCTAAGGGTGTACCGGTTAAACAAATGCGTTGTTGCGCGCGTAATTGGCTGGCGCAGACCGCGGCTTTACTGCGAGGGTTTTTAATGGTTTGGGCTTCATCCAAAACCACTAGATGCCAATCCTGCTCCAGTAAATATTGGCTATCACGCGAGAGCAACGCATAGGTGCTAATCACAATATCGGCCTGAGCCATCTGCGTAAATAAGGCGTGACGCTTTGGACCGTGTAAGCACAGCACTTTTAATTGTGGAGTAAAGCGTGCGGCTTCATCTTGCCAGTTCGCAATCAGGCTGGTTGGCATCACAATCAGTACTGGCTGCTGCAAGCGCTGCGCGTTTTTTTCCGTGAGAATATGCGCCAAGGTTTGTAAGGTTTTACCTAGACCCATATCGTCAGCCAAGATGCCGCTCATCCCTAACTGCATCAGATTTTGCAGCCAAGTCAGGCCATCACGCTGATAATCACGCAGTGTGGCCTTTAGACCTTCAGGTGATGGGCAGAGGCTTTGCAACGGTTGTGCCAAGCGTTCGGCTAATGCTTGAATGCCTTCACCGCCGTGCCATTCAATGCCTTGTGCTTGCATCTGTGTCAGGCGTGCCGCTTCTTGGCGTGGCAGGCGTATGGTTTTCTCATCGGTCAACGCTTCGCGGATATACAACTCGCTCAGTGTATTAAGTACCGGACGAATACGCGCATAGGGTAGGGCGACTCGATGCCCTTGCGTACCGATGCGCACCAAAATCACCTCACTATCATCACGCTTGGCCAGATAAGTGGGTTCGAGTAACTTGGGCGACTGGCGAATCAGCTGTAATAAAATGGGTAGTAGGCTGATGGATTTGCCTGCCACTTCAATACCCAGTTCTAAAGAAAACCAATCCAGCGTGGGCGATTCTTCCAGCGTGGCATGCCAGTGATCAATCTGTAGCAGATTAAATTGAAACTGCGGCAGCATGGTAATCTGCCAGTCTTGCTCTCGTAAATCCTGCACCGGTTGCTGCATAAATTTCAGCCACGCTGCATCGTTGGGCAACTCATAGGCATCGCCTGCGGTTTCAGGGACAGCATCGCTGCGCCTTAAACCTATCTTAAAACCCAACTCTTGCAGTTGTTGGCGGCATGCGTGTTCAAAAGCTAAATCACGGATAATACGTAAACGCTGATAAGGCGCGGTATGCGCGATAAATTCAGCGCTGGGTTTACCGACACATAGATGGCCGTGATAATTAAATGCTAATGCGGCGCGATGTTGCAGAGTCGTAAGCATGCGTTTCGTGCGGGCCTCATAACGTTCAACGGCAACGCTACCTAAGGTCAGCTGCGGGGTTGGCGGTTGGAGGAGCGCATCAGTGATGTTGACCTTTTGTGCCGGTTGTTGTGTGCTGGGCGAATTGTGCGTGCTGGGCAGCATTGCTGGAGGATTACCGTGTTGTTGCATCTGTTCCTGAGTGAGCAAGGCAGCCACCACATGCTTGCAGTTGTAACCGACATAGCAGGAGCAGCGGCCATTGATATCGTAATAACCGTCTTTGGCCAGCAGAGCAATGGTTTGCAGATAGATCTGCCCGGCAGAACCTTTACATTGTGCGGTCAGCGTTGTGTCTTGAATATGCAGCACAGTACTGCGACCCTGTGCAGCGTAAGCTTTACCACGCTGAAAGTCGCCGAGTTGAATAGCTTGTCGCCATTGCGAGCACTGCAGATTGTTAATATCGAGAGACATAAGCACACAGGGTAATGATAATCCTACTAGTATGGCATAAGCTGTGTAGGAGTTGTGCGGGCTGCGGTATCCGGTAAAATGCATGCTAAGGCGCTGCCTCATCCAGCAACGCAATCTTAACCAGATGAGGTTGATACGCTCTTATGACAGTTGCGGTTATTCAAATGATTTCAGGCGAGCATATCGCCACCAATCTTACTCATGCTCGGCGTCTGCTAGAACAAGCAGCAGAAGAGGGCGCACGCTTGGCGGTGTTGCCAGAAAACTTTGCTGCTATGGGTAAAATTAATCCTGCGCAGATTGCTGCCCTTGAAGCACAGCAACACGGTCCCATCTTATCTTGGTTAGCCCAGACCGCGCGTGAACTGGGTCTGTGGATTGTCGGTGGTACGTTACCCTTGTTGCCGGTAGGTCAAGCTGCAGGTAAACCCTGCGCCAGTTCTTTAGTATTTGATCAGTTTGGCGAGTGTGTGGCGCGTTACGATAAACTGCATTTATTTGATGCAGCGGTGGGGGATCAACAGGGCAGTTATAAAGAGTCGGAGCGCTATGCCAAAGGGCACAGTTGTACTGTTGTGGATACGCCAGTTGGCCGCTTAGGCCTGACAATCTGTTACGATTTACGCTTTCCTGAGTTATATAGCGCACTGCGTGATGCAGGCGCTGAGTTGATTAGCGTACCCTCGGCTTTTACTGCATTGACTGGGGCTGCGCATTGGCAGGTGTTATTGCGCGCTCGTGCGATTGAAACCCAATGTGTTTTGCTCGCCGCAAACCAAGGTGGCAAGCATGGCGCAGGACGTGAAACTTTTGGCCACTCCGCAATTATAGATGCGTGGGGCAGGGTACTCGCTGAGTTACCCACTGGCGCGGGCTGCATCACCCATGCGTATCCGCGTGTTGAGCAAGCGGCCATTCGCCAACGTATGCCACTATGGCAACATAAACGATTTTCTGTAGCGCAGTTATCGCGTGCAGACACAGAGGACACACAATGAGTGATTTGTTAGCCAGCGTCAGTTCTGTTTTGTTGGCACCCACTGGCCTAGAAATAGAGCAGTTATCGGGTGTGTTTAGCGAGTTAGCTGGACCGGGTATTGATGCGGCAGATTTGTATTTTCAAAACCGTATTTCTGAAGCTTGGGTATTAGAAGAAGGCATTGTCAAAGAAGGCAGTTTTAGCCTTGACCAAGGTGTCGGCGTGCGTGCCTTAGCGGGCGAGAAAACCGGTTTCTCTTACAGTAATGCACTGACCTTGCCCGCCCTGCTACAAGCGGCACAAGCATCACGCAGCATCGCTCAATCCGGTCAGCGTGTGCAGCCTGTTGCGATTCAAGCCGTGACGCATGCACCTTTATACTCAGCTGATAATCCGCTGGAAGTGATCAGTCGTGAAGAAAAAGTTACGCTGCTAAAAAGAATTGATGCGGCTACGCGCGCACTTGATCCGCGTGTTTGCCAAGTCACCGTGAGTTTAACTGGGTCTTGGGAGCAGATTTTAGTTGCCACTTTAGATGGCCGTCTTGCTGCGGATGTACGTCCTTTAGTACGTTTTAACGTGAGTGTAATTATTGAGCACAATGGCCGTCGTGAGCGTGGCAGTTCCGGCGGTGGTGGACGTACGGACTACCGTTGTTTCCTCGAGAATGATCTGGCGATGGATTTTGCCCGTGAAGCGGTACGCCAAGCTCAGGTGAATCTAGAGGCTATCGATGCGCCTGCAGGTACGTTGCCCGTAGTACTCGGCCCAGGCTGGAGCGGTGTATTACTGCATGAGGCTGTGGGTCATGGTTTGGAAGGTGACTTTAACCGCAAAGGCAGCTCGGCTTATAGCGGTAAAGTGGGCCAGCAAGTGGCATCGTCACTCTGCACTATTGTCGATGACGGTACCTTGGTCGGTCGTCGTGGCTCGCTGAGTATGGATGATGAAGGTATCGCCACGCAGTGCACCACCTTAATTGAAAATGGTGTGCTGCGCGGTTATATGCAAGACACCATGAACGCACGTTTAATGGGCGTAGCACCGACCGGTAATGGCCGTCGCGAATCCTATGCGCATGTGCCGATTCCGCGTATGACTAATACCTATATGTTAGCCGGTGAAAGTGAGCCTGAAGAGATTATCCGTTCGGTGAAACGTGGTATTTATTGTGCCAACTTAGGCGGTGGGCAAGTGGATATCACCAGCGGTAAGTTTGTTTTCTCCACCAGCGAAGCGTACTTAATTGAAGACGGTAAAATTACTGCGCCGGTTAAAGGTGCAACCTTGATTGGTAATGGTCCAGAAGCCATGCGCCAAGTATCCATGGTCGGTAATGATTTAGCACTTGATCCGGGTGTGGGGGTCTGTGGTAAAGCAGGCCAAGGCGTACCGGTGGGTGTGGGTCAGCCGACCTTGAAGATTGATGGTATTACCGTGGGTGGCACAGGTAATTAAAAACTTAACAACTGCATCCGCTGGTTGAATAGCGGCTGCAGTTGTCAGTGCAGGTTATTTTAAACCTAAGCGCTGCTCATCTAAATCACGTAAATACTTAAATATTTTACGTGATGCAGTGGGGGCTTTATTACGAGCCAGCTCGTGTTGAGCGTGACGAATAAGACTGCGCATATGCTGAATATCAGTATCTGGGTAGTCTATAACAAAGCTTTGTAGCGCCTCATCACCCTCGGCGATCAGGCGGTTACGCCAGCGTTCCAAATTATGAAAGCGGTCATTGTATTCACGTGATTGGCTATCAACCAGGTTAACCGGTTGCATAATGGCGTCAATATCGTGATTACGCAGCAGTTTACCGAGAAACTGCGAATGGCGTTTACGGGCAATATGTGCGGTATGTTTACAGGTTTCATCCAGTGCTCTACGCAGCTCATCGCTGAGCGGCATTTTATTGAGCAGTTCGGGCTTAAGGTTAGAAAGACGTAAGCCCAGCTCTTGCAGAGCCAGCATTTCACGTTTTACTTGTGATTTGCTTTTTTCTTCTTCGTCCAGCGAGTCGTCGAGATAGTCAGACATAACGGCGTTCCAATCAATTAGGACGCTATGATAACAGAGCAAGGCTGATACTTTGATAGGGTCTTGTGAAAATGCTTTGGAGTAACTATGAGTGTAAGTGAAAGTGTCGGTCCACAATCGTTACCTGAGCTGAAGATTCAGGTTGAAAAAATTCTTGCAGCAGCCAAACAACAGGGTGCCAGTGCCTGTGAAGTTGCGGTGTCAGTACAGCAGGGTTTAGAAACCAGCGTACGTCAGCGTGAAGTTGAAACGGTTGAGTTTAATCGCGACCAAGGCTTTTCTATTACGGTTTATCATGGCCAGCAAAAAGGCTCGGCCAGCACTACAGTGGCCGGTGATCAGGCGATTCAAGAGACTGTTGCGGCGGCTTTAGCCATTGCTAAATATGCATCGCTCGATGAGTTCTCTGGTTTAGCCGATAAAGAATTGATGGCGCAGAATTTCCCTGATTTAGATTTATGGCACCCATGGGATGTCACTCCCGCGCAGGCGATTGAGCTGGCGCTGGAATGTGAAGCGGCGGCCTTTGCTGCAGATTCACGTATCAGCAATGCCGACGGTACCAGCGTCAACAGTGATGTCGGTTGTACCGTCTATGGCAACAGTCATGGTTTGATTGCTGGACATGCCGGTACACGCCACAGCATCAGTTGCGTGATGATCGCTGAAGCTGACGGACAAATGCAGCGTGACTACTGGTACGACTACGGCCGTCGTGCTGATCAGTTAACTGATGCAGCTACCATTGGCCGTATTGCTGCTGAGCGTACGGTCAGCCGCCTCGGTGCGCGTTCAGTGCCGACTTGCGATGTGCCGGTACTCTTTGCCGCTGAATTGGCTGGTGGCTTGTTCGGTAGTTTGTTGGGTGCGATTGCTGGTGGTAATCAGTACCGTAATTCTTCGTTTTTAGTTGGCGCTTTAGGGCAGACTTTATTCCCTGAGTGGCTGACCTTAGACGAGCGTCCATTATTGCAAGGTGGTTTATCCAGCAGTGCCTTTGATGGTGATGGCCTGGCCACCTATGCTAAACCCTTTATTGAAAACGGCGTGCTGACTAACTATATGCTCAGCACCTACTCTGGCCGTAAGTTAGGTATGCCCAGCACTGCCAACGCTGGTGGTGCGCGTAATGTATTTGTCACGCATGGCAATGATGATCAAGCCGCGCTATTAAAGAAAATGGGTCGTGGTTTGCTGGTAACTGAGTTGATGGGCCAAGGCTTAAATATGGTCACTGGTGATTATTCACGTGGCGCGGGTGGTTACTGGGTAGAAAATGGTGAGATCCAGTTCCCTGTTGATGAAGTGACGATCGCCGGTAATATGCGCGATATGTTTAAGCAGATTGTTGCAGTGGGTAATGATCTGGATCTACGTGGCGGTATTCGCACCGGTTCAGTATTAATTGAGCGGATGAAAGTTGCTGGCAGTTAAGCTTTAGCAGTGCAGCCAAGGTGCACTAGTGTGCCTTGGCTGTTAGTTAGGTGAGACAAAGTTCAGTGTGTAATTGATCACACCACCATCAGGTTGCAGTGTTTCTAAAGCAATATGAATGGGGGTTTGTGGCGGCATTTGGCTGTCTCCAGCCAGCTCGCCGCTGAGGTATTCAACAGGCTTAAACACGCGACGGACAACGGGCTCGCCGTGTTGGTCAGAAAAAACCAATTCGATCAGCGGGAAGGGTTGGCTAAAGGAGGCACGATTATAAATAATCGCATCGACTAACACCGCAGCGCTAAATTCAGGGTGGTCACGCACCACTAAATTGCTGCTTTTAATCTGCTGCACATCCACTTTGGAGGGCAGTTGGCAGCCAATCATCTGGCATGCGGGTTCCAACCATGCGCGTGTGCTGTCTTGGCGCGCCAGTTGGGCGAAGTTGCCATAGATATACAAGCACAGTACCAATAGAGCGGCTAGACCATACACTAGCATCCAGACCAGCCAGCGTTTCCACGGTTTTTGTTTGGGTCGCCAGTCTAAACGCAAAGGTTCATCGTCAAAGCGCAATCGCTGTGGCGCTGTTGGCTGCGCAATGCTGTCATCCGCAGTTGCTTTGAGCGTATAAGTTGGCCTAGCAGGGGTGGCTATGTCTTCAGTGTCTGGTTGAGTGATTTCAACCTCAACCTCAACCTCAACCTCGTTTTCAGTTTCAGGGTTGCTGGTGTCTTGGGCTGCTGTGGCTAAGCTGTTGGTCGGCTGATCGGGCTGTGCCTTGTTTGTATCTTCTAATTTAGGTGTGACTAGTCTAACGCTGGGCTTGAGTACGTCTGTATAGCTTTTAAGCTGCTGTTCATCACGCTCTAAGCGGGCAATTTCATCGTCTAGATTAAGGTCGCCTAGATCAATATCATCATTGAGTTGGAATTGTCTTTTTCTCGTGGCTGTTAATGAACTGTGTGCTGCAACTTGGTTGTTGTTTAAGGGCGGGTTGGACTGGACTCTGGGTGCAGTGAGTTGACTGGCCGCATTAAAGACTTTTAAACATGCGCCACAACGTACTGCACCCCGCGCTATGTCGAGCTGGCTGTGCTTAACGCGAAAATTACTTTGGCAATGTGGGCATTGAGCGATAAAAGTGTCAGTCATGGTTGTAACCCGTTTAAATCAAGCAGGTCGGCTGTGCAGTCGAGCCGCTTGATTGGGCTGCACTGCACAGACTGCATCAGACTATAAATTAAAGACGAACACCCGAGATGCAGACCCAGCCATCTTTTTCGGCAGTGGGGGCAAGATCAAAAGCGTCGCTGTAAGCATCACGTACTTCTTGAGCCTGTTCGGCCAAAATGCCCGATAAAGCAATGCGTCCACCGGAGCGTGTGTGCTCTATTAACTGTGGCGCTAGAGCCACCAGCGGGCCGGCTAAAATATTAGCTAAGACCACATCAAACTCTTGCTTGGGCATATGCTCTGGCAGATACACCAGCATATCTTCTTCAGCAATGGCATTGCGGTTGGCGTTGTCACGAGTGGCTTCCAGTGCTTGGCTATCAATATCGGTACAAGTCAGTTGTGCTGCGCCTAACAATTTAGCCGCAATGGCTAAAATACCTGAGCCACAACCGAAATCGAGAACGTTACAGCCCTCTAAAGGCTGACCGTCGAGCCACTCAAGGCATAGCGCCGTGGTGGGGTGTGTGCCGGTACCAAAGGCTAAACCTGGATCCAGTAATAAGTTCACCGCATCAGGCTCAGGCGCAGTATGCCAGCTCGGCACAATCCATAAGCGCTGACCGAAACGCATCGGGTGGAAATTATCCATCCAGCTGCGTTCCCAATCTTGATCTTCAATCTGCTCAAAGAGCATCTCAGGGGTTTCATCACCACCGAGCAACTGCAGATGTTGTTGCAGCGCTTGAGCATCCACATCGTCTTCAAATAAGGCCAATAAATGCGTGTGCGACCACAGCGGGGTAGTGCCTAAATCAGGCTCGTAAATGGGCTGGTCTTCACCGTCCATAAAGGTCACTGAGACGGCGCCCAGTTCAAGTAAAGTATCTTCCCATGCTTCAGCTTGGTTGGGTTGAATGGCTAAGCGGACTTGTAACCAGGGCATAAAAACCTCAAGAGCGTATGCAGTTATCTGCGAAATTTAGACGGTCAGTGTGGTGCTGCTGTATTGATTTTGCAGTGGTGTAGCGTACTGCATAATCAAATACGGACGGTGTTCTTCAGGGCACGCGGCTAAGCGGCGTTGCCATTCTTGTTGCGCGACTAAGATATCAGCGTGCTCAAATACGTCGCCAATCGCCGGTACCGCTAACTCAGTATCACGTAGCTCCCACATCGCCCAAGCTAAGTAATGGACGGGGAATAAACGGTAATCATGCCAAATCTGTTGATCAACTAAACTGGCCAGCTGTTTAGCATCGCTAAAGCCGTCGTTGATACTGGGGCAGAAATGCACATGCACATGACCTTTATAGCCAGTAATACCCAGTGCGATACTGGCATCATCTTCACCGACTTGCTTGGTATATTCACCGGTGGTCGCACGGATATACAATTCACGCGCCTTAGCGATATCACAGGGATCATATTCGTAACTGATCGCCACTGGAGTCAGATTTAAAGACGCAATCACCGCTGCAAAATCTTCAGTTTTACGCGACAAGTGAAACATTTTTAAGATGGCGCTTTCCGTGCGGTCATCACCATCTTTAGCGCGGCCTTCTGCTTGAGCAATCCAAATCGACTCATGGTCATTTAAAATCGAGTGATTAATATAAGCAGATAACAGCTGAAACGCAGTCAGTTTTTCACGGCGATTGGTCAGTGAACGGTGCACAATAAAGCTTTTATTGAGGCGCATTAAGTCGCTGACAAAGGGGCGCTGCAATAAGTTATCACCAATGGCAATTCGCGGTGTTTGATGTTTTGCCTGAAATAAAGCGTAATTGACAAAGGCGGGATCCATCACAATATCGCGGTGATTGGCGATATATAAACGTGGTTGCTCTGCCGTTAAATGCTCAATCCCTGAAAAACTAATGCCATCTGACGCTTGAGTAATACTACGCTCAACATAAGACTCAATGCGCTTTTGCAGCGCCGTTACAGTTTTGACTTGTGCCAGCTCAGTACGCAGTTTACTGGCAATGACTGGGCGCAATAGCCAACCAAAGTAACGTGCGGCTTTAGGAAAACGGTACTGGGTGATGATCGATAAGAAATCTACATCAGCCAGTAAACGTTGCAATACAGACGCCACTTCATCGTCGTTGTAGGGGCGAATGCTGTCAAATTGATCCATGTGACTCTCTTAAGCGGATGCTGTTCAGTGCTTTAGGCGCTGTAGGGTTAGACAATTGGGCTATTATACCCGCATTGATGGATAACTTGCAGAGGAGATATAGAGTGCAAAGGATTCATGAACCTGCTGATTTAATGGAAGCACAGATGTTAATCAGTATGTTAAACAGTGAGGGTATTCAGGTGTATTTGCAGGGTGCAGATTTGATCGGTGGTATGGGTGAGTTGCCGGCCCTAGGCTTGTTAGCTTTGATGGTGGGGGATGAAGATGAGCAGCAAGCACGTGAGTTGATTGCCAGCTATCAACAAGCTACACCTATTGTTGAGAATGAAGCTGATGGACAGCAAATAGCCCGTCGCGGTGTTTTAGAGTGTTAGAAGAGAGGCTGTAATGTCAGGACGCTATGGGTTGTTTAAATGGCCAGAGACTTGGGTTGAGCTACCGGGCTTTCCACAGCAGATGCGTGCGCACTGGAACTTGGCACCCAAATCGCAAGTATTGATGCTGTTCCAGAAGCAGCAAAAGCTGCAGGCGGCACTGGCTTTGTGGGGTTTTACTTCAGATTGGATGACGGATTTAACCCGCGCCGTAGCGCATGCGCGTGCCGAAACCATCAGCACTCAACCGATGTTTAAAAAGGCTTGGCGCGGTCAGCGTTGTGTTTTACCGGCCAATGGTTTTTTTGAATGGCGCGGCTTGCATCGTAAGCACCCATTTTGGCTGTGTGCAGAAGACAGTGTGGTGTATTTTGCCGCGATTTGGGACGTATATGCCGTGCCGGGACGTGACTATTACAGTGTGGCAATGCTCACTCAGCAGGCGGCCAATTTACGTCGCCCAATTGTGCTCAATGAACAGCAGAAAGCTATTTGGCTGAGTCCGGACAGTACTGAAGAAGAGTTGCGCGCATTATTAGCTGAGCCGCCGCAACAATTGCGTGAGCGGCGAGTGAGTACTTTAATCAATGATCCGCTGGTGGATGGACCGCATTGCTTAGATATTGGCTAGTGGCGCTAGACTAGGTGGAGCGTTAACACTCTTCGTCAAAGCGCTCTGCAATCAGTTTTTGCAATGCGCTAAGAGCGTCTTCAGCTTGCTCACCCTCAGCATTCAGATGCAGTTCCGTACCTTTGCTGGCCGCAAGCATCATCACTGACATAATATTTTTACCGTTACACAGTGTGTGGCTATCTCGGCCGATGCTGATCTTGCACGGGTAGTTGTTCGCCACGGAAACAAATTTTGCCGCGGCTCTTGCATGTAAACCCAGCTTATTAATGATAGTAACTTGGCAGCTAGGCATCTTTTTGCTCGTCAATACGCACCACATCGCGGTGGCGGATTTGTACGTTGCTGAGCTCTTTACCGAGTGCTTCGCCTAAGCGCTGTGCCATATACACCGAGCGGTGTTGGCCACCGGTACAGCCAATCGCAATGGTGACATAGGCACGGTTGCTGGCGGCAAAACGCGGCAGCCATTTAGCTAAATAGCCATGGATATCGTTGTACATCTCTTCGACGTCAGCTTGCTCGCCCAGATACTCAACAATCGGTTGGTCTAGACCGCAGTAAGCGCGCAGTTCAGGCTTCCAGTAGGGATTAGGCAGGCAGCGAATATCAAAGACCACATCGGCATCCACAGGAACACCACGCTTAAACCCGAATGACTCAATAAGAAATGCGGTGCCAGGCTCAGGTTTGTCCAATAAACGCAGCTTAATAATATCGCGCAATTGATACAAATTCAGGCGCGAAGTGTCGATGGTTAAATCAGCTAAATCAACAATCGGTGCCAGTAGAGTTTTTTCATCACGAATGGCTTCTGCCAAAGAGCGTGAATCATTGGTGAGCGGGTGGCGTCTGCGTGTTTCAGAAAAACGCTTGAGCAAAGTTTCATCATCGGCATCAAGGTAGAGCACATCACAGACAATATGACGCTCACGCAAACCGGCTAACAGCTCTGGAAAACGCTCGAGCTGGTTCGGCGCGTTACGCGCATCAATGGATACTGCAATCTGTGGATAGACTAATTCTGTTGCCAGTAGAGTGCGCTCAGCCAGCTCAGGTAAGAGCATGGCAGGGAGGTTATCAATGCAATAGAAATCGTTATCTTCCAGTACATCAAGCGCTGTACTTTTACCTGACCCAGAGCGGCCACTTACGATCACTAAACGCATATACAAAGCCTCTAAGGTTGCGCATCAAGCACTGTTTGATACAGGGCAGCACTATCGCGAGCATTACGTAAACGCTCGCGAACATCTTCTTGTTCAAAAATACTAGCGATTTGTCGCAGTAACTCTAAGTGCTCGTCGGTTGCCTCTTCAGGCACCAATAAAACAAAGAGCAAATCAACGGGTTCGCCATCAATCGCATCAAAATCAACGGGCGTGCTGAGGTGTAATACGGCACTGATCGGCGTTGTGCAGCCAATCAACCGACAATGAGGTATAGCAATGCCATTGCCAAACCCTGTAGAGCCGAGCTTTTCGCGAGCCACAAGGCTTTCAAAAAGAACGTCTTCATCAATATCAGGCAAGTCGGAGGCAATTAAATGGGCAATGTATTCAAGTACACGTTTTTTACTGCCGCCCGGCACGTTCGCTATGGAACGCGCTGGGGTCAGTATATGTTCTAATCGAATCATATAAGTCTTAACGTTCAAGAACGCCTTTTTGACGATCCAGTTGTTTTTCTTTGTGTTTGATTAATTGACGATCCAGTTTATCGACTAGCAGGTCAATCGCGGCATACATATCATCATGTTCAGCATTGGCATTAATATCACCGCCGGCAATGAGCAAGGTTGCATCAATCTTTTGTTTCACTTTTTCGACACTGAGAGTCACGCGAATACTAGTGATTTTGTCAAAGTGACGCTCAAGTTTACTAAACTTAGTCTCGACATACTCACGTAGGGCTTCAGTAACTTCTAGTTGATGACCTGTGATGGTAATTTGCATACTGTTCTCCTTAGTTTCACTGCTTAGTGCGGTGTAAGCAGGATTGTAACGCTTGGGTAAATTAAGTGTTACTGACCAATGTCTATAATAACTGTTTTCGCTCAGTTGAAGAGGCAATACCCAATGATTCTCGGTATTTGGCGATGGTACGCCGTGCCACTTGAATACCTTGCTCTTCCAGTAAACCAGCGATTTTACTATCACTCAATGGTTTTTTAGGGTTTTCTGCTGCAACCAGTTTTTCAATGATGGCACGAATCGCTGTGGATGAACATTCACCGCCTTGCGTCGTACTCACGTGGCTTGAAAAAAAGTATTTTAGCTCATAAATACCACGTGGCGTATGCATATATTTTTGCGTGGTGACGCGTGAAATGGTTGACTCGTGCATTCCAACCGCTTCGGCAATTTCAGCCAAGACTAAAGGCTTCATCGCTTCAGGGCCATAATCAAAGAAACCACGTTGATAATCTAGGATTTGGGTTGATACTTTAAGCAGGGTTTCATTGCGGCTTTGCAGGCTTTTAATAAACCAGCGTGCTTCTTGTAACTGTGTGCGCATAAAAGTGTTATCGGCACTGTTGTCAGCACGCTGCACAAAACTCGCATACTGCGCATTCACACCTAAGCGTGGCGCAACTTCCGGATTGAGCTCAACAATCCAGCGGTTATTGGCTTTACGTACAATCACATCCGGCACGATATATTCGGCTTCTGTGCTTTCAATGGTTGAGCCGGGACGTGGATCAAGCGCTTGAATCAGCTGTACGATCTCTTTCAACGCTTCTTCTTTAATACGCATGCGGCGCATCAGTTGATTGTAATCACGAGCGCCTAGCAGCTCTAAGTGTTCTTTGCAGAGCGTTTTAGCTTGCGCAAGCCATGCGGTATTGCTGGGTAAGTTATTGAGTTGCAGTAATAGGCACTCGCTTAAGTTACGCGCAGCAATGCCTGTGGGCTCAAACTGCTGTACGCGCTTGAGCACCATCTCGATTTCGTCCATTTCGATATGCTGCATGGGGTCGAAGGCGTCTTGGATATCCTCAAGGCTTTCTTGTAAATAGCCATCGCTGCCAATGCTATCGATAATCACCGTGGCAATCATGCGGTCACTGTCGCTCATCTTGGCGAGGTTCAGCTGCCAGAGCAGGTGTGTTTGCAGGTCAGTCCCAGCCGCGGTAGTGCTGGTGAAATCCCAATCTTCACTGTTTGAACTGGGAAGATTGCTGGAGCTGGATTGGTAAATATCCTCCCACGAGGTATCGATTTCTAACTCGCTGGGGATTTGTTCAGTCCAGTCAGTTGTTTCAGCTGGGCTGCTGTTGGTATCTGCTGCTTCTTCTTGGTTGCTCGCCTGAGTGTTGCTGGAGTGCTCTTGCGCTGCACTTTTTGTATCGCTGCCAGCACTAGTGTTGTCGTCTTCGACTTCCAACATCGGGTTACTTTCCAAGGCTTCTTGGATTTCAGCTTGCAGATCGAGTGTCGACATCTGCAATAAGCGAATGGCTTGCTGCAGCTGTGGGGTCATGGTCAGTTGTTGACCCATTTTTAAAACGAGTGAGGCTTTCATAATGGAAAGGCATAACTCCTATCGTCAGTGCGCCAAGATATGGCTCTATAGCAAGATTTATGCCTGAAATTTTCATGTTTGCATAGACTTGACAAGCGGCGCAGGGCAATAAAGTTTAGCGGCAGTACACTACAAAGGCTGTATATCGAGCTATAGCAGCCTTTGGTTTGTGGTCAAAGGTGGAATTCTTGACCGAGATAAACGTCTTTAACCTGCTGGTTTTCTAGCACGCTGCTGGGAGAGCCTTCGGCGATAATTCTGCCGGCGCTGACAATATAGGCTTTTTCACAGATATCGAGGGTTTCGCGCACATTATGGTCGGTAATTAAAACACCAATGCCTTTGTCTTTTAAGTGATTGATAATCTGCTTAATATCGCCCACAGAAATAGGGTCGACACCAGCAAAGGGCTCATCGAGTAAAATAAACTTAGGGTTAGTGGCTAAGGCGCGAGCAATTTCAACGCGGCGGCGTTCACCACCGGATAAACTCATACCCTTGCTGTCACGCAAGTGAGTGATATGAAACTCGCGGAGTAGGTCATCCAACGCTTGCATGCGGCCAGCGCGATCCAGGTCTTTGCGCAGCTCTAATATCGCCAGAATATTATCAGCGACGCTGAGCTTACGAAAAATCGAAGCTTCTTGCGGTAAGTAACCAATGCCAGCGCGAGCGCGACCGTGCATGGGTTGAAAACTGACATCGGTATCGTCAATAAAAACAGTGCCTTTATCAGCTTTAACTAGGCCGACAATCATATAAAAACAGGTTGTTTTACCCGCGCCGTTAGGGCCGAGTAAGCCGACAATTTGGCCGCTCTCAATGGAAACACTGACATCGTGTACCACGGTGCGACCTTTATAACTTTTGGCCAAATTTTTAGCGGTTAAGGTACTGCTCATGGCGTGCTTTACTCTGCTTTAGTACTTGAGTTTTTAGGCTGAATAACCATATTGATCCGCGGTGCTGGTGTGGTAATGGTGCCTTGTTTGCCACGACCTGCTGTCACAATTTGTTGTTTGGTGTCGTAGATGATTTTTTCACCACGGAAGGTGCTGCCTTGTTGGATCACTTTAGCTTGATCAGTAATAATAATTTTTTCATTGGCAGCTAAATACTGAATGGTGATGCCATAGGCTTGCACGATTGATTTATCTGCAGCGGGCTGCTGTTCGTAGTAAGCGGGCTTGCCAACTGAGGTGAATACGTCAATTTCACTGTTTTTATTCAGTGTGATGGTGACGGTATCGCCGGTTATTTTTAAAGTGCCTTGGGTGATCACAACATCGCCACGATAAATTGCTACGCCGCGCTTATCATCCATTTCAGCGCTATCAGCTTGAATGTTAATAGGCTGCTGATTATCAGAAGGTAAAGCGTGAGCCAAGCCGCTAAGTAAGCTCAAGCTGGCGGCAAGGAGTAAAGCTTTGGTTTTAGCGAACGTCATATCGGCCTCTCACATTTGAAAGTAAATGCATTTTACTTTCATTTAAATAAGTTTGCATGCCAACGCCAGTAGTGACAGCGTTAGCCGCTTCGATTTTTACCGCCAGCTGGGTGTGTGCATAGTCAGTGGCGGGCACATAGGTGAGCTGCTCAGTGGTTAAAATAGTGGGGCGACCTTGCTCATCGGTACGCTCAATACGCACCTGTTTAATTAATGTGACTTCTGTACCTTCGGGGCTGACTTCGCTGCGTTCACTACTGATATGCCATGGTAGATCTGTGCCACGAAACAGTAATAAATCAGGCTGTAATAATACGGTTATATCGTCGTTCTGCGTATGCTCAATGCGTGGGCTATTGAGTTCATAGTGCAGAGTGCCGGCCTCTGTAAATTGTAGCGTATGCGTGCCTTGGGCAAAAAAATCGATACTGTTATCAGTGACCGTTAGGGCTGACGGATCGTTTTCTGCCGGATTATTAATATTCCAATAGCCCAGTCCAGCGACAAGCACTGCAATGGGTAAGAAGAATACAATCAAGCGTAAGTTTGCGGACATAAAGGCAACCGAAAATTATAAATAAGCGTTTTGTGCGGCTGCTAACGTACCTTGAGCAGCCATAATAAACTCGCAAAGCTCACGTGCGGCACCTTCGCCACCCCGTAATGAGGTGACTGCTTTAGCATGCTGGCGCACAAAAGTGTTGGCATTGGCTACAGCGACGCCCAGTGCAACGCAACGGATCGCGGCCAAATCTGGTAAGTCATCGCCTAAGTAGGCCACGTGTTCGTAAGAAAGTTGCAAGGTGTTGAGCAATTCATCTAATGCCACACGTTTATCTTCGCGACCTTGCACGACATGTTCAATACTTAAATTTGCGGCGCGACGCTCAACAATCGTCGAAGTGCGGCCGGTAATAATGGCAATATCAACGCCAGAGTTCTTCAGCATTTTAATACCTTGACCATCCAAGGTGCTAAAGGCCTTGGCTTCGCTGCCATCGGCTAAAAAATAGAGTTTACCATCGGTCAGTACGCCATCAACGTCCAGTACCAGCAGGCGCACTGCGCGCGCACGTTGAACTAAGTCACTGTTGCTCAGGGTCAGCATTACATCACTCCTGCACGTAATAAATCGTGCATGTTTAACGCGCCAATGGCTTGGTTGAGCTCATTGATCACCGGTAATGAGCTGATTTTATGGTCTTCCATAATTTTTAATGCTTCAGCGGCCAGCATCTCGGGGCGCGCTACTTTACCACCGTGGGTCATCAGTGCATCAATGCTGGCTTCACGCACATCAATGCCTTTATCTAAGGCACGACGTAAATCACCATCAGTGAAAATGCCCGCTAAGGTTTGATCGGGTGCCAGAATAAGTGTCATACCCAGACCTTTTTTTGTCATTTCTAATAAAGTTTCGCGTAACGATGCGTCACGTGACACAGCCGGCAATTCATCACCGCTGTGCATCACATGTTCCACTTTAAGCAATAAACGACGACCGAGTGCACCACCGGGGTGCGAGAAGGCAAAGTCTTCTGGAGTAAAGCCGCGTGCTTCAAGTAGCGCAATGGCCAATGCATCACCTAGCACCAAAGTCACGGTGGTTGATGAGGTCGGTGCTAAATTGAGCGGGCAGGCTTCTTGTGCAACTTGGCAATCCAAATTGACTTCGGCGGCATGCGCTAACGTTGAATCTGGGTTACCGGTCATGCTGATTAAGGTCAGGCCTAAGCGCTTAATCAGTGGTAATAAAGTGACGATTTCATTGGTGGTACCTGAGTTTGACAGCGCCAGGACGATATCGTCAGCAGTGATCATGCCCATATCGCCATGACTGGCTTCCGCCGGGTGCACGAAAAACGATGGCGTACCGGTGCTGGCTAAGGTCGCGGCAATTTTATGACCGATATGCCCAGACTTACCCATGCCGACCACAACCACGCGCCCTTTGCAGGCTAGAATCAGTTCACAGGCATTAACAAAACTGTGGTCAATACGCGCCAGTAAACTGGTGATTGCATCTTGTTCCAAGCTGATAGTGCGCTTAGCAGAATCGATGAGAGCGTGTGTTGAGGACATAGTAAAGTCTTCTTTAGCATAAAAAAACAATTATACGTGAAATTACTAAGCAACTCATCAGTGGCGATAGGTTAGCCCATAGCGTGCTGTAAAGGTGCTATCGATTCAGTGTCTATAACCTTGTTTTAGGTGGGGTCTAATAAGCAAGGTAGTACCTAAGCGGATAACTGATCTGCGATAAGGGCAATGGGGTCAGCGACTTTATTAAGAGCTCATTGGGCAAACACTGTAGAATGCACAGCAATTGCCCTGAAAGGGCTGAACAGTCAGGGTAAACACGAATATGTCTTTTGCAAAATCAGGGTTAATGCCAGCACTGCTGGAGAATTTACAACACTTAGGCTACACCGAGCCTACACCGGTACAACAGCAGGCGATTGCACCGATTTTAATCGGTAAAGATATTTTAGCCGCTGCGCAAACCGGTACCGGTAAAACTGCAGCCTTTACGCTGCCGACCTTGCAATTGCTGCTCACTGAAGGCGCTAAAGTCACGTCGAACTGCGTGCGTGCTTTAGTGTTGGTGCCAACGCGCGAGCTGGCTGAGCAAGTGCATGAATCGATCCGTATGTACTTAGGTGATTTGCCGTTACGTACTGCTGTGGCTTATGGCGGCGTGAGTATCAATCCGCAGATGATGAATCTGCGCCGCGGTGTTGATGTGTTGGTGGCAACGCCAGGGCGTTTACTGGATTTATATCAGCAAAATGCACTGCGTTTTAATCAGATGCAACTGTTGATTCTGGATGAAGCCGACCGCATGTTGGATTTAGGTTTTGCTGAAGAGCTGAATGCGCTGTTTGCCTTAATGCCGCGCCAGCGCCAGACCTTATTATTCTCTGCGACTTTCTCTGGCCCGATTCGCACCTTAGCGGGCAAATTGCTCAATGATCCGATCCGTGTAGATGTTACCCCCAAGCACTCAGCGGCTGAGACGGTCAAGCAGCATCTCATTGTGGTGGATAAAAAAAGCAAAACAGACCTGCTGTTGCATTTAATTGCCAGCCGCGAGTGGGGGCAAGTGCTGGTGTTTGTGCGCACACGAAAAGGCGCCGAGTCATTATCGAAAAAATTACTGACCGCCGGTGTGGCTGCGGATGCGATTCATGGTGATAAAACTCAGCCTGCACGTATTAAAGCGCTACAAGATTTTAAAGTGGGGCGTGTGCAAGTGCTGGTGGCCACCGATGTCGCTGCGCGAGGCTTGGATATCGAGCAATTACCTCATGTGATTAACTTTGATTTGCCCACCATTGCCCAAGACTATGTACACCGTGTCGGTCGTACTGGACGTGCAGGTTTAACCGGTGAGGCCATCTCGTTGGTCAGTGCCGATGAGCTGGATGAGTTGATCGCAATTGAAGAGCTGCTCGGTTTAAATATCAAACGTATGGATGAGCCCGACTTTTATGCCGAGCACCGTTTGCCGGAAACGGTTTTGGGTATTGGTAGCGTTAGAAAGCCGAAGAAACCGAAAAAGAATAAAGCAGCTACTGCAGGCGGACAAATTCACTTGGGTGATATTTTGTCAGCTGATGCACCGCCGCGTGTGGTTGCAGTGCGTCAAGTGCCACGTTTGGCCGTGCCCACTCGTCATAAGCCAAAACCGAGCAACGCTAAGCCGCGCTAGGAATGTTGTAGGCAGCCCTGTCTGCAATAGACAGGGCTGTCTCGGCTTGGGGTTGAGTTGAGCGTTAAACAGTAATGATTTTAACGATCAAGTCCAAGTTGGATGCATGGATTGCGCTGCGGTTTTTTTGATAGCGAGCCAGCACTTCATCACCTGATTTTATCAGTCACAAACTAAACTAAGAATAAATCAACCGGTCACCGCGTGCAGCAGTTGCTTGCAGTCGGTGGCATGAAAGTCAGTCAGCTCCGGCCAAAGGTTATCTGCGGTATTGACTTGGATGGCATAAGCACCGGCGGCGTGCGCGGTTTTTAAGTCCATCTGAAAATCACCGACCATAATCATTTGCTCTGGTTTGACTTTCCAGTGCTGGGCTATTTTTAATAAGCCATCGGGATCAGGTTTAGGTATGGCTTGCTCGCGACCTAAAACCTGATCATCGGCGAAGTAATCACGCAAACCAATCGCTCCAAGTGTCAGTAACGCAAGTTCTTGGGCGTTGCGAGTCAGGATCGCTAGATTACGTTGCTGCTGGTGTAAATGCTGAATAAGCTCAATTGCACCGGGAGCAGGCTGTGCATTCAGTGCGAGTTCGCGCTCATGCTCCAGCAGCCAAGTATGTTTTTGCTGTGCTTCTAGCTCAGGCAGTGAAGCAAGGTGGCCTAAAATATCCGCAGACTCAGGGATCTCTAATATGCGGCGAATATGTTGAAAATCATGCACAGCAATGGTCAGCGTACCATCCATATCAAACACCCAGTGCTTGCAGTTATGTAAGAGCATTGCTATCACCCCATAATATCTTTGTGTTGCCAATCACCGCGATAGCGGATCAGGCCTTCTTGTGCAACAGAGGCGACTAAGCGCCCGTCACGCGTGTAAATACTACCGCGAGCAAAGCCGCGAGAGTTACCAGTCCAAGGGCTGTCTGTTGAATATAATAACCAATCATCCAAGCAGACTTCCTCGTGAAACCAAATGGAGTGATCAAGGCTAGCAACTTGCATATGTGGTTGCCAGATTGAAGCACCGTGCGGGATCAGGGATGTGGTGAGTAAGCTGAAATCTGAAGCGTAAGCCAGTAAGTACTTATGCAGTGCCGGTGATTTAGGCAGTGCCGAAGAGGGTTTAAACCATACATGCTTAATGGGCTCGCCCACTTCAGGGTTGAGTGGATCTAATACTTGCACTGGACGGGTTTCAATGGCTTTAGCGCGCAGCATTTTCTCACGGTTTTCTTTAGTAAGTGCTTTAGCTAGATGCGGAGAGATAGCAACTTCTGAGAGCAAGTCTTCCGGTTGCGGTACATCAGGCATATCGGTTTGATGGCGAAAGCCTTCCTCACTGTTGCTGTCATGAAAGGAGGCGCTGCAGGTGAAGATTGGCTGGCCGTTTTGAATCGCAGTGACGCGGCGCGTGCTAAAACTGCCGCCGTCACGGATTCGCTCAACTTGGTATACCACTGGTTTTTTAGCGTCACCGGCACGTAAAAAATAGCCGTGTAATGAATTGGCGTGGCGTGAAGGGTCTACCGTTTGACTTGCTGCGGATAGGGCTTGGCCAAGTACTTGGCCGCCAAACAGTTGGCGAAAACCAAGCTCTTGGCTGGCGCCGCGAAATAAGTTTTCTTCGATGGTTTCCATGCTCAGTAGCGAGACTAATTGGTCAAGAATTGAATTCATTGGGTTCCTCGCGAGCTGACAAATAGGCTGTTCATTATTATTTGATGATGAGCAGAGTGGTTAGATACTAAAGTTTTTTTAAGCTTTTGTCGGCTATCGATTGCTCTGCTGCTATTATTTGCGCTTTTAATATTTAGCAAAGGCGCCGGCTGTATGGCAGATTCTCAAGATACTTTAACCTCGGCGGCGGTCTGCATTGTGGGAGGGGGGCCGGCTGGTCTGATGGCGGCTGAAGTGTTGGCGCAAGCAGGGCACAGCGTGCATCTGTTTGATGCAATGCCATCGTTGGGGCGCAAGTTCTTATTAGCAGGTATTGGTGGTTTAAATATTACTCACAGTGAAGCTACCTCAACTTTTGTACAGCGCTACTGTGCGCCAACCGATTGGGTCAGCCATTGGTTGGCTGAGTTTGATGCCCAAGCGGTACGTGATTGGGTGCATGGTTTGGGCATTGAAACCTTTGTTGGTAGTTCCGGGCGTGTATTCCCTAAAGAAATGAAGGCGGCACCCTTGCTGCGGGCTTGGTTGCAGCGTTTGCGCAGTATGGGAGTGAAAATTCATACTCGCAGCCGCTGGTTAGGCTGGGATAGCCAAGGTGCGCTGCGTATTGTGAACGCTGAAGGTGAGCGGGCAGTGCAGGCGCGTGCGGTGTTATTGGCCTTGGGTGGCGGCAGTTGGCCACGCTTAGGCTCGGATGCGGCTTGGATTCCTATCTTGCAAGGTCAAGGTGTTGAAGTCACTGCATTAGAAGCCAGTAACTGCGGCTTTGATGTGGTCGGCTGGAGCACTGTTTTTGCCGATAAATATATGGGTGCGCCGGTTAAAAATACTGCGCTGAGTGTAGCGGGCCAAGCCTTTCGTCAAGGTGAATGGGTGGTGACTGCCGGTGGTATTGAGGGCAGTTTAGTCTATGCCTTATCCGCACCGATTCGTCAGCAGCTTACTGAGCAGGGTCGCTGTACTGTTTTGCTGGATTGTTTGCCGCATAAAACCTTGGCTCAAGTTGAACATGCTTTAACGCAGCCGCGAGCCAAGAAAACATTAAAGAAGTATTTGCAAGCGCGCTTGGGTTTAGAAGGCGTGAAAGCTGCTTTAATCCGAGAATTTGCACCAGCAGAAAGCTTGACTGATATGCAGCAGTTGGCGGGCATTATTAAGGCGTTACCTATTGAGCTGTTGCGTGCTCGGCCAATGGTTGAGGCGATCAGTACCGCCGGTGGCATACGCGCTGAGATGCTGGATAGTGGCTTGATGCTGAAGTCTAAGCCGGGCGTGTTCTGCGCCGGTGAAATGCTGGATTGGGATGCGCCCACTGGCGGCTATTTATTGACCGCATGTTTAGCCAGTGGTTTTGCGGCGGGACAGGGCATGCTGCGCTGGCTGGCTGCGGATGCCAAGCTTTAACTTTTTTTAATCAGAGCTTGCGCGGCTTAGCAATGCACCGTACTCTTTGCGGCGGAGAGTCGATCGGACAGTCGCTGTTCTGTTACTTCGGTAATAGGAGGGAGGAAAGTCCGGGCTCCGTAGGGCGAAGTGCCAGGTAACTCCTGGGAGGCGTGAGCCTATGGATAGTGCCGCAGAAAATAACCGCCTAAGCACGCAAGTGCCGGTAAGGGTGAAAAGGTGCGGTAAGAGCGCACCGCATGGCTGGTAACAGTCCATGGCTAGGTAAACCCCACTTGGAGCAAGACCAAATAGGGATCCATTGGCGTGGCCCGCGCTGGATCCGGGTAGGTTGCTTGAGGTCGTCAGTGATGGCGATCCTAGAGGAATGACTGTCCTCGACAAAACCCGGCTTATAGATCGACTCTCCACTCTTTTTTATGATCTGCAACAGCACATCAGAGCGTCAACAATACCCTGTCTGTACACCTCACTTTAATTGTCCGAGTTAAGGTGCTTGTATCTGTATGCTTATTTCTGTGCTCTTGAATTAAACAGCCGTTAAATAAAGCCTTTCTTGATCAGATTACCAATTATAACGCTATTCCTGTGTTTATCGCTTGACGGTAGGTGGCTGTGATTTCTATAGTGTGCGTTAGTGGCATTATGTGGGGGAAAGTGGGTTTTTTCATATAAGTGCTGCATAATACAGGGGCACAGCAGTGTTTCGCGGATCAAGCGCTATTAACCTCGATGCTAAAGGGCGCTTAGCGATGCCGAGTCGGTATCGAGAGGAGTTACTTGAACGTTGTCAGGGTCAACTGGTCATTACCATTGACTTGGTTGATCCGTGCCTGTGTATTTATCCTTTGCCTGACTGGGAAACTGTTGAAACCCAGCTCAGCCAAATGCCATCTTTGCGTCCGCAAACTCGCCAGCTTAATCGTATTTTGATTGGCAGCGCTGTTGATTTAGAGCTGGATAACAGTGGTCGCTTGCTGATACCCGCGCGTCTGCGCGAACAGGCAGGCTTGACCAAGCAAGTGATGCTGGTGGGACAGTTGAATAAGTTTCAGCTTTGGGATGAGCGGCAGTGGCATGAGTTGCTGAGTGCTGATCTTGAAGCCATTAAAAACCCCGATCACCTCCCTGAAGAATTAATGAATCTGGTCCTATAATTATTATGAGCGAAGCGTTAAGTCACATCACCGTGCTACTTGATGAGGCCGTTAGCGCCCTTGCAGTGCATTCTAATGGTTGCTACGTGGACGGTACATTTGGCCGTGGTGGCCACAGTCGGTTAATTTTACAACAACTGGGCACTGAAGGTTGTTTACTGGGTTTTGATAAAGATCCTTTAGCGATCGCCACAGGCCTTGAGCTTGAGCAGAGCGATGCACGCTTCTCAATTGTGCAGCGCAGTTTTGCTGAGATGGATGCCGAATTACAACAGCGCCAATTATTTAACCAAGTTGATGGTGTCTTACTCGACTTAGGTGTGTCCTCACCACAAATTGATGATGGTGAGCGTGGCTTTAGCTTTATGCATGACGGCCCGTTAGATATGCGTATGAATCCAGCGCAAGGCATCAGTGCCGCGCAATGGGTGGCGCAAGTTAGTGCTGAAGAAATGGCTCGCGTGTTTAAAGAATACGGCGAAGAACGTTTTGCTAAGCGTATGGCCAATGCGGTGATTGCTCGACGTGACATTGAACCCTTTACCCGTACCGGTGATTTAGCTGCAGTATTAACTGAAGCCAATCCCGCGTGGGAAAAAGGTAAGAATCCAGCGACTCGTGCTTTTCAGGGCATGCGTATTCATTTAAATAATGAATTGAGCGACTTGGAAAAAGGCCTGGAAGCCGCGATGGCATCCTTAAAGGTCGGCGGACGTTTAGTAGTGATTAGTTTCCACTCACTGGAAGATCGGATTGTTAAACAGTTTATGCGTCGCTTGGCCAAAGGTGAGGCGGATCAGTTGCCACGTCATTTACCCATTATTCCAGAAAAATTTGATCCTATTATCAAACTGCTTGGCAAGCCACAGTACGCCAGCGCCGAAGAGCTTAAAGCTAATCCGCGTGCTCGCAGTGCGGTAATGCGCGTGGCAGAGAAGTTGCGGTGAGTAAGATTTATGCAAAACCATTACCGCGCCTCAGCGGTATTTTGCTGTTTTTGTTTATTGCAAACTTGATTTCTGCCGTGGCGGTTTCCTATGCATCGCATACCAGTCGTCAGTATTTAAATGAGTTGTTTGATGCCACGCAACTGCGCGATCAGGCACAAACAGAGTGGGGTCGGTTTATTTTAGAGCAAAGCACTTGGACAGCCCATAATCGCATTGAGTCATTAGCGGTTAAAGAGTTGGGTATGCATATTCCTGAACCTGCAGCGGTAAGGATGGTCAGCCAATGAAATTCTTGCCTGGTGTCGAACACCCCAATCGTTTTGTAATTATTCTCGTTGTCTTGTTTGCCTTAGCGGCTGCGATTGCTGGACGTATTGTTTATCTGCATATCTTCCATCATGACTTTTTAGCCATGCAAGGTGATGCACGTGCCATGCGGCATATTCCTATTCCAGCGCACCGTGGTGTGATTACCGATCGTAATGGTGAGCCATTAGCGGTCAGTACACCGGTTTTAACGTTGTGGGCCAACCCGAAACAGTTAGTGACTGCTAAAGCGCGTTGGCCAGAGTTAGCTGCAGCGCTTGAAGTAAAACCTGCAGAGTTGGCGCAACGTATTGAAAATAATGCCAGTCGCGAGTTTATGTACTTGTCACGGCGCTTAACACCTGAGCACGGTCAGCGTGTGCTGGATCGTAAAATTGCTGGTGTTTACGGTCGTGAAGAGTTTCAGCGCTTTTACCCAGCAGGCGAAGTCGCTGCACATTTAGTTGGTTTTACTAATATTGATGAGCGTGGACAAGAAGGCATTGAGCTGGCTTTTGATGAGTGGCTGACCGGTGTTCCAGGCAAACGCCAAGTGATTAAAGACCGCCGTGGCGATTTGATTCGTGATGTGCAGGTTAAAGAAAATGCTAAGCCCGGTAAGGAGCTCGCCTTATCAATTGATTTACGTTTGCAGTATTTAGCGCACCGAGAGTTGCGTAATGCGTTGCTTGAGTTTGAAGCTAAAGCGGGCTCCTTAGTGATGATTGATGTGCGCAGCGGTGAGATTTTGGCGATGGTCAATCACCCCACCTATAACCCTAATAATCGTCGTCAGCTCAATCCACAAGCGCTGCGTAACCGCGCCATGATTGATGTGTTTGAACCGGGTTCTACGGTGAAACCGTTTTCCATTGCTGCTGCTTTAGGTACCGGGCGCTGGACGCCAGAATCAACGGTGAATACGGATAATGGTCAAATCAGAATTGGACGCTATACGATTCGAGATGTATCGCGTGGTGGACTGTTGGATTTAACCGGCGTATTGAAAAAATCCAGTAACGTGGCCATCAGTAAAATCGCCTTAGATATCGGTGCGCAGCCGGTTTACGACATGATGCAGGCTGTTGGCTTTGGTGGTGATACAGGTTTGAGTTTTCCAGGCGAACAGCTAGGCAACTTACCGATGCACCGTAAGTGGGGGCAGGCAGAAACAGCAACTTTAGCTTATGGCTATGGCTTATCAGTGACGGCTTTGCAGCTGGCGCATGCCTATGCTGTATTGGGTAATCATGGTCGCAATATGCCTTTATCGCTGATACGACGTGATCGTAAGGCGGATGACGGTGTACAAGTGATTGATCAGAAAATCTCCAGTGATGTGATGGCTATGTTGCAAGCCGTGGTGGAAGAGGCCGGTGGTGGTGGCGCGCGTGCACAAGTACCGGGTTATCACGTCGCCGGTAAGAGTGGTACTGCGAAGAAATTAGCTACAAGCGGTGGTTATACGAAAAACTCGTATCGTTCATTGTTTGCCGGTGTGGGGCCTGTTGATAACCCGCGTGTCGCTGCTGTTGTGGTGATTGACGAGCCTAGTAAAGGTGGTTATTACGGTGGCCTGGTTGCCGCGCCTGTTTTTGGCCGAGTGATGGCCGGTGCATTACGCATGCTCAATGTGCGTCCAGATAACTTACCAACTGAAACGCCAAGCGTTGCGGTTGGCTCAGCATCAGGAGGGCGCGGCTAATGGCGATGCCTTTGAAGAAACTATTTCCACAAGCACAGAGTTCCACTTTAATTCGTGAGCTGACACTTGACAGTCGCAAGGTGCGTCCGGGCGACTTGTTTTTAGCAGTGGATGGCACGCAGCAGGATGGCCGTGACTATATTGGCGATGCCATCGCTCGTGGTGCTGCGGCGGTTGTTTATGAAGCCGGTGATGCTTTACCGATGCACGATAGCGAAGCGCTATTGTTGCCGGTACAAGGTTTGCAAGCGCAGTTATCCGAAATTGCCGGGCGCTTTTATGGTGAACCCAGTCGTGGGATGCGTGTAGTGGCTGTCACTGGTACCAACGGTAAAACCAGCGTCACTCAACTATTGGCGCAAGCGTCTGACTTGCTCGGTCAGCACTGCGGTTTGATTGGCACATTGGGCAGTGGTTTTTATGGCCATTTGACCCTAGGCCACTACACCACGCCTGACCCGCTGACTGTGCAAGCAACGTTAGCCGACTTGAAAAATGCTGGTGCTAAACTGGTGGCGATTGAAGTGTCATCCCATGGTTTAGCTCAGCACCGTATTAATGCAGTGAATGTGAGCGTGGCAGTGCTGACCAATCTGACCCGTGATCATCTTGATTATCATGGCTCGATGCAGGCCTATGCAGATGCTAAGGCACGTTTATTTAGCTGGCCTGGATTGCGCGCCACGGTACTCAATATCGATGATGCATTTGGTCGTGAGTTAGCTGAGCAGCAAGCCGCAACGACACGCTTAATCACTTATAGCGTCAGCGACAGCAGTGCTAGCATTTATTGTCGCAATGTGCGCTTTAGTCATACTGGTATTCAGGCTGAAGTTGTGACGGCGCAGGGTGAAGGTAATTTATCCAGCACGCTGATTGGTCGTTTTAATTTAAGTAATTTACTGGCAGTGATTGGTGCTTTATTAGCGCTGGGCTACTCCTTGGAGCAAGCTTTAAGTGTGATGGATAAAGTGCAGGGGCCCGCAGGGCGTATGCAAGTCTTGGGCGGTCAGCAGCAGCCATTGGTTGTCGTAGATTATGCGCATACTCCGGATGCCTTAGAGCAAGTGCTAACAGCCTTACGTCCGCATGTGGCGGCTGATGGGCGCTTGTTGTGTTTGTTTGGTTGTGGTGGCGAGCGCGATAAGGGCAAACGCCCGTTAATGGCTGAGGTTGTTGAACGTCTGGCAGATGTCGCTGTGGTCACTGATGATAATCCGCGTGGTGAAGATCCTGCGGCCATTCGTGCTGAGATTCTTGCTGGCTTTAGTTCTGATGCTGGCGTCAGTGAAGTGAATGAGCGCGGTACAGCGATTGCCCAGTTGATCGCTCAGGCTCATCCGCATGATGTGATCCTCTTAGCCGGTAAAGGCCATGAAGATTATCAAGAGATTCAGCAGCAACGTCAGCATTTTTCAGATCTTGAGCAAGCGCAGCAGGCATTAGCTGCATGGCAGGTGCAGGATGTTTAAGGCATTGCAATTAAGTCAGCTAGTGGACCCGCTGAATGCTACTTTGCAGGGCGATGATGTCCAGTTTAATGCAGTCAATACCGATAGTCGTAAAATCACCAGCGGGCAGTTATTTGTTGCTTTGCGCGGTGATTTTTTTGACGGCCACACTTATTTAGCCGATGTGGCTAAGCGCGGTGCGGTTGCTGCTGTGGTTGAGGCTTACCGACCTGATATCAATCTGCCGCAGTTGTGTGTGGCAGATGCGCGAATTGCGCTGGGGCAAATTGCCTTACTGAATCGTCAGCAGTTTAACGGTCAAACTGTTGCTGTAACAGGCTCCAGTGGTAAAACCACGGTTAAAGAAATGTTGGCCAGTATCTGCCGGCAGGCTTTGGGTGAAACAGCTGTATTGGCCACGCGTGGCAATTTAAATAATGACTTAGGCGTGCCTTTTACCTTGCTTGAACTGAATGCTCAGCACCGCGCTGCCGTGGTTGAGTTAGGCGCTTCGCGTCCAGGTGAAATTGCCTATACTGCAGCTTTAGTTCAGCCGATGGTGGCTGTGATTAGTAATGCGGGTATGGCGCATGCCGGTGAATTTGGTGGTCCTGAGCATATTGTTTTAGCTAAGGGCGAGATCCTCGATGGCCTGAGCGCTGAACACACCGCAGTATTGAATCTGGATGATCCAGCGTTTGCTCAGTGGCGTGCGCGTAATACTGAATGCCACGTCTTAAGTTTTTCCACCAGTAATCCTGCTGCAGATATTTATGCCAGCGGCATCGATAGTAATGCACAGGGGCGCATGGGTTTTAATCTGCACGGCGTAGCCGGAGAATGCTTTATCCAGTTGGCTGTGTTGGGTTTGCATAATGTCAGTAATGCTTTAGCAGCTGCGACAGCTGCGCATGCCTTGGGTTTGCCTTTAACAGCGATTCAGCAAGGCTTAGAAAGTATGAAAGCCATTTCTGGACGCAGTGTCGTCTATGAGTGCGCCAACCATATACAAATTATTGATGACAGCTATAACGCCAATCCAGCGTCGATTCGGGCGGCCATTGATGTGCTGCAAAATATGCCAGGTCAGCGTGTTCTAGTGCTCGGCGATATGGGTGAGTTAGGCGCGTGGGCCGAGCAAGAACATACGCAGATTGGTACTTATGCGAACGGTAAAGTCGATGCGGTATTTGCTATTGGTCCGCTGATGCAACATGCCGTTGCACAATACAGCGGCGTATCAGGGCACTTTTCACAACAAAACAGTCTGATTAAGGCACTGCTCACGCAAGTCAGCGGTCCAGCAACACTTTTAATTAAAGGTTCACGCGGTGCGGCAATGGAACATGTTGTTAATGCGCTGCGTACAAGTTTAGGGGATGCACTCTGATGTTGCTTTTATTAGCGGAGTATTTACAGCAGTACTATAAAGGCTTTGCGGTCTTTCAGTACCTGACTCTGCGCGGTGTTTTTGGTGTTTTGACAGCGCTAGTGATGTCGCTGTGGCTGGGTCCAAAAATGATTCGCCTGTTGCGTAATTTGCAAATTGGTCAGTCGGTACGTACCGATGGGCCGCAGTCGCACCTAGCAAAGTCAGGCACGCCCACTATGGGTGGTGCATTGATTTTAGCCTCGATTACCATCAGTACCTTATTGTGGGCTGATTTGACTAACCGCTATGTTTGGATTGTCTTGCTGGTCACTCTGTTGTTTGGGGCCATTGGCTGGGTCGATGATTACCGCAAAGTGGTGGAGAAAAACTCCCGTGGTTTACCCGGACGTTGGAAGTATTTTTGGCAATCAGTGTTTGGCTTAGGTGCGGCGTTAGTGCTCTATTTTACTGCGCAAACACCGGCTGAAACGGCTTTGATTGTGCCTTTTTTAAAGGACATCAGTATCCCGCTTGGAGCGGGTTTTGTGGTTCTAACCTATTTGGTGATTGTCGGTACCAGTAATGCGGTGAACTTAACCGATGGCTTGGATGGCTTAGCGATTTTACCCACAGTATTGGTGGGTGGTGCGCTGGGTATTTTTGCTTATCTATCGGGTCACATCACCTTTGCGCAATACTTGTTTATTCCGTATATACCAGGTGTCGGTGAGCTGATTATTTTCTGCGGTGCTTTGGTCGGCGCAGGTTTAGGTTTTTTATGGTTTAACACCTATCCTGCCCAAGTTTTTATGGGTGATGTCGGTGCTTTAGCACTGGGTGCCGCATTGGGTACTGTGGCGGTGATTACGCGCCAAGAGATTGTCCTATTTATTATGGGTGGTGTCTTTGTGGTGGAAACCTTATCGGTGGTGATCCAAGTTGCCTCATTTAAGTTGACCGGCAAGCGGGTGTTTCGTATGGCGCCGATTCATCATCACTTTGAATTAAAAGGTTGGCCTGAGCCGCGTGTCATCGTGCGTTTTTGGATTATCACTGTTGTACTGGTCCTGATTGGATTGGCCACCTTAAAACTGAGGTAAGTAACGTGCAAAGCATCAAACAGCAAGCACAGGTTGTGGTGGGCTTAGGCAAAAGTGGTTTGTCTCTGGTGCGGTTCTTAGCACAGCAAGGACAGACATTTGCTGTGGCCGATAGCCGTGATACTCCACCTGAGTTAAATGCTTTGCAGCGTGACTATCCTGACGTTGAACTGCACTGTGGACCTTTATCAGCTGACTTTTTGAGCGCAGCGCAGGTTTTGTATGTCAGCCCGGGTTTAGCCTTAAGTACGCCGGCCATTCAGGCTGCTATTGCTAGCGGTGTGTGTATTTCCGGTGATATCGATTTGTTTTCCCAATATGCTCAAGCACCGATTGTGGCGATTACCGGTTCTAATGCAAAAAGTACCGTCACCACCTTAGTCGGGCAGATGTTTGCAGCCGCAGGTCTAAATGCTGCCATTGGCGGTAACTTGGGCGTCCCGGCATTAGATTTACTCGATGACAGCGTTGATGTGTATGTGATGGAGTTATCCAGCTTTCAGTTGGAAACCATCTCGCATTTACAGGCGCGCGTGGCTGTGTGCTTAAACATCAGCGAAGACCATATGGATCGCTATGTGGATGTTGATGGTTATATTGCGGCAAAACAGCGTGTATTTACCAACGCGCAAACGGTAGTGGTCAACCGTGATGATCTAGCCTCACAGCCACAACAGACACCTGCCGAGTCGGTTAGTTTTGGCCTATCCAAACCCGCTGCAGGTGAGTTCGGGCTGTGCCAGCAGGCCGGTGAAACATATTTAGCCTATGGCGCTGAGTTATTGCTGCCAGTCAGCCAGTTAAAAATTCGCGGCAGTCATAATTATGCCAATGCGTTGTCTGCTTTGGCCATTGGCACATCGATGAATCTGCCGATGCAAGCCATGCTAACGGCATTACAAACCTTTCCAGGACTTGAGCACCGCTGTCAGTGGTTGCGTCAGGTGCAGGGCGTGGATTGGTACAATGACTCCAAAGCCACTAATGTCGGTGCTGCCTTAGCTGCGATTGAAGGCTTAGGTGCGGATCATGCTGGCAAACTGGTGTTAATTGCCGGTGGTGATGGTAAAGGGGCTGATTTCTCCAGTTTAAAAGAACCTGTAGATCAATATTGCCGCGCGGTGATTGTACTGGGGCGTGATGGCGAACGTGTTGCCCAAGCCTTAAGCGCTAGCGTGGTGATTGAGCGCGTCAGCAGTCTTGCCGAAGCGGTTACAGCAGCCGCTCGATTAGCCCAGGCTGGCGATAGCGTTTTACTGGCACCGGCTTGCGCGAGTTTAGATATGTTTAAAAGTTTTGAAGAGCGTGGCGATGTATTCGCACAAGCGGTCGGAGCCTTGCCATGAGTTTTAATCTGCGCGATATCATTGCGATGCCTTCACCCTGGCGTCATAACAATAAAGTCGATATTGATTTCCCGTTACTTACCGCTTGCCTGCTATTGATGGGTATTGGTTTGGTGATGATTGCGTCTGCTTCGTCCGCCGTGGCCTATACCAACACCGGTAATACCTTTCACTATTTTACCCGGCATATGGTGTATGTGGTGATTGCCTTAGTGGCAGGCTGGGTCACTTTATTTGTACCTATGTCGATCTGGCATCGGTATAGCGGTTGGTTATTAGTGGCTGCGTTTGCTGTGTTGCTCTTAGTGTTGATTCCCGGAATTGGTCGTGAAGTGAATGGCTCGCGGCGCTGGATTGGTATGGGTGTGTTCAATATCCAACCGTCTGAGCTGGCAAAACTATTTATGGTAGTTTTTCTGGCGGGTTTTTTAGTGCGTCGTAAAGATGAAGTTAAACAACGTTTACGGGGTTTGATTAAGCCCTTGGTGCTGGCCATGATCATGGCCGGTCTCTTAGCCAAAGAGCCTGACTATGGTGCGGCTGTAGTGATGCTAGGTAGCGTTATAGTCATGCTTTATTTGGCTGGCGTGCGTTTAATATTATCCCTAACATTGTTGCTAATTCTGTTTGGTTTGCTTTTTTCTGTGGTGGGTCTTGAAAGCTACCATATGGATCGTTTTACCAGCTTTACCGACCCGTGGGAGGATCAGTACGGCACCGGCTATCAGCTGACCCAAGCCTTAATTGCTTTTGGGCGTGGCGAATGGTTTGGCTTAGGTTTAGGTAATAGCATTCAGAAGCAGTTCTTTTTACCTGAGGCGCACACTGACTTTGTATTCTCAGTGTTAGCTGAGGAATTAGGTATGTTGGGCGGTTTGATTACCTTAGCTTTATTTATCTTTGTCAGCGTGCGTGCGCTGTTGATTGGGGCTTGGGCCGAGCAGGCTAAACAGTATTATTCGGCTTATGTTGCTTATGGTTTAGCGATGCTGTGGATTGCGCAGGTGGTGATTAACCTCGGTGTGAACACCGGACTACTGCCAACTAAAGGCTTAACCTTGCCGTTCATCAGTTATGGCGGTAGTTCATTGGTGGTGTGCTGTATCAGTTTGGCAATGTTGCTGCGCATTGAGTGGGAACGTCGTACCTTATTGCTGTCCAATGACTCGATGAGCAAAGCACAAATTACAGCCATGGCCAAGGGGGTGCGCAGTGCAGGGTAATGTTTTGATTATGGCCGCGGGTACCGGTGGCCATGTTTTCCCAGCGCTGGCCTGTGCGCAAGAATTTACTGCGCGCGGCTATACAGTGCACTGGTTGGGTGCGGGGCGCGGTATGGAAAATGAATTAGTACCTGCGGCTGGTTACACTCTGCATACACTGAAAGTCAGCGGTTTACGTGGTAAAGGAGTGCGCTCTTTATTAACCGCGCCTTTTAAACTCTTAGCCGCTGTATGGCAGGCTAGGCGTTTAATGCGTGAGCTTAAACCTGTGTGTGTGTTGGGTTTTGGTGGTTATGTAACAGGCCCGGGTGGTTTAGCCGCTAAGCTGTCGTCTATTCCATTGGTGATTCATGAGCAAAACGCTATAGCCGGTACAGCGAATCGTGCGTTGGCAACCTTTGCGACGCGTATTTGTGAAGCTTTTCCCAATACTTTTAACAAGCGTGAAAACTGCGTCACCACAGGTAACCCAGTACGAGAAACTTTATTTTTATCCGCAGCGCGAGATTCGTTGCAGGATCGAGCAGTCAATTTATTAGTACTCGGTGGCAGTTTAGGTGCTGAGCCGCTGAATAAGTTACTACCGGCAGCCTTAGCTCAAGTTTCGCCAGAATTACGGCCTAAGGTGCAGCATCAAGCTGGGCGCAATAATGATGAGGTCACTCGTGAGCGTTATCAAGCGGTGGCTGTAGAAGCGCAAGTGGTCCCTTTTATAAGTGATATGGCATGCGCCTATGCGTGGGCTGATTTAGTGATTTGCCGTGCGGGTGCATTAACCGTGAGTGAGTTGGCGGCTGCAGGTTTGGCTTCTTTTTTAGTGCCACTGCCGCATGCCATTGATGATCACCAAACCCGTAATGCAGAATTTTTGGCAAAGCAGGGCGCCTCTGTCCTATTGCCGCAACATGCTACTGATGCAGATCGTTTATCTGCACAGTTAACTGAGGTATTGATGGACAAACAACGCATTAAAACCATGGGTGAACAGGCGCGCTTATTGGCGCAGCCCGATGCTACGCAGCGTGTTGTTGCCGTATGTTTGGAGGTGGCTCGTGGTTGATTTATTACAGCCAACAACAGCTGAAATGCGTCGCATGCGCCGTATTCGCCGTATCCATTTTATTGGTATTGGCGGCACCGGTATGTGCGGTATTGCTGAAGTGTTACGTAACTTAGGTTATGAGGTGTCAGGTTCAGACTTAAATCCTACGGCAGTGACTGAGCGTTTGCAGAGTCTTGGCGTGCATGTGGTCTTTGGTCACCATGCTGAAAACGTTGAGCATGCTGATGTAGTTGTGGTCTCGAGCGCGATCAATCCGAGTAACCCTGAAGTCGCGCGTGGTTTAGAGCGTCGTATTCCAGTGGTGCCGCGTGCGGAGATGTTGGCTGAACTGATGCGCTACCGTCATGGTATTGCTGTGGCCGGTACACATGGCAAAACTACCACCACAAGTTTGTTGGCGTCGGTGTTCGCGGCGGCGGGTTTAGATCCGACCTTTGTGATTGGTGGGCGTTTAAATGCGGCGGGTAGTAATGCTCAGTTGGGCGGTGGTTGCTATTTAATCGCTGAAGCCGATGAAAGTGATGCCAGCTTCCTGCATTTGCAGCCGATGGTGTCAGTGGTCACTAATATTGATGCTGACCATATGAGCACCTATGGCGGCGACTTTAATAAGCTGAAAAAGACCTTTGTTGATTTCTTACATAACTTGCCATTTTATGGTTTAGCCGTGTTGTGTATTGATGATCCATCGGTGCGTGATATCGCTAAGCAAGTTAAGCGGCCGATACTAACCTATGGCTTTTCAGATGATGCTGATCTGCGCGCCATTGATGTCTCGCAAGATGGCATGCGTACATCCTTTACTGTTTTGCGTAAAGGTCGTGAGCCTCTGCCTGTCTCAGTCAATATGCCAGGTAAACATAATGTTCTAAATGCCTTGGCAACCATTGCCATTGCAACGGATGAAGGCATTGCTGATAGCGCTATTATTGCCGGATTATCGGGCTTTGAAGGAGTCGGTCGACGCTTTCAAATGTTCGGTGAGTTACCAGTTGAAGGTGGCAGCGTGATGCTGGTGGACGATTACGGTCATCATCCCAGTGAAGTCGCTGCAGTGATTAAAGCTGTCCATGATGGTTGGCCCAATCGTCGCTTAGTCATGGTTTATCAGCCGCACCGTTATAGTCGTACTCGTGATTTATATGAAGATTTTGTCCAGGTACTCGGTGAAACCAATCTGTTGTTATTGCTCGAAGTTTACCCAGCCGGTGAAGAGCCGATTCCGGGTGCCGGCAGTCGCCAGCTGTGCCACAGTATTCGTCAGCGTGGCCGTTTAGATCCTTTATATATTGAACGCGGCACTGACCTTGCACCATTGTTAAAACCTTTGCTGCAGCCGGGTGATATTTTACTCTGCCAAGGTGCTGGTGATGTCGGTGGTATTGCTCCAAGTTTAATCAAACATCCGTTATTTGCTGCCACTGAGGAGATACGCTGATGAGTCAGGTTTTTGATGTTCAAGCATTCGGTCGTGTTGCCGTACTGTACGGTGGCCGTAGTGCTGAGCGTGAAGTATCACTACAATCGGGAGCCGCAGTATTAGCGGCCTTGCAGCAAGCGGGTGTTGATGCGTTTGGTATCGATGTCGGTGATGATGTACTGGCGCGTTTATGTGAGCAGAAGATCGATCGCGCCTTTATTGTTTTGCATGGTCGTGGTGGCGAAGACGGTACAGTGCAGGGTTTGCTTGAATGCGCTGGAATTCCTTACACCGGCAGCGGCGTGTTGGCTTCGGCGTTGGCCATGGATAAGCTGCGCACTAAGCAAATTTGGCACAGTGTCGGTTTACCAACGCCGCGCCATGCTGCGCTGAGCAGTGAAGAGGATTGCCAGCAAGCTGCTAAAGAGCTGGGTTTTCCTTTGATTGTTAAGCCTGCAAATGAAGGTTCAAGTATTGGTATGGCTAAGGTGGATGATCTAGCCGCCTTATTAGCCGCTTGGCACGAAGCACGGCAGTTTGATCCACAAGTGCTGGTTGAGCAATGGATCTCAGGTCCAGAGTTCACTATTGCGATGCTCAATGGTGAGGTGTTACCGCCGATTCGTTTGGGTACCAGCCATGCTTTTTATGATTATGAAGCCAAATATTTATCCAATGACACCCAATATCAAATTCCCTGTGGCTTAGCGCCAGAAAAAGAAGCAGAGTTACGCACTTTAACCGCACGCGCTTGTCAAACGCTAGGAGTAACCGGTTGGGGTCGTGCGGATGTGATGCAGGATGGACAAGGTGAGTTTTGGTTTTTAGAGGTTAATACCGTACCTGGAATGACCGATCATAGCTTAGTACCCATGGCTGCGCGCGCTGCAGGCTTAGACTTTAATACCTTGGTATTAACCATTTTGACTGGTACTTTACAGGTACGAGGTTAAAACTGTGAGCAGTGCACCTCAAAAACACACAACACGTACACCGCGCGGGGCAAAGCGACAAGCTCCTGTACGCGGTGCGCGTCGTGCTGCTGCGCAGAAAGCGTCGTGGCAATGGCCTAAGCCGAACTGGACAAAAATTAGTTTGGTTATTTTTTTGGCTGTTGTTGTTGCCGGAGCGCTGAACGCTGAACGGAGTTGGCAGTGGTTAAAGCCCCATGTTAATCCAACGATTACCACAGTGCGTGTGCTGGGGGATTTAACGCCAAGCAAGCAGCTTTTAGTTGAAAAACAGTTGATGCCTTATAGCGATGGATTGTTTTTTTCTATCGATATTGTGGCCGTGCGTAAAGTGTTAGATGAGTTACCTTGGATTGCACATGCTGAAGTCAGTCGTATTTGGCCTGATCAGTTGCAAGTGATTATTCAAGAGCAGTTGCCCGTGGCACGCTGGGGGCAGGATGCGTTATTGAGTACTCAAGGCTATTTGTTTACAGCGGTGGATGTGCAGGCGTATGGCCATTTACCGCAACTGATAGGGCCTGAGGATACGCAAGCTCGAGTGATGCGCCAGTATTTAATGTTTAGTCAGGCGTTGCGACCCTTGGGTTACTCGATTAAGCAGCTGGAAATGCGTGAGCGAGGCAGTTGGTTTATAACCACGCAAACAGGATTGCAATTACTGTTTGGGCGTGATCATTTAGTTGATAAAATGCGCCGTTTTGCCGTGGTATATGAAGCAGAATTAAAAGAACAGATTGATAAAATTGAGCGGGTTGATTTGCGTTATGCCAACGGTTTAGCCGTGGCTTGGCACGCCCCTACAGAAAGTGAAACTACAGCAGTGGTGGCGCAGTGAAGGAGAGAGAGTTAATGGCACATGAAAATAACCACAACATGATTGTTGGTCTTGATATAGGTACCTCCAAAGTTGTGGCGTTGGTGGCCGAAGTCACTCCTGATGGTGAGTTGAATATTATTGGTTTAGGTACACACCCTGTGCGTGGTTTAAAAAAGGGTGTGGTGGTTAATATTGAGTCGACAGTACAGTCGTTGCAGCGTGCCATTGATGAAGCGCAAAAAGTAGCGGATTGTGATATTTACTCTGTATTTGTGGGTATTGCAGGCAGCCATATTCGCAGCCAAAACTCCGATGGTATTGTTGCTATTCGTGATGGTGAAGTCAGTCGTGCCGACTTAGAGCGTGTTTTAGATGCTGCGCAAGCTGTGGCTATTCCGTCTGATCAAAAAGTCTTGCACACATTGGCACAAGATTATGTTATTGATAATCAAGAAGGTGTACGTGAGCCGCTGGGCATGTCAGGTGTGCGTCTTGAAGCACGCGTGCATGTGGTCAGTTGTGCGATTAATGCAGCGCAGAATATTGAAAAATGTGTGAGCCGCTGTGGCTTAGCTGTAGAAGACGTTATCTTAGAGCAGTTAGCCTCAGCAAGCGCGGTATTGACAGAAGATGAACAAGAGTTAGGTGTGTGCTTGATTGATATTGGCGGTGGTACTTCAGATATCGCCATCTTTACTGAAGGCGCAATTCGCCATACGGCTGTGATCCCGATTGCCGGTGATCAAGTCACCAATGATATTGCCATGGCATTGCGTACTCCAACACAGTATGCCGAAGAAATTAAAGTTCGTTATGCCTGTGCCTTGGCCAAGCTGGCCGGTCCTGGTGAAATGATTAAAGTGCCCAGTGTCGGCGATCGTGCTCCGCGCGAGCTATCACGCCAAGCTTTAGCTGAGGTGGTTGAGCCGCGTTATGAAGAATTATTTAGTTTGATTCTTGCTGAGTTACGTCGCAGTGGCTACGAGGATATGATCCCTGCAGGTATTGTTTTGACGGGCGGCACCGCGAAAATGGAAGGCGCAGTCGAACTGGCAGAAGAAATTTTCCATATGCCTGTGCGTTTAGGATCGCCTCAAGGTGTCAAAGGTATTGATGAAGTGATACGTAATCCAATTTACTCAACAGCGGTTGGCTTGTTGATCCACGGATTACGTAAACAAGCTGGCGGTTCAATTGTACCGGGTGTTGGCTATAATCAAACAGAAGAAAAGTCACCGGTGTTTATACGAGTTAAACGCTGGCTACAAAATCAGTTTTAATTAAATACACCAGCGCAAGCTGGGCTATAACTATAAGGGTAGGAGAGATCTATGTTTGAATTAGTTGAACAGACTCCGCAGCATGCAGTGATTAAGGTCATTGGCGTCGGTGGTGGTGGTGGTAATGCCGTTAATCACATGGTGGCCAGCAACATTGAAGGTGTTGAGTTTATTTGTGCCAACACCGACTCGCAAGCATTACGTGATATTACTGCACGTACTATATTGCAGTTGGGCGCTAACCTGACCAAAGGTCTGGGTGCTGGTACTGACCCTGAAGTTGGACGCAAAGCTGCAGAAGAAGATCGTGAGCGCATTGCCGAAGTGCTACAGGGCACTGATATGGTCTTTATCACCACCGGTATGGGTGGCGGTACAGGTACCGGTGCTGCTCCAGTGATTGCTCAAGTTGCTAAAGAAATGGGTATTTTGACTGTGGCTGTGGTAACGCGTCCATTCCCTTTTGAAGGTCGTCGTCGCTTACAGATTGCTGATGAAGGTATCCGTGCGTTAGCTTTGCATGTTGATTCATTGATCACTATTCCAAACGAAAAACTGCTGACCATTTTGGGTAAGGATGCCACTTTGCTTTCTGCGTTTGCTAAAGCAGATGACGTTTTGGCGGGTGCTGTACGTGGTATTTCAGACATCATTAAGCGTCCGGGTATGATTAACGTTGACTTTGCTGACGTTAAAACCGTGATGAGCGAAATGGGTATGGCGATGATGGGTACGGGTTCTGCTACAGGCAGTAATCGTGCACGTGAAGCGACTGAAGAAGCTGTGCGTAACCCACTGTTGGAAGATGTAGTACTGCACGGTGCGCGTGGTATTTTAGTGAATATTACCGCCGGCCCTGACCTTTCTTTGGGTGAGTACGAAGAAGTGGGCAGCATTATCGAGGCTTTTGCTTGCGATGAAGCTATGGTTAAAGTTGGTACCGTCATTGACCCTGATATGCGTGATGAGCTGCATGTCACTGTCGTGGTAACTGGTCTGAATGAGCGTGCTGAGAAGCCTGCTAAAGTTGTGGAGAGTGCTGCTCCAGCAAAAAGCAGCAGAGCCCCAGCAGCCGTGCGTTTGCCAGCTGAAGATCCAGCAGATACGGACTACGCACGGTACGATTCACCAGCGGGCCAGCGTCGTCGCGACAATGCTCTTCCAGCAGTTAAACCTAATAGCCAAGAAGAGATCGATTACTTGGATATACCCGCGTTTTTACGACGTCAGGCGGATTGATACCTCTTGGAATAGCGAGTGGATTTCTTTATTCGTTCAGCATCTGTTAAGATGCGGGCAATTATTGAAACCTATTCGCAACCAGTATAGCAGCGGCCTAAGTCATGATTAGACAACGCACCTTGAAAAATATTATCCGTGCCACTGGTATCGGCTTGCACTCAGGCGAGAAAGTTTACCTGACGTTACGCCCAGCAGCAGTGGATACGGGTATTGTATTTCGCCGTATGGATTTAGATCCTATGGTGGAAATACCTGCTTTAGCAAAAAATGTGGGTGAAACCACCATGTCGACTACGCTTGTCAAAGACGGCGTTAAAGTGGACACGGTTGAACACCTGTTATCGGCCATGGCAGGCTTGGGAATTGATAACGCTTATGTCGAGCTTTCGGCACCTGAAGTACCCATTATGGATGGCAGTGCTGGACCTTTTGTGTTTTTGATTCAGTCAGCTGGATTAGAAGAGCAGGATGCGCCAAAGCAATTTATCCGTATTTTGCGGGAATTGACAGTTGAAGACGGAGAGAAACGCGCAACTTTTGTGCCTTTTGAAGGCTTTAAAGTGGGCTTTGAAATTGAGTTCGATCACCCTGTATTTGCGGGGCGAACACAAACAGCCTGCGTCGATTTTTCCAGTACTTCATTTGTTAAAGAAGTGAGCCGTGCACGCACCTTTGGTTTCATGCGTGATATTGAATATCTGCGTACGAACAACCTTGCCTTAGGTGGCAGTGTTGATAATGCCATTGTTGTTGATGAAACTTCTGTGCTGAATGAAGATGGTCTTCGTTACGAAGATGAATTCGTTAAGCATAAAATCCTTGATGCTATTGGTGATTTGTATTTGCTAGGCAAAAGTTTGATTGGTGAGTTTCGTGGCTACAAATCCGGTCACGCACTGAATAACTTGCTGCTAAGAACCCTGCTTGAGCAACCTGATGCTTGGGAAGTGGTGACCTTTGCAGATGCAAGTCAAGCGCCTATTTCATATATGCGCCCAGCTGCAGCAGTTTAACGTCTACCCTAATACTTTAAACCACCCTATATGGGTGGTTTTTTTTAACTATACTTTGGTGTTTTGAGAGTGCCCAAACAGTGTTTTAGCTTGGACTATCATTCGTTTGCTGGGGGTGGTGATAGCTTGTCATCCTCTGCAGATAGTGTGCTTTTCCAGCCTTTATTACCGGGCAGAATTATATTGAGCAGTAGCGCGATCACTGCGCAGAGTGAAATACCTGACAGGGTGAAATCACCACTGCCCATACTCATACCGCCAATACCAAACACCAAGGTGACTGAGACAATCACCAGGTTGCGTGCTTCAGAGAGATCCACTTGATTGCGGATCAGTGTGTTTAAACCAACCACAGCAATTGAGCCAAATAATAAGCATAGAATTCCACCCATCACCGGCACTGGAATACTTTGTAAAGCGGCACCGAACTTACCGATAAAGGCGAGCACGATAGCAAACACGGCAGCCCAGGTCATAATGATTGGATTGTAATTTTTAGTCAGCATCACTGCACCCGTTACTTCAGCGTAAGTGGTATTAGGTGGGCCGCCGAGCATGCCTGCGGTTGTGGTCGCTAAACCATCACCCAGCAGGGTGCGGTGTAAGCCCGGTTGCTTAATATAGTTCTGCCCAGTGACTGTGCCGATGGCAATCACACCACCAATATGTTCAATGGCTGGCGCTAAGGCGACCGGCAACATAAACAAAATAGCTCCAAGGTGAAACTCAGGAGCAACAAAGGCTGGCAGTGCAAACCACGGCGCAAGGGCTATTGCTTCAGTACTCACTTCGCCTAAAATGATTGCGAGCGTGCAACCCACAATAATTCCAGCCAAAATCGGTATCAGACGAAATAAGCCGCGGCCGAGGGTGGCCACTGCAAGGGTAGTGACTAGAGCTGACATGGAGATGATCATGGCGGTAGGATAGGCAATCAATTGCGTTGTACCGTCACCTGATTTACCCATAGCCATATTCACTGCCACCGGTGATAAGGCCAGGCCAATACTCATAATCACCGGAGCGATAACCACAGGCGGCAGTAGCCTGTCGATAAAGCCTGTACCTTTTAAGCGTACAACCCCGCTCAGCAGCACATAGACCAGACCAGACGCCATAATTGCCCCTAATACCGCAGGCAAACCAAAGTTGGTTTTTGCATACAAAATAGGTGCAATAAAGGCAAAGCTTGAGGCCACAAAAACCGGTACTTGGCGTTGAGTCACCAGTTGGAATACCAGCGTGCCAAGGCCTGCAGTAAAGAGCGCAACGTTGGGATCCATCCCGGTAATCAGTGGCATCAGTACCAGCGCGCCGAAGGCTACAAAGAGCATTTGCGCCCCGACTAAAGCTTGCCGCCAAGCCGGCTCAACAGGATGAGAGAGCATCAGTTAACTCTCCTTTTGCTTAGTGCCGAAAATCTTATCGCCGGCATCACCCAAGCCCGGCACGATATAGCTGTTGCTGTCTAAACCTTGGTCAATCGCAGCGGTATAAATAGCGACATCAGGGTGAGCGGCATTCACCGCTTGAATACCTTCGGGTGCAGCCACTAATACCATGGCGCGAATTTCTTTACAGCCGGCTTTTTTAAGCAGATCAATAGTAGCAATCATTGAGTTGCCGGTAGCCAGCATAGGGTCAATAATCAGCGACAAGCGCGCGGGCATATCAGGTGCAAGTTTTTCTAAGTAAGTATGTGCTTCAAGAGTGCTTTCATTGCGTACTACACCAACAGCACTGACTTTAGCGCTGGGCAGCAGACTGAGTACGCCTTCAAGCATGCCAATGCCCGCGCGTAAAATCGGTACTACAGTGATTTTTTTGCCAGCAATTTTCTCAACTTCAACTGCGCCACTCCAGCCCTCAATGGAGTGGGTTTCTAAAGGTAAGTCCTTGGTGGCTTCATAGGTCAGTAATGTGCCAAGTTCTTGAGCTAGCTCGCGAAAGTGTTTGGTGCTGATATCAGCTCGACGCATTAAACCCAGTTTATGGCGAATCAGAGGGTGACGAATTTCATTAGCGGACATAAGCGGCTCCAAGATCAAGAGAGTAGGCGCTTAGATTAAATGAAACCGGATAAGACGGCACTTTGTTTATCCATAAAACTTGCTCTCAGCGGTTTGTCGCAGTACCTTTTGCGCTTTAATGACTTAACAAAGAGCCCTGTGATGACTGTTGATCTGAAGCATATCCAACAAATAATGGACGAAGCCGACACTTTATTTACTGCCCAAGAGGTTGAGGCGGCGATTGATCGTGTTGCTGAACAGATTAATCAGCAGCTGAGTACGAGCAATCCGGTTGTTTTTTGTGTGATGAATGGTGGCTTAATTTTTATGGGAAAATTGCTGACCAAGTTAACTTTTCCATTAGAACAGTCGTATCTGCATGCCAGTCGTTACCGTAATGAAATCAGCGGGGGCGAGTTGTTTTGGAAGGCCAAGCCTGAAGTGTCGTTAATGGATCGAGAAGTCCTGATTGTTGATGATATTCTAGATGAAGGTCACACTTTGGCTGCAATTGTCGAATTTTGTCAGGGCGCCGGTGCAAGTAAAGTACACACTGCTGTACTGATGGATAAACTGCACGATCGCAAAGCCCGTCCAGGCTTAAAGGCGGACTTTTTTGGTTTGCATTGTGAAGACCGCTATATTTTTGGTTACGGTATGGACTATAAAGGTTACTGGCGTAACGCCGCAGGCATCTATGCGGTTAAGGGTCTGTAATACGGCCTATTGACGCTTTTTGGCATGCTGAGCTAAGCGCTCTAATGCTTCACGCAGGGCTGAGTTTTGCGTGCCGTCTGCGCTGTCTTGGATGGTCTGACCGGCTTGCTCTGACAGCTCAATACTGCGCTTGATAGGTTGTTCGTTCTGCATGGGTGGACGTACCTTGAGCTGAATACGTGAGATATCACTAAATTCAGCTAAGCCTCGCAGTTGTTCCAGTAAGCGCTTTTGTTGATAGCGTAGGCGTGTGGCCCAGTGTCCATTGCTGATAATTAAGGTCATGGTGCCAGCTTGGTAGCTGGCCAAAAGACAGTGTTCACGTGCTGCAGGTTGTAAAAATTGATTGAGCAGATGTTGTAAGTGATCAGTGGCTTGAGCACGCGCCACTAAGCGTTGTAAAGATATACTGCTTTGTAATACGCGGGTTGTTTTTTGCGCTTTAATCGGGCGGTAGCTCATTATTGACCTCAAAAAAGCAAGTTCTGTCGCGCATTGGTCTATAGTTTTTAGCAAAGTAGGCTTGAAATAGGCTCAATGCAGTACAATGTTACGTATTAGTATAGCTCACAAAAAAACTGCGGTTGTGTTGAGCGTCTTATTTTGAGTGACCCCATACCCTGACTTGTTGACTAAGGTTACTTTATTCAGTTGTAAATAAGGGTAGAATGAATTTTTTGTGCGGGTGAGTACAGTATGTCTTACGCGCCTTCACCCCCCCAAAAATGGAAGCGTTATTAATTATGTTTGCGCCTTTATTCAGAAAACTTCTTGGTAGTAAAAACGACCGTGATGTCAAACGTATGTATAAAACGGTTGCTATCGTTAATACGTTTGAAGAGCAAATGGTGGCTCTATCGGATGAGCAATTACAAGCTAAAACCAATGAGTTTCGTGAGCGTTTAGCAGGTGGTGAAAGCCTGAATAAACTCTTGCCAGAAGCTTTTGCTGTGGCTCGTGAAGCCGGTAAGCGCGTGATGGGTATGCGCCACTTTGATGTGCAGTTGATCGGTGGTCAAACCCTGCATGAAGGCAAAATTGCTGAAATGCGTACTGGTGAGGGTAAAACCTTGGTGGCTACCTTGGCTGTGTACCTCAATGCCTTGCCTGCTAAAGGTGTGCATGTGGTTACAGTCAACGACTATCTTGCTCGTCGTGATGCGAACTGGATGCGTCCTCTGTATGAGTTCTTAGGGTTATCTGTGGGTGTCGTTGTACCTTTTCAAGATCCAAATGAAAAGCGTGCGGCCTATGCCTGTGATATTACCTACGGTACCAACAACGAATTTGGCTTTGACTATTTGCGCGATAATATGGCGTTCAGTGTTGAAGAAAAATTCCAGCGCGAATTACATTTTGCGGTGATTGATGAGGTGGACTCCATCTTAATTGATGAAGCGCGCACACCACTGATTATTTCAGGACAGGCTGAAGATAGCTCTGAGCTGTATAAAAAAATCAATCTGATTATTCCTACGCTGAAACGTCAACTGGAAGATAAAGAAACTGAAGAAGTGCTGGAAGAAGGGCATTACAGCATTGATGAGCAAGCGCGTCAGGTTGAGCTTAATGAGGCCGGTCACCAGTACATTGAAGAGAAACTGACCGAGCTGGGTTTATTGGCTGAAAACGAATCGTTGTATTCTGCCAGTAACTTAAGCTTGTTGACTCACGTGAACGCGGGTTTACGTGCGCATACTTTATTTAACCGCAACGTTGAATATATTGTGCAAGGCGATCAAGTGGTGCTAGTCGATGAGCACACTGGACGTACCATGCAAGGTCGTCGCTTATCAGAAGGCCTGCATCAGGCGATTGAAGCGAAAGAAGGCGTGCATATTCAGCCAGAAAGCCAAACCTTAGCTTCAACTACATTCCAGAACTATTTCCGTTTATACGAAAAGCTCTCAGGTATGACAGGTACTGCTGATACGGAAGCCTTTGAATTTCGTCAGATTTACGGCTTAGATGTCACAGTTATTCCAACCCACCGTGCCGTGGCGCGTAAAGACTTTAACGATTTAGTGTTCTTAACTCAGCCTGAAAAATATAAGGCTATTATCGCAGATATTCGTGAGTGCCAAGAGCAAGGTCGTCCAGTATTAGTGGGTACCGCGTCGATTGAAAGCTCGGAGCATGTGTCAACCGTTCTGACTGCTGAAGGTATTGAGCATAAAGTTCTCAATGCTAAGCATCACGACTTAGAAGCCGACATTATTGCTCAAGCTGGACGTCCTGGCGCTATCACCATTGCCACCAATATGGCCGGTCGCGGTACAGATATTGTACTGGGCGGTAGCTGGGAAGCAGAAGTAGCCACGCTCGATAATCCAAGTGATGCACAAGTGGCTGAGATTAAAGCAGCATGGCAAAAGAGCCATCAGCAGGTGATTGAAGCCGGTGGTTTGCATGTGATTGCCACTGAGCGTCACGAATCACGACGTATTGATAACCAGTTGCGTGGCCGTTCCGGTCGTCAAGGTGACCCGGGATCAACCCGTTTCTACTTGTCGCTGGAAGACAGTCTGATGCGTATCTTTGCTTCAGACCGCGTCAAAAACTTTATGAAAGCCTTAGGTATGAAAGAAGGCGAAGCCATTGAGCACCGTATGGTGAGTAACGCGATTGAAAAAGCGCAGCGCAAAGTTGAAGGTCGTAACTTTGATATGCGTAAGCAGTTACTTGAATATGATGACGTGGCTAATGAGCAGCGTAAAGTGATCTACCATATGCGCAATAGCTTACTGACCTCTGATGATGTTGGAGATGTTGTTGCTGAGTTTAGACATGAAGTACTTGCCAGTACCCTAGATCAGTTTATTCCGCCACAGTCATTGCCTGAGCAGTGGAATATCGCAGAGCTAGAGCAATCACTGGCAGAAGATTTTGGTACGCAATTACCGGTTCAGCAGTGGTTGGATGCAGACGATAGCTTGCACGAAGATGCTTTGCGTGAGCGTATTGGACAGCAAGTCGTTGCTGCCTATACAGAAAAAGAAACCTTAGTGGGTGCTGAAGGTTTACGTAGTTTTGAGAAGCAAATTATTTTACGTGTGCTGGATGATTTGTGGAAAGAGCACTTATCAGCGATGGATCACTTGCGTCACGGTATTCACTTACGTGGTTATGCGCAAAAGAACCCGAAGCAAGAGTACAAGCGCGAGTCGTTTAACTTGTTCCGTGATTTGCTCGATTCGATTAAGCGTGACGCGATTCGTGTGTTATCTAACGTACAGATTCGCCAAGAAGATCCAGAGCAAGAAGAAGCTCGTTTACGTCAGCAAGCACAAGAATTAGCGCAAAGCATGCAGTTCCAGCATGACGATGTTGCCGGTGTTGAGGGTGCACAAGAAGACGCACCTGCAGCAGATCCTATTGCAGCGGCGCCAGTGCGTCATGAGCCGAAAATTGGTCGCAATGAGTCGTGTGTCTGTGGTTCAGGTAAAAAATATAAACATTGCTGCGGTCGAATCAGTTAAGGGTTTAGCGCCGCTTTAAGATTTTAAAGTGGTACATTGTTATAGCTTTACGCCGTACCAGAAGTGTTCTGTGTGCGGCGTTTGTTTTAGCGCAGAGCGCATTTAATCAGCGGGAGAATTGTTATGGCGGTTGGTTTAGGTGATTTACCAGTAATGCATCCAGTTGCAGGCTTTGAGTTAGGTATTGCCAGCGCCGGTATTAAAAAACCAGGCCGCCGTGATGTTGTTGTAATGCGCTGTGCTGAAGGCAGTAGTGTTGCGGGTGTCTATACGCAAAATGCATTTTGTGCCGCGCCGGTTATTCTGTGCAAGCAACGTATGCAATCTTCCCCGCGCTACCTTGTTACCAATACCGGTAATGCCAACGCAGCCACAGGCGAGCAGGGCTTACAGGCGGCTAATGCGGTGTGTGAGCATTTAGCAGAGTTGGTCGGTTGCCCAGTTGAGCAAATTTTACCATTCTCTACGGGTGTGATTGGCGAGCCGTTGCCGGTTGATAAAATCAACGCAGCATTGCCAGCCGCACTGGCGGACTTGAGTGTAGGAAATTGGGCGGTTGCCGGTGAAGGTATTATGACCACCGACACCTTGCCTAAAGGCGCTAGTGTGCAGTTTCAGCACGATGGCGTGACTGTGACTGTCACCGGTATCAGTAAAGGCGCTGGGATGATTCGCCCGAATATGGCCACGATGCTGGGTTATATGGCGACTGATGCGACTGTGAATCAGGATATTTTGCAAAATATTCTGCACGATGCGGCGAATAAATCCTTTAACCGCATCACTATTGATGGCGATACCTCAACCAACGACTCGTGCATTCTCGTCGCGACTGGTCAGGCCGGCCTAGAGCCCATTACTCAAGCTGAAGGCGAGTTATATAACGCCTTGCGTGCTGCGGTGAATCAAGTAGCGATGCAACTAGCGCAAGCCATTGTGCGTGACGGTGAAGGCGCGACTAAGTTTGTGACGGTGCAAGTGCATGGCGGTGCCAATCAGCAAGAATGTCTCGACGTTGCTTATGCTGTGGCTCACTCGCCATTGATCAAAACAGCTTTATTTGCCTCTGATCCAAACTGGGGACGTATTGTTGCCGCGATTGGTTATGCTGGGATTAAAGATTTAGACACTGAGCAGGTCAATGTGTACTTGGATGATGTGTGCATTGTTGCCCGAGGTGGACGAGCGCAAGCCTATACCGAAGAGCAGGGTGCCGCGGTGATGCAGCAAGCGGAAATTCTGATTCGTATTGAATTGGAGCGTGGCGGCTGTAAAGAAACCATTTGGACCACTGACTTATCCCATGAATATGTGCGTATCAATGCGGAATACCGTTCTTAAAACTTGAAACAGATATTGAGCGTTGTTAGGTGAGTGTTGATGAGCAAACGTGTGCATGTAGTGGCAGCGGTGATTCGTAATGCCCAGCAGGAGATTCTGCTGGCGCTGCGTCCCAGTGACAAACATATGGGTGGCCTCTGGGAATTTCCCGGAGGCAAATGTGAAGTCGGCGAAAACCCGCAGCAAGCACTGGCGCGTGAACTGCATGAGGAGCTGGGGATTATCATTGATAACCCCCAGCCACTGATTCAGGTACGTCACGATTACCCTGACCTGCATGTGCTATTGGATGTCTATGAAGTGTCGAGTTTTACTGGACAAGCGCATGGTGCTGAAGGGCAAGACGTACGTTGGGTTGCTGCCCATAACTTAGCGAATTATCAGTTTCCAGCAGCCAATCGCACCATTGTCACTGCAGCACAATTACCGCAGCGTTATCTGATCACTCCAGAGCAGTTGAGCGTTGAGCAGCTTTATAGCGGTTGCGAGCAAGCGCTCGCGGCAGGCTGTGAGCTATTACAGTTGCGAGCCTCACACTTAGCTGAGGCTGAGTACAAAACCCTTGCGCGGCGTCTACAGGCGCTGTGTGCAGGGCGTGCGCAGTTGATGTTGAAAGGTGATTTAGCGTGGCAGGCTGAGTTTGCTGATGCGGGCTGGCATTTAACTGCGCAGCAATTGCGCGAGTTGGCCGGTCAACAGCGACCGCTTACGCAGGGTCGTTTATTGGCCGCCTCATGTCACGATGCAGCAGAGCTAAAAATGGCGGCTGAATTACAAGTGGATTTTGTCACCTTATCGCCGATCTTGCCCACACAAACACACCCCGGAGCACCTGCTTTAGGTTGGGATGCTGCCGAAGATTTATTGCTGGAGTTTAATGCGCCGGTGTTTTTGCTCGGTGGTTTAACCGAGCAAGACACTGAGCAGGCACGCCGTATCGGTGGACAAGGCGTGGCTGGAATACGTGGCTTTTGGCCACAGGCGTTATAGTGGTTTTTCTGCCGCTTGCCAGTGAATCTCTGCACACCCTTGGTATTGAGCAATTAAACGTGCGGCAACAAAGAGTAAGTCAGATAAACGGTTAATATAACCAAGCATTTCTGGACGTAAAGCTTCGCTGCTATGCAAGGCTTCACAACGGCGTTCAGCGTTACGTGCGCTGCTGCGGCAGATGTGTGCTTGAGCAATTAAGCGTGAACCGCCAGGTAAGATAAATTCTTTCAGCGGGCCAACCAGCACATTCCATCCGTCAATGGTTGCTTCGATGCGCGTAATCTCATTGGCGTGCAAGGCTTGATACTCAGGCATGGCCAGTTCGCCGCCCATATCAAAAATACGGTGCTGACAAGGTGCTAATACATCGATTACTTCTTGCAGTTGTGCAAACTTTTCGAGCTGATCTTGTAACTCAGCTAAGAGCAAACCCAGCTGGCTATTGAACTCATCCAGAGCGCCAATGGCTTCAATGCGTGGGTGGCTTTTGTTGACGCGGCGGCCGTCAGCCAGTCCAGTGTGTCCATCATCACCGGTGCGTGTGTAAATTTTACTGAGGCGATAGCCCATCGGTGCAGTCTCCGTATGCAAGTGAATCTAAAAAGTCGGTAGCCCGTGCGAGTGTAATCTATCTTGTAGCTGCTGATGCAACTGATGCAGGGCGGGTGTGTGGCATTCTAACGCGAGGCTCTGTGCACAAGCAAAACCAGTGATATAGCTGATTTCAGTGCGGCGACGATTTAATACATCCTGGCGCATCGACGATGAGTTGGCGGCTGTTTTTTCAATCACTGTCCAGACTTGCTCCGATAAACCTTCTGCGGCCTGCGGCTGACCTGCGTGACAGAGCAATTGCTCTAGCTCAGCACATAAAGTATTAACCTGCTGAGGATGATCAGCCAGCTCACCGTTCTGACAGTCGTAAATGACGGTCATTGGATTGATCACGCAGTTGATGGCTAATTTACGCCATAAATAATGCTCGATCTGTGCTGTCCATTGGCAAGGAATAGCAGCAGTGTTACATAGCGCTAGTAAATGCTCAGGCTCAGATTGTTTGACCTGTTGTAAATCACCAAGCCAGGTTTGTCCTTGTCCAGCAAAAACTGAGTGGAAAGGCTGAGTTAAATAGGCCGCTTCTGTGCTGGATGCGGCAATACAACGACTATCGGGTAGCATGTTTTGTATGGCTTGCTGGCTACCAAGACCATTTTGCAGCAGGATCACCAGACTATCTTTGCTAAGTCTGTGCGCGACTTGGCTGATGGCTGCTTGGGCATCATAGGCTTTGCAGGCGAGCAGTAAGTAGTCAATGGGCTGTGGTTCAGTGGCTAATTGGGCGCTGACGGGATAGTACTCTGTATGTTTGCGCTGAGCATCGCTCAGACCCACACCGAGCGTTTGTTGATAGCGCGCTATGGCTGCGTGCTCACGTAAAATTAAATGTACAGTGTGCTGCGCTGCCGCTAAGCGCGCAGCCCATAAACAGCCCAAACTGCCAGCGCCAAGAATATGCCAAGTGCTCATGTGCTTGTCGCGCTATAACTAACGCATATGCCTGTATAATCAGCTGGCAATGCTGTGCAAACTATCATGGCAGGCAAAAACTTGGCATCATCTGCAGCCAAACGATTGAGGTATGGGTTGGGGTGTTGTTTGTTCATTGCAGGGATCTGGGTATTTAAATAAAGTATGGTTCTTTATACCCAGTCGTCTATGACAATGGCAAGTGCTCTTGCCAAACCGAGTCATTAAAGTGTTTTTATTTCAATGTAGAGTAATTTTGGAGGATCACAATGCCCTCATTTGATGTTGTTTCAGAGCTTGATACGCATGAAGTCACTAACGCAATGGATAACGCAGCCAAGGAGCTTGAGCGTCGTTTTGATTTGCGTGGTAAGGCAGAAATTGAGTTTAAAGATAAAACCATCAGCTTGACTGCAGATGCAGATTTTATGCTGGATCAGTTAATTGAAATCGTCAAGCTGGCCTTGATCAAACGTAAAATTGATGTGCAGTGTCTTGAGTACAAAGATTCATACGGGTCAGGCAAAGTGGTTAAACAAGAGATCGAGCTGCGCGAAGGTATTGATAAAGAGCTGGCGAAGAAAATTGTGACAACAATTAAAGAAGCCAAACTTAAAGTGCAGGCATCGATTCAGGGTGAGCAAGTGCGAGTCACGGGTAAAAAACGTGATGACTTGCAAGAAGCCATGGCCTTGCTGCGTAGCAAAGAATTAGGTATGCCGGTGCAGTTTAATAACTTTAGAGACTGATAGCAGCGCTCAAAGATATTTTTAAAAGGTACTGACTGCATACAAAAATGCCCGCTGATCAGCGGGCATTTTTTATGGGTTAACGCAACTTCAACAAGATGTCGGAGCGTTCTTGCGTGGTGCGATACAGTTCAGCGTTAGTTTCCAGTTCTTTCAGTGGTGCGGGGAAAATAGTTGCAAGTTTTTCCTTCCACTCTGCAGAGGCGCTTTGTTCTGGGAAGCAGCGCTTGAGCAGGTCAAGCATAATGGATACAGTCACTGAAGCACCCGGTGAGGCACCCAGCAAGGCTGCTAAAGAACCGTCGGCAGAGCTGACCAGTTCGGTACCGAACTGTAGAACACCACCTTTCTTCGCATCTTTTTTGATGATCTGCACGCGTTGGCCAGCGATTTCCAGCTTCCAGTCGGCAGGATCAAGTTGCGGGTAGAAACGGCGTAATGAGTCTAAGCGTTGCTCCATGGTCTGTCTGACTTCGCTGATTAAGTAGCGGGTCAGGTCCATATTATCGCGACCGACTGCCATCATGGGCCAGATGTTACTGAGGCGGACTGATAAAGGCAGGTCTAAGAAGGAGCCGTGCTTTAAGAATTTCGTAGTGAAACCAGCATAAGGGCCAAACAATAATGATTTCTTACCATCAATCACACGAGTGTCTAAGTGTGGTACTGACATGGGTGGTGAGCCGACAGCTGCGAGGCTGTACACCTTAGCTTGGTGTTGCTCAACCACTTCGGGTTTGTCGCAACGTAACCATTGACCACTGACAGGGAAGCCACCGTAGCCTTTACCTTCAGGAATGCCTGATTTTTGCAGTAAGGGCAGAGCTGCGCCACCGGCACCTAAGAAGACAAAACGTGTGGTTACAGTGCGCTTAGCACCAGTGTTTAGATTTTTCATGCTGACCTGCCAGCCCTGTGGGCAGCGTTTTAGGCCAACAACTTTATGTTTGTAGCTGATTGTGCTGTTGTCTTGCTGATCAAAATAGCTCAACAGTTGGCGGGTCAGTTCACCAAAGTTAACGTCAGTACCGTTAGCAATATGAGTTGCAGCGATTTCTTCGTCATCTTTGCGCTCAGCCATCATCAGTGGCAGCCATTGTGCCATGCGACTTTTGTCTGTAGTGAACTCGATCTTTTCAAAAGCGTGGTGAGCTTTGAGCAACTCAGCACGTTTTTCCAAGAAAGCGACATTCTCTTGGCCTTCGACAAAGCTTAAGTGCGGTACCGAGTGAACAAAGGTTGCAGGATCGCCAAAGGTGCCTGATTCAACAAGGTGCGCCCAAAATTGCTTGGACTCTTCAAACATCGCATTGATATTAATAGCTTTGCTAATATCAATCGAGCCATCTTTGGCTTGCGGAGTGTAGTTGAGTTCACAGAGGCCGGCGTGTCCAGTGCCCGCATTATTCCATGGGTTTGAGCTTTCCATAGCTCCATCTTCCATTTGTTCAACAATTTCTAAGCGAAGGCTGGGGTCCAGTTCTTTTAGCATGACTGCTAATGTTGAACTCATAATGCCGGCTCCTACCAACATTACATCCAGGTCTGCTTGATTATCTTGTGCCATCAGTATGTCTCCAAAATGCAGCTTTGAGCGGTACAGTTACAGCTGTAGCTCGCTAATGTAGGGGTCGATTATTGCGAAATAGTCAATGCTTTAACCGCTGCAAGGGGGAGGACTGTTGGTGCATGGAACTGTAAACGCCAAACTATTCATTGCTTGCCACACTCTTGTGAAGTTGTGAAACCGTTTCCCGCCATCTTTTGGAGTAGCGGATCTTTAAAAATGCTTTTACCGTCAACGCACAAACTGCGCGTGAATGATGCACAAAAAACGTGCAATAGGATAATCATTCAACGTAAGCTTATGCGCCATTCAATAGGGCACTTAGTAGCCTCTGAGCTTTAGAGCTTAGCGTTGTAGAAACGCAGTGTTAAAGCGTCAATCAGAGAGTGCTGTACATAGTTGGTTGACAATTATAACGATGAAATTATAAAAAACGATCATCAGTGTAAAAATTCTTTAGTCGAAAGGTCGTATAACTTCATTAATTTACATGATTTTGTAAGGAAATACTGGTTGTAAATCAAGTATTTGTCTGTGCACTGCTTTGTGCTGTGCAATAGTCTACAGCTTGGTTAAACTTGAATGCATTAGGTTATATTTTAAGGAATCAATACTATGTCGCGTTATTTGATGGTGGGTGCAGCTGTTCTTTTGGCTGGCGTTTTAACAGGTTGCGGACTGAGTCCTCAACACTTGCAGCCTGAACCACGTTTTACTGGACAGGTGGCTAAAGTCGGGCAGGGGCAGCCAGTGACCGTACTGGTTCGCGATGCTCGATCTTCACCAATTATTGGCACGCGCGGTGGCTTGTATGCTAATTCTAGTGTGATCAGTGTCAGTGGTGCTTCTTTTTTACCGCGCTTACAAGCCGAAACTGATGCAGCTGTACGTATGATGGGCTTTACGCCGATGTCACAAGGTGTCGGCAATGCTCAGTTGACGTTAACGTTGACCGAACTAAGCTATAAAGCGATAGAGAAGAACCCATTATCTAAAGAAGCCAAACTGCAAGCGGTGTATACGCTTGAAGCGGTTAATGGCACGCGTCGTTATAGCGGTCGTTATGCGGCAACTTTAACTCAAGGTTATGCTTCAGCGCCGAATGAGCAGAAGAATAATGAGTGGGTCAGTTCAGTATTGGGCGAAGCCTTGCAGCGTGTATTTAACGATCCGGCAGTGGGTCAGCTGTTCGCATACTAAATTGAGCATTCTGTTTGCTGAGTTGCAGCAATCGGTAGGGTGTAGTTCGCAATATTGATTGCTGTGCTGAGTTAAAAGGGGAGTGTTGTGATAAAAAGTTTGCCACCGGCCATTTTTTTGATGGGGCCGACAGCGTCAGGGAAAACTGATTTAGCGCTGCAATTAGCGCGCGAGTTGCCCTGTGAAATTATCAGTGTCGACTCGGCGCTGATTTATCGCGGTATGGATATTGGCAGCGCTAAGCCTAGTTCGGAAATTTTGCAGGCTTATCCACACCATCTTGTCGATATCATTGATCCTGCACAAAACTATTCTGCAGCGCAGTTTCGAGAGGATGCGCTGGCAGCTATGGCGGATATCACTGCGCGCGGGCGTATTCCGTTGCTGGTAGGCGGCACCATGCTGTATTACAAGGCGTTAACGGATGGTTTGGCTTCGATGCCGGCTGCTGATCCGCAGATGCGTGCTGCACTTGAACAACAAGCAGCAACTGAGGGTTGGGCTGCTTTGCATGCTGAATTGGAGCAGGTTGACCCCGTCTCCGCAGAGCGGATTCACCCTAATGACCCTCAGCGTATTATGCGTGCTTTAGAGGTGTGGCGGGTCAGCGGGCAAAGCATGACTGAGCATCGTGCACATCAAGCGTTACAAAAACAGGCATCTAATAGTGGTCATTTGCCGTATAATGTCGCCACATTTGCGATTGCTCCGCAGCAACGCAGTGTTTTGCATGAGCGTATTGCTCGGCGTTTTCAGTTAATGCTAGAACAAGGTTTTCTTGCTGAGGTTGAAGCACTCTGGCAGCGGGGTGATTTGCATGCAGATTTACCCTCTATACGCGCTGTAGGCTATCGCCAAGCGTGGGCCTATTTGCAAGGTGATTACACCTACGATGAAATGATTGAGCGCGGCATTATAGCTACGCGTCAGTTGGCAAAACGACAGTTTACGTGGTTGCGAAGCTGGGCAGATGTGCAATGGTTAGACAGTTTGTCCTGTGACACGCTGCCACAGACCTTGAAAAGACTAGAACAACTCTCCATATAGAGTTAACTGAGTTGTTATTTTATTTGTCGATGCTGATACGGCAGACAGATTTTTATTTTATTGAATGGAGTACACCACATGTCAAAAGGGCACACGCTACAAGACCCTTACTTAAACCTCTTACGCAAAGAGCGCGTACCGGTTTCTATTTATTTGGTTAATGGTATTAAATTGCAAGGGCAAATTGAATCATTTGATCAGTTTGTGATTCTGCTGAAAAATACTGTCAGTCAAATGGTTTATAAACACGCTATCTCTACCGTTGTTCCAGGCCGCCCTGTGCGCCTGCCAAACGAAGATGATGCGAATGACGATGTAGGTAACGATTAGTTGGAGAAAAATTTGATCGCTGAAAACCCGAGTGAACGCGCCATTCTTGTGCATCTTGATGGCCATGCACCTGAGGTTCGAGAAGATCCTTATGAATTCCAAGAGCTTGTCGTATCAGCCGGTGCTGTTATTGCAAGCTTTGTCAGTGTGTCTCGGCATCAACCAACAGCCCGTTTTTTAATTGGCTCAGGTAAAGTTGAAGAACTGCGCCAGTTGGTGATTGCCGAGCAAGCTGATTTAGTGATTTTTAATCATGCCTTAACACCCAGCCAGGAACGCAATCTAGAGCGTGCCATAGAGTGCCGTGTGCTGGATCGCGTGGGTTTGATTTTAGATATTTTCGCTCAACGTGCGCAAACCTATGAAGGTAAGCTGCAGGTTGAGTTAGCGCAGTTGGACCATATTGCCAGCCGCCTTGTCGGTAGCCGTACTGATCTGAGTGGTCAGTTGGGTGGCATTGGTTTGCGTGGGCCGGGTGAAACTCAGCTTGAATCCGACCGCCGCTTACTGCGCGTACGTGTTAAGCAAATTAAAAACCGTCTGGAAAAAGTGCGCAATCAGCGTCAACTCGCGCGTCGCAGTCGTCAGCGTGCAGAAATACCGGGCGTGTCCTTAGTCGGTTATACCAATACCGGCAAATCAACACTGTTTAATTTACTGACTGAGTCGAAAGTTTTTGCTGCTGATCAGTTATTTGCCACTTTGGACCCTACTGTTCGACGTGTCGAAATACCGAAGCTAGGTGCAGTGACACTGGCCGATACGGTGGGCTTTATCCGTCATTTGCCACACAAACTCGTTGAAGCCTTTCGCGCGACATTAGAAGAGTCGGCTAATGCTGATCTTTTGTTGCATGTGATTGATGCGCAGTCGCCTGAGCGCGATGAGCAAATCAAGCAGGTGCACAAAGTGTTGCAAGAGATTGAAGCCGATGATGTACCGATGCTTGAGGTCTACAACAAAATCGACTTGCTTGATAATGTAGATCCGCATATCCAGCGTGATGAACAGGGTAGACCTGTGCGGGTGTGGCTGTCGGCTCAAGAACAGCAAGGTATTGAGTTATTACAGCAAGCGATTGCAGAACTGTTGGAAGACGAAATATATATTGCTACAGTGCGACTTTCACAGCAGCACAGCCGTTTACGTGGCAAACTGTTTGACTTGAACGCTGTCCAGCAGGAAACCCATACTGAGGATGGCGCTAGCGTATTAACATTGCGCGTGGCAAAAATGGAGCTCGATCAACTATTGAGCCGTGAAGGGATCAGCGCTGCTGAGTTTTTTGCACAGTATACTCACCACTGATCACGCTAAATTCACCAGCTGATGCTGCACTTAGCGCGTTCATTAAATATAATATAGTGCATTTTTAATGTGCATTTTGCCTTTCAAATAGATGGAGAACACTATGGCGTGGAATGAGCCGGGTGGTAACTCAAATAATCAGGATCCTTGGGGCGACCGCAAAGGCGGTGGCAAAAAACAAGGACCACCTGATCTTGATGAAGCCCTCCGTAAACTGCAGGACAATCTAAACAGCTTGTTTGGCGGAAAGAAAAAACCTGGATCAAAAGGTTCCGGTGGTGGTTTCGGCCTGATTGCTCTTGTCTTAGCTGCGCTGGCTGCGATGTGGGTTTACACAGCCGTTTACTCGCTTGATGAGCAAGAACAGGCCGTGATCTTACGTTTGGGTAAATACCATGAAACAGTGGGCCCAGGTTTGAATATTTACTTCCCGCCAATGGATCGTAAATATGAGCAGAACGTCACTCGCGAACGTGCTTATACGCGCCAAGGTCCAATGCTAACTGAAGATGAAAATATCATCGAAGTACCATTGACCGTGCAGTATAAAATCAACAACTTGCAAGACTTTGTGCTGAACGTTGATGCGCCAGAAATGAGTTTGCAGCACGCTACTGAAAGTGCGTTGCGTCACGTTGTAGGTTCTACTGCAATGGACCAGGTTCTAACAGAAGGTCGTGAGGTCTTGGCTGTTGAAGTGAAAGAGCGTCTCCAGCGTTTCTTGGATACCTACCGTACCGGTATTACCGTGACTCAGGTGAACGTGCAGAATGCTCAAGCACCACGTGAAGTACAAGAATCCTTTGATGATGTGATTCGTGCCCGTGAAGACGAACAGCGTGAGAAAAACCAAGCTGAAACCTATGCCAATGGTGTAGTTCCAGAAGCTCGTGGTCAGGCGCAACGTCTACGTGAAGAAGCCAACGGTTACCGTGATGAAACCATCTCGCGTGCTGAGGGTGAGGCGGATCGCTTTACTAAACTGGTCACTGAATACCGCAAAGCGCCTGAAGTTACACGTCAGCGCTTGTATTTAGAAACCATGCAAGAAGTGTTCAGCAACACCAGTAAAGTATTGTTAACCGGTGATCAAGGTCAAAACAGCATGCTGTATTTGCCGCTGGATAAAATGCTTGAAGGGCGCACGACGACATCACAGAGATCGTCTGACTCTGCAGAGGGTGCAAACCCTGTGGACAGCAGTGTCCGTATAGGTAGCGATGCGCTGACTCGTGACTTACGCGCCAGAGGTAACCGTTAATGAGCAATAAATCGACATTTTTTCTAATTATCGTGGCAGTACTGGGTTTGGTTGCTTGGAACAGTTTTTATATTGTTCAGCAAACAGAGCGAGCGGTACTGTTGCAATTCGGTAAGGTAGAGCAAGCGAACGTGCAGCCGGGTCTGCATGTGAAAATACCTTACGTTAACCAAGTACGTACCTTTGATGCGCGCTTATTGACCCTTGATGCACCGACTCAGCGTTTTCTAACGCTGGAGAAGAAAGCAGTGATGGTTGATGCATTTGCGAAGTGGCGTGTGGCTGATGCTGATCGTTATTACACCGCAACCTCAGGTCTTAAACAGGTTGCTGATGAGCGTTTAGCGCGTCGTTTAGAAGCCGGTTTGCGTGACCAGTTTGGTAAGCGTACTCTGCATGAAGTGGTCAGTGGTCAACGTGATGAGTTAATGGCGGATATCACTGCATCTCTAGATCGCATGGCGCGTAAAGAGTTGGGTATTGAAGTGATTGATGTGCGTGTTAAAGCCATTGATTTACCTAAAGAAGTGAACCTCAGTGTGTTTGAGCGTATGAGTTCAGAACGTGCTCGTGAAGCTCGTGAACACCGCGCTAAAGGTAAAGAGCTGGCTGAAGGTATTCGTGCAGACGCAGATCGTCAACGCCGTGTTTTATTGGCTGAAGCCTACCGCGAAGCTGAAGAGATTCGAGGTGAGGGTGATGCAAAAGCGACAGCGATTTATGCTAAAGCCTATGGTGTGGATCAAGAGTTCTATGCGTTCCACCGTAGCTTAATGGCGTATCGTGAAAGCTTTGCTGATAAAAGCGATATCATGGTGTTGTCACCTGATAACGATTTTTTCAAGTATATGGAACAAGTAAAGCCTTAAGCTTATAGAGTGTGCACGCGCTATCATCAGGATAGTGCGTGCTGCTTAAGCCCAGTTAAATGCTTGGCTTGATAAGCAGTATAGAAAAGCTAGAGGCATGCATAGAATAATCTGTGGTATCATGCGGCAGCCGGGAAACTCCCGGCTTTTTTGCGCCTGTGGTCATGCAAAATGCCCAACAGGCTACTGTATTTACAATGAGGAAAGGCGCAATGGCAACGGTAGAGCGCTGGCTGCTGCCAGACGGCATCGAAGAAGTATTGCCGCAGCAAGCGGCGCAGGTTGAAGCATCTCGTCGCCAGGTACTGGATATGTTTAAAGCGTGGGGCTATGAGTTTGTAGTCACGCCACATATTGAGTTTCTGGAATCATTATTAACAGGTGCGGGCCAGAAGCTCGACCTGCGTACCTTTAAAGTGACCGACCCGCAATCAGGCCTTCTCATGGGCTTTCGCGCGGATATTACCCCGCAAGTCGCACGTATGGATGCGCACAGTTTGCGTCGTGAAGGTCCTTCGCGTCTGTGTTATGCCGGCAGTGTTGTGCATGCACGTCCACGTTCTTTATCGCGCTCGCGCAGCCCAATTCAGCTCGGTGCTGAGTTGTTTGGTGATGCCAGCCCAGCGGCTGATATTGAAGTGATCAGCTTGATGCTGGCGACGCTTGAGCAGGCTGAAATTGCTGATATCCATATGGATTTAGGCCATGTCGGTGTGTATCGTGGTTTAGCTAAAGCGGCTGGGTTATCTACAGATCTTGAAGCACAAATTTTTGATGCGCTGCAACGTAAAGCCGTGGATGAAGTCGCTGCTTTAACCGCGCAATTGCCCACTGATTTAGCCACTATGCTCAATCAGTTGAGCCATCTATGTGGTGGGCGTGAAGTACTGGATCATGCAAAAACAGTGTTGGCTGCAGCTCCGAGTGGTGTCTTAGCCGCACTGGATCAGCTGATTGTGATTGCTGACGCCTTGATTGTGCGCTACCCGCACTTACCGTTCTATTTTGACTTAGGTGAGTTGCGCGGTTACCACTACCATACGGGTGTGGTCTTCGCTGCGTTTGTACCGGGCGTGGGTCAGTCTATCGCGCAAGGCGGACGTTATGATGATATTGGCGCGGTCTTTGGTCGTGCGCGTCCAGCGACAGGTTTTTCAACGGATTTAAAAGCCTTGGTTAACTTAGGTCAGCGCAAAGAAGTCGTCTTGAGTCATGGTATTTGGGCTCCAGTGGGTGCGCAAGCTGATTTATGGCAAGCGATAAGTGAGTTGCGTACAGAAGGCCAGCGTGTTGTTCAGGCACTGCCAGGTCAGTCTGTTAGCGATGCTGCGCAAGCCCAGTGTGATCGTCAGTTGGTACAGAATTCTTCAGGCTGGCAGGTTCAGCCTCTATAAGTTTACGCCGCATTTGCGGTCACGTTTCGTCGGTCATACCGACCTCCTATTTGCGCGAAGAGGGCAAAGGTTATGGGTAAAAATGTTGTCGTTTTAGGCACTCAATGGGGTGATGAGGGCAAAGGCAAGATCGTTGATTTATTGACTGATCAAGCTGCTGCTGTTGTCCGCTTCCAAGGTGGCCATAACGCAGGTCACACCTTAGTGATTGACGGTGAAAAAACTGTACTGCACCTGATTCCATCCGGTATTTTGCGTGAAAACGTTGAGTGCTTGATCGGTAACGGTGTTGTTGTTGCACCGGATGCACTGATGCGCGAAATCACTAAGCTGGAAGAGAAAGGTGTACCCGTGCGTGAGCGTTTACGCATCAGCCCAGCCTGTACTCTGATCCTTCCTTACCACGTCGCATTAGACCAAGCGCGTGAAGCATCACGTAGCGAAGGTAAAATTGGTACGACGGGTCGCGGTATTGGTCCAGCCTACGAAGATAAAGTTGCCCGTCGTGGTTTGCGTATTGGTGACTTATTTAACGCTGAGCGTTTTGCTGACAAGTTGCGTGAAGTGTTAGAGCAGCACAACTTTATGCTTGAGCATTTCTATAAAGTTGAGCCGATTGATTACCAAAAAACTTTAGACGACGCACTCAGCTACGCTGAAATCCTCAAACCACTAATGATCGACGTGACTGCACGTCTGCACACCCTGCGTAAGCAAGGCGCGCGCATTATGTTTGAAGGTGCACAAGGCTCGTTACTGGATATCGACCACGGTACCTATCCGTACGTAACCAGTTCAAGCACGACTGCTGGTGGTACCGCGACGGGTTCAGGTTTTGGTCCGCTGTATTTGGACTACATCTTGGGTATTACCAAGGCGTACACCACACGTGTCGGTGCGGGTCCATTCCCAACTGAGCTGTTTGATGAGACCGGTGCGTACTTGGCTGAGAAAGGCCATGAGTTCGGTTCAACTACCGGTCGTGCGCGTCGTTGTGGTTGGTTTGATGCGGTGATTTTGCGTCGCACTTCAGAAATCAACAGCATCTCAGGTATCTGCCTAACTAAACTGGACGTACTGGACGGTTTAGAAACAGTGAAAATCTGTGTGGCTTACAAAAATGCTGCCGGTGAAGAAATTGAAGCACCGACTGATGCAGACAGCTACGTAGGTTTAGTACCTGTATACGAAGAAATGCCAGGTTGGAGCGAATCCACCATTGGTGCGACGACTCTTGAGCAGTTGCCAGCCAATGCACGTGCGTACGTTGAGCGTATTGAACAATTAATTGGTGCGCCGATTGATATCGTCTCAACCGGTCCTGACCGTAACGAAACTATCGTATTACGCCACCCTTACTCGGTGTAATAACGATATGTGATGCCAAACCGGTGAACCGGATTGGCATTAGAGAATTATAAAAAACCGACCTGTGTGTCGGTTTTTTATTTTAAGTCGCGTAGGTGCGGTAACTTCTGGTCTTTAGCTGATAGCAGTGGTGTATGGATAGGCCAAGCGATATTCACATCAGGGTCATTCCAGATAATGCCGGCTTCATCTGCTGGGTCATAAAAGTCTGTGCATTTGTATTGAAAGTCGGCGATATCACTGAGTACACAAAAACCGTGTGCATAGCCAGGTGGTATCCACAGTTGCAGGTGGTTGTCGTCATTCAGTTCAACGCCAACATATTCGCCAAAGGTCGCTGATTGTGGATCGATGTCAACGGCGACATCAAATACAGAACCGCGGCTGACACTCACTAGCTTGCCTTGTGGGCGGCTACGCTGCAGGTGTAGGCCTCTTAGAACACCCTGCTGTGAGCGAGAATGATTGTCTTGCACAAAAGGCAAGGTGATACCGGCGCTGGCATAGCGCTCGCTTTGGAAGGTTTCTAAAAAAAAGCCGCGCGCATCACCGAAGGCTTTAGGTTCAATAATTAAAACACCGGGCAATGCGGTTGTGGTTATTTTCATTTGAAATCACTCTATTGTTAATTGTGTGCAGAAGAGTTTTCGTTAGCCAGGCGCAATAAATATTGGCCATAGCCTGTTTTACTCAGTGCTTCACCGCACTCGCGCAGTTGTTTTTGATTGAGCCAGCCATGGCGGTAGGCAATTTCTTCAAGACAGGCAACTTTTAAGCCTTGGCGAGTTTCAATGGTTTGTACGTAATGGCCTGCTTCCATCAGTGAGTCATGGGTACCTGTATCCAGCCAAGCAAAACCGCGCCCAAGCACCGCAACCTGTAAATCGCCGCGTTGTAAATAAGCGTTATTAATATCAGTGATTTCTAATTCGCCACGCGCAGAAGGCTGCACGTGTTTGGCGATTTCAATCACGTCATTGTCGTAAAAGTACAGGCCAGTTACCGCATAGTTTGATTTGGGTTGGCTGGGCTTTTCTTCAATGGACAGGGCTTGACCATTGTCTGCAAATTCAACTACACCAAAGCGCTCAGGGTCAGTGACATGGTAGCCAAATACAGTGGCGCCGCTACGTTGTTCAACCGCTTGCTTAAGCATGCCGGTAAAACCATAACCGTAAAAGATATTGTCGCCGAGAATGAGGCAGACATTGCTATCAGCAATAAAGTCTTCGCCGATAATAAAGGCCTGTGCTAAACCGTCAGGGGAGGGCTGTTCGGCGTAGCTCAGTGCAATGCCAAATTGACTGCCGTCGCCCAACAGTTTTTTAAAGTTAGGCAAGTCTTCAGGGGTGGAAATAATTAAAATTTCTCGAATACCAGCCAGCATTAAAACCGATAATGGATAATAAATCATCGGCTTGTCATAAATAGGTAAGAGCTGTTTTGACACACCTAAAGTAATGGGGTGTAAGCGTGAACCCGAACCGCCGGCTAAGATAATACCTTTTGTTGAATGCGTGCTCATTACTGAACTCCTAAGCGTTCGCGTTGATAGCTGCCATCTTGTACGCGCTGGCACCAAGTTTGATTGTCGAGATACCACTGTACGGTTTTTCTAAGGCCTGACTCAAAGGTTTCAGCGGGCATCCAGCCCAGTTCTTTGGCTATTTTGCTGGCATCAATCGCATAGCGGCGATCATGTCCCGGACGGTCTGCGACATGGGTCAGTAAGCTGCTGTAGCTGACTAATGCTTGGCCATCAGCCATTTTAAGATTACGTGCTGAGGCAGGTGCGAGCTCATCTAAAAGCGTACAAATAGCGCGCACCACATCAATATTTTGCTTCTCGTTATGTCCGCCAATATTGTAGGCTTCACCAACCTGGCCTTCGCACACCACTGTATAAAGTGCACGAGCGTGGTCTTCAACATACAGCCAATCACGAATCTGATCGCCTGCGCCATAAATCGGTAGGGGTTTGCCTTCTAGGGCATTGAGAATCACCAGCGGAATCAGTTTTTCCGGGAAATGATAAGGGCCGTAATTGTTGGAGCAGTTGGTGACTAATATGGGTAGGCCGTAGGTGCGTTGCCATGCGCGGACGAGGTGGTCAGAGCTTGCTTTACTTGCACTATAGGGAGAGCTTGGAGCGTATGAAGTGTGCTCGGTGAACAGCGGCAGACTGTTGTCGCAGGCATGACCAGCTCCTACGGAGGTTTGAGCGGGCACATCATTTGGATGTGGCAGGTCGCCGTAGACTTCATCAGTGCTGATATGGTGAAAGCGAAACGCCTGTTTGCGTTGCTCGTCTAAACCGTTCCAATACGCTCGCGCAGCTTCCAGTAACTGGTAAGTTCCGACAATGTTGGTTTGAATAAACTCAGCAGGGCCATCAATGGAGCGGTCAACATGGGATTCCGCAGCTAGATGCATCACTGCGTCGGGCTGATGCTCGGCAAAGACTTGATCGAGTGCCGCACGATCACAAATATCCACCTGAGCAAAGCAGTAGCGCGGGTTACCACTGACGTGGGCCAGAGACTCAAGATTGCCAGCGTAGGTCAGCTTATCGACGTTCACTACTGAGTCTTGCGTGTGCGTCATAATATGGCGAATCACTGCAGAGCCAATAAAGCCAGCGCCACCGGTTACCAAAAGTTTCATCGCCCAATCCTATGCTTTAAAAATAACGTGTTAGGTTAGCAAAAATGTAGGCTGTTTGCTCTAATTCTATTGGTTAGACTCATCTTTCCAGGGTGCTTGTAAATAGCGACTGTAATTAAAAGTTTCCAGCCATTCGGGTTTGAATACAACAAAAGCGGTGACTGCCATACCGTTAATAAAAGCTTCTGGAAAAGAGACCAGCAATATCATGCCGAGAAAATCTCCAAACTCGGAGGGCAGCTCATAAATACCACTGCTCCATAACAGCAGTGTGCCGCTAATAATACATAGAGCCGCGGTCAGTGCTGCGGGGAAGAAACCGGAAAAAAAGATATACATAAACAGGTTTTCAGGCTGTAAACGCTCAATGGCTCTGGCGCAGCAGTGAGCGATGAATACGGGCAGTATAATCAGCAGCATGCCATTAACACCCAAGACGCTGAGTTCTTGTTTACCCAATGCCAGTAAGGCCAGTTGTGCGATAAAGCCTGCCAGTATCGCCAGCGGCCAGTCCAATAGTAGTGTGACTGCAGTCATGCCGATAAAGTGGAAGGATAAACCACTGGGGAAGTCGCGACGTACCAACCATAGAATACACAGCACAAAAACAGTGCCAAACAACAGATGTTGACGACGGTTGTCGCTGAACAGTTCCACCCACGGCGCGCGCCAGATCGCGTACAAGAGAATAGGGCCATATAACAGCCAACTCCAAAAAAGCGTGGTTTCATTTAACAGCATGCTCGCAATCATAAAGTGACCTGTTCAGTAATGTGCACTTTTAAAGTGCTGTAAAACGTCGCACTACTTTAGCAGAAATGCACCATTTATCAGGCTGAGGATGATTAAAAAATCGATATACAGCGGCTAAATCCCCGATTACCGAGTACGGCACTGTGGACTTGGTGGACTTTGAGGTAAACTGAATCATCCTGATGAATTAACGCGACATAATCAATGCCTACGACTTTTCATGAAATTCCTACTGAACGCCCCATGACGCCACTGTTAGATCGTGCGCTAACGCCAACAGAGTTACGTCTGTTGTCTGAGGCTGAACTGGTCACATTAGCGGATGAGCTGCGTTTATTTCTTTTATGGAGCGTTGGCCAGACCGGCGGGCATTTTGCCGCGGGTCTAGGCGTGGTTGAGCTGACCTTAGCGCTGCACTATGTGTTTGATACGCCCGATGACCGTTTAGTGTGGGATGTCGGCCATCAAGCCTATCCGCATAAAATACTGACGGGTCGTCGTGAGCAAATGCTCAGTATTCGCCAGAAAGATGGGCTGTCTGCCTTTCCGCGTCGTTGTGAAAGTGAATACGACACCTTTGGTGTAGGGCATTCAAGTACTTCGATCAGTGCAGCTTTAGGTATGGCGATTGCAGCCAAGTTACAAGGTAGCAAGCGTAAAAGCGTTGCGGTGATTGGTGACGGCGCAATGACTGCCGGTATGGCGTTTGAAGCGCTTAACCATGCCCCGGAGACGGGGGCTGATATGCTGGTGATTCTCAATGACAACGATATGTCGATCTCCAATAACGTGGGTGGTTTGTCCAATCACTTAGCCAAGATTCTGACCAGTCGCACCTATTCCACCATGCGTGAGGGCAGTAAGAAAATCCTCTCACGTTTACCAGGTGCATGGGAGATTGCGCGTAAAACCGAAGAGCATGCCAAAGGTATGTTGGCGCCGGGCATTATGTTTGAAGAGTTGGGCTGGAATTATATTGGTCCGATTGATGGGCATGATTTACCCACGCTGCTGGCCACTTTGCGCAATATGCGTGAGCTGGAAGGCCCGCAGTTTTTGCATGTGGTAACCAAAAAAGGTAAAGGCTTTGCGCCAGCCGAGCAGGATCCGATTGCTTACCATGCCATGACTAAAAAGGCCTCTGCGCCGAGTCAGCCGAGTGGACCGCGCTATTCGCGTGTGTTTGGTCAGTGGCTCTGTGATATGGCCGCGCAGGATGAGCGTTTGCTGGGCATTACTCCTGCAATGAAAGAAGGCGCGGATATGATTGCTTTTAGCGAGCAGTATCCAACGCGTTACTTTGATGTGGCGATTGCTGAGCAGCATGCAGTGACCTTAGCGGCCGGCATGGCCTGTGAAGGTGCCAAGCCTGTCGTGGCGATTTATTCAACGTTTTTGCAGCGTGCTTATGATCAGTTGATTCATGATGTGGCGGTGCAAAATCTGGACGTACTATTTGCTGTGGATCGCGCTGGTTTAGTCGGTGAAGATGGCCCGACCCATGCGGGTAGTTTTGATCTGTCCTACCTGCGTTGCATCCCCAATATGGTGGTGATGACGCCCAGTGATGAAAATGAATTACGCTTGTTATTGAATACCGGTTATCACCATGTGGGCCCTGCTGCAGTGCGTTATCCACGCGGTACTGGCCCCAATGCTGAGATCAGTGCGAGTCTAGAGGCTGTGCCGCTAGGTCAGGGCGTTGTGCGTCGTGAAGGTCAGGGCGTGGCGTTCTTGGTGTTTGGTGTGCAATTGGCCGCGGCTTTACAAGCAGCAGAGCAGTTGGATGCAAGCGTAGTCGATATGCGTTTTGTGAAGCCATTAGACGAGGCCCTAATTAAGCGCTTAGCTCAGAATCACACGCTATTTGTAACCATCGAAGAAAACGCCGTGATGGGCGGTGCTGGCAGCGCAGTGGGTGAGTTTTTATCTGCCACGCAACTCAATGTTCCGCTGTTGCAATTAGGTTTGCCTGATAGCTATGTCGAACATGCGCAGCCTGCGCAAATGCTAACTGAATGTGGACTGGATGCTGCAGGTATCTTGCACGCAGTACAGCAGCGCTTAGCCTAAATACCTGCTGATTCTCCAGTAAGCCAGCGCCCTAGGGTAGGAGCTGGCCATGCCGGCGACCGCTCTATTTCAGCACCCATCAGTGTGTATGTTTTGCTAAAAATAGCTCACCCATAAAGAATTTGTCTCTATTTTTGGAACTTTTTACACATTAATTGTCGTGGCTGATTTCTCTAAGACTTGACCCTTTGGGTTGGTGGGTCTATTGTGCGCGCACTTTGATTCTGTAAGGTGCGCTGGTTATGCCAGCCTGAAAAGGGAAGTTAAGCGGTGATAATCGACTTACGCTGCCCCCGCAACGGTACACGATGCGCATTAAAATAATGCGCGAGTTTGTTCAATAACCACTGGCTCTTAAGCTGGGAAGGTGAGCAAATATTCGTCAGCCCGTAGACCTGCCTTATAGATTTCGACTGGTGTTGCGGAGGGCTTCACCGTCAAGTGCCGCCTGTTGTTTGGGCGCAAGCGCTTGTTTGTGCCCTCCTCAAAAGTTTTTTCTATTTTGAGGATCTACCCCAATGAAATTGTCCCGCCTCGCATTTGCAGTAGCATTGCTACCAGCAGCGAACTTGTATGCCGCTGACAAAACTGAAGAAGCTCTCAAGCTTTCTGACACTGTTATTACTGCAAACCGTACCGCTGAAGATCGTAAAGACTCTACCGCCGCTGTCACTGTATTTACCCGTGCTGATATTGATCGTTTGCAGCCGGTGAATGTGGCTGATTTGTTGACGCGTGTACCAGGTGTACAGATTCAGCAGTCAGGTGGGCGTGGCAGTACGACAGGTGTATTTATTCGTGGTACTAAAACAGCACAGTCTTTGGTCCTGATCGATGGCATCCGCGTTGGTTCTGCTTCATCAGGTGGTGCGAGTCTGCAGCACCTAAACTTAGAGCAGATTGAGCGTGTAGAAGTACTGCGTGGCGCGCGTTCTGCAGTCTATGGTTCTGATGCAATTGGTGGTGTGATTCAGATCTTTACTCGTCGTAGCGCGGGTGAAGGTTTACAAGGTCGTATGCGTGTCGCCGCAGGTAATAAAGGTGTGTGGGAGCGCAGTGCTGGTATTTCTGGCGGTGATCAAGATACGCGTTTTAACCTCAGTGCTAGCCTTGATGAAATGACCGGGTTTGACCGTACTAACACATCATACAGTTCAGACGCAGACCATGATGCCTATCGTAATAAAGCCATTAGCTTTAGCTTGTCGCATGCATTTAACGAGCAGTTGAGTGCGGGTATTAACGTATTAGATCAACGTGGTAAAACGGAATACGATAATCCGTTTGGTCGCTTTGATATGAATACCTTTACCAGTTTTGCTGCGCAGCCTTATGATGAATATGCTGTGAGTAGTACATCTGTATTTGCTGAGTTTCAGGCGAGTGAGCAACTAAGCAGTCGTGTAGAGCTGGGTCATAGTGAGGATAAAGGCAGTTCCTACGATAAGCTGTTTGCGGGACGGGATGATTTTGATACCTATCGCGACTCTGCTGCGTGGTTAAATACATTTGCTATTGATGAACAGCATAGTGTCTTGGCCGGTGTTGATTACACTAAAGATAAATTACGCAGTACTGAAGACTTTGAGAAAGATAGCCGTTGGAATCAGGCTGCTTTTATTCAGCACAGCTATAAAGGTGACATCTTCGGCACAGAGCTTGGTTTACGTCATGATAAAAACCAGCAGTTTGGTAGTGAGAATACTTGGAATGCTGCTGTAAGTTTGCCAGTAGGCCAAGCCAATGAGTTTATTCTGTCCTATGCAGAAGGCTTTAGAGCGCCGACCTTTAATGACTTATATTACCCAATGTATGGTAATTCAAATTTAAAGGCTGAAAAGTCGAAAAGTTATGAATTACAGTTGCGTAGCCAGTTAGCGGATACCGTCCTTTTAGAGACTTCGATTTATCAAAATAAAATACGTGATCAAATTCAGTATCAGGGAAATAATGAGCTGAAAAACGTACAGGCACGTATGAATGGTTTTGAAGCGTCTCTACAGCACGAATTATTTGATGCGCAAGGTTCTTTGAATCTCAGCTTGATCGATCCTCGTGAACGTAAAAATGGTCACCAATTGCCTCGAGTGGCTAAACGTACTCTAAGTTATGACTTGGATAAGCAGTTAGGTGCGTTTGCTGTAGGTGGTACTTGGCGTGTTGCCAGTAAAAGTTTCAGCGATGCCAATAATAACGTGAAGATTGCGGGCTTTGGCACCATGGATTTACGTGGTAACTGGCAGGCAACGCAAGATCTAGGTATTGATCTACGTTTAGCCAATATCTTTGATAAAGGTTATACACGTGCCATGTATAACTACGGTGGCGAAAACTACGGTTACCGTGAAGACCGCTTCACAGTACTGTTAGGTATGACTTGGACACCTAATCTGTAAGATTAGCCAGTCAATCAACTTCAGAGCGCAGCATCAGTTTACGCTCTGAAGTTTGGCCTTATGTCACAACAC